>DATABZ010000358.1:0-4405 GCA_036259315.1 Gemmatimonadales bacterium | reverse complement strand
GGCAAGAAGACATCGGGCGTGATGGACGGCAGCAGCACGCCCAGGAAGCGGGCGAATGCCACCGCGACCGCCGCGATGGTCCCCGTCTGGATCACCGCGAACAGGGTCCAGCCGTAGAGGAATCCCGCCGCCGGCGCGAGTCCTTCCCGCAGGAACACGTACTGCCCGCCCGCCCGCGGCATCATCGCGGCCAGCTCGGCGTAGGAGAGCGCCCCGATGACCGTGATCACCCCGGTGATGACCCAGACCAGCAGCAGGGCGCCCGGTCCCCATGGGGAGATCTGGCGGCCGATGTCGGCGGAGACGATGAAGATGCCGGACCCGATCATGGAGCCGACCACCAGCGAGATGGCCGCGAGCGGCCCGATGCCGCGGATGAATTCCGTCGGTGGGGAGGTCGTCGCGGGCGGAGTCTGGGCGGGCGCCGCCATATCTCCTCGGCTCTGGAGCTGTGGGACGGGGAACTACGGGATGGGGGTCAGCCGGTGGATTCCGAGCCCGACGGGCCGGGGAGCGGAGTCGAGGAGGACGACGGCGGCGTGGCGGCGCTCTCAGCCGCCTTCACGGCCTCGTCCATCACCGCCTGCCCCGCCGCCGCGAGGCCCTTCATCACCTTGGCGGCACCGTCCACCAGTCCCATCGTGCCGCTGATCGCCTGGATCGGCAGCTTCCCGGCGCGCATCGTGTCCTCTACGGTCTCGGTGATCCGGGCGAACAGGCCGCCGGGCCGAGCGCGTTCTGCGTACTTGCTCTCCAGGAACTCGATGTAGTCGAGGATCTGGTAGCCGCGCTCGTCGCTGAGTCCGTCGAGCGCACGCGCGATCCGCTGCTTGAGCAGGTCGTTCACTGCGTCATCCTCCAGCGCTCGCGAGTCCGGGCGTCGAGACCAGCTCGGCCACAGGGGTCGCGAGGTACCGGGTACGGGCCGCCTTCAGCGTGACCCGGAGCGTCATCTCGTGCAGCGGAGGCAGGGCCCGGAACTCGGCGATCCGCTCCGGTGGAATGGTGACGTACACGAAGCCCGGCTCCGGCAGGGGACCACGAGTGAGGAGGTAGGGCTGCCCGGGCGCAATTTCGGGCCTGAGCTCGTCGGCGATCTGGACCGCGATGATCTGGACCCGCCAGTCCAGCGTACGTCCGACGAACTGCTCGGGCGATGCCCGCACTTCCGCGGCGCTGACGCCCGCGAGCACCCCGGATGCCGCCGGCTTGATGTCGGCCTCGCGAACCCAGCCTTCGACCTGCACCCGGACCCACTCGCCCGAGCGGCTCACGACCTGCGCCGGAAGCCCGGCCGGCAATGTGGCGAGGGGTGCACTGTCGGGTGCCCGGCTCAGCCCGGTCTCGCGCAGAATCTCGACGCGCTCCGAAGCATTGGTCGGAGCGCCGGCGGGCGCGGAAGGCTCTGGGGCCGCCGCCAGTTTCCCCTGTCGGGCGGTATCCGGTCGAGACTTCCGCCTGGTGGTGTCGGCCACGGGTTTGGCAGGGGCGGCCTTGGCAGGGACGGCCTTGGCAGGGGCGGCCTTGGCAGGGGCGGCCTTGGCGGGCACCGCCTCCCGCGGGACCCACCCGTCGCGCCGGACCCGGAACCACTTCCCCTTCTCTCCCACGCGCTCGAGCAGGGTGCCCTCGCGGGCCCGGCCGACGATCGGTCCATTCGGAGCCCGGCGCAGGTTCTCGCCCTCGGCGGAGGTGACGACGAGGTCGAAGCCTTCCCGCTTCGTGGGCGAGGTGGAGGGTCGATAGATCCAGCCCTCCACCGTCACCTGCCGCCATCCGCCGTCGGCCTTGCCGGCCTCGACCGGAGCACCGGCCGGGAGGGAAACGAGAGGGGTTCCGTCGGGAGCGCGGTGGAGGTCGGTCGGCTCCTGGACCCGCCGCTCCTCCTGAGCGGCGAGCGGTCCCGCAACCAGCAGCGCCGCCACCGCCCAGGCTGGTAGGCGGAGAAGGCCGGGACTAGATTGCGGCGCGTAACTCACAGTCCGCCATTGTAGAACACGCGGAGATCCATGTCAAACGGACGTCCCCGGAACCGGGTTGTCCTGGTGGTTCTGGACGGCTGGGGGTACCGGCGCGAGCGCGAAGGGAACGCCATCGAGCTGGCCTCCACCCCGGTCTGGCACCGGCTCTGGGGGAGCTATCCGCGCACCCTCCTCGAGGCCAGCGGACTGGCAGTCGGGCTTCCCGAAGCCCAGATGGGGAACAGTGAAGTCGGCCATCTGAACATCGGCGCCGGCCGGGTGGTCCCCCAGGATCTGGTCCGCATCTCCCAGAGCATCCAGTCCGGTGAATTCTATCAGCTTCCCCCGCTGGTGGAGCTTTGCGCGGGACTTCGGCAGTCCGGGGGGACCCTCCACCTGGTGGGCCTCCTGGGTCCCGGCGGGGTTCACGCGCTCGACCGGCACCTGCTCGCCTGCGTGGAGCTCGGGGTGCGCCACCGGGTGCCGGCCATCGCGATCCACGGCTTTCTCGACGGGCGCGACTCACCCCCGACGCTCGGGGCGGAGGTGGTCCGAACGCTGCTCCAGGACATGCGGCGCATCGCCGGCTCTCGGGTGGAAGTGGCGACGCTGACCGGGCGGTACTACGGCATGGACCGGGACCGCCGCTGGGACCGGACCAGGCTGGCCTACGATGCGATGGTGCACGGGGTCGGCACCCCGGTGGAGCATCCGGTGCTCGCGGTCCAGGCCGCCTACCAGCGGGGCGAGACCGACGAGTTCATCCGCCCGCTGGTCCACCACCGCAACGGCCAGCCGGTCGCGCACATGCAGGACGACGACGGGGTGCTGTGCTTCAACTATCGCAGCGACCGCATGCGCCAGATCGTGAGCGCGCTGACGCTGGAGGGCTTCGAGGAGTTCGACCTCGGTGCACGCCCGCGGCTGGCGGCGGTCACCATGACCCAGTACGACCAGACTTTTCCCATCCCCCAGGCCTTCCCGCCGTTCAATCTCGCCCGCATTCTCGCCGAGGTGCTCTCGGAGCAGGGGCGGACCCAGTTCCGAACCGCGGAGACGGAGAAGTACCCGCACGTCACCTACTTCTTCAACGGCGGCCACGAGCCCCCCTACTCCGGGGAGGAGCGCCGGCTGGTGCCCTCGCAGCGGGTGGCGACCTACGACCTGGCCCCCGAGATGAGCGCGCACGGGATCACGGAAGTGCTCTGCCGCACCATCGAGTCCGGCCAGCACGACTTCCTGCTCTGCAACTACGCCAACGCCGACATGGTGGGCCACACCGGGGTACTGTCGGCCGTCATCAAGGCGGTGGAGACGGTGGACGGATGCCTCGCGCGGGTGCTGGCCAGTGCGGACAAGGCGGGCTGCAGCGTCCTGGTGACGGCGGACCATGGCAACAGCGAGATGATGATCGATCCCACGACCGGCGGCGTCCACACCGCCCACACGACCAACCCGGTTCCGTTCGTCGCCGTGGGGGCGCAGACCGCGCAGCTCAGGGCCGGCGGCTCGCTCCGCGACGTCGCGCCCACGGTGCTGCGCCTGCTCGGCGTCGAGCCCCCGGGCGAGATGACCGGGCGGGATCTGCGGGAGTGTTGAGCATGACCCCATCGGCCGCGACGAAGCCAGTGGCGGCGCTTCGCGCAGCAACGCTTCGCGCAGCACTCGGGGTGCTCCTGACCGTCGCGCTGGCCACCCTGTCTCCCACAGGCGCCGGAGCCCAGGTGGGCCACCCGCCTTCCCGGTCACCCTACAGCGACATCCCCAAGGGCCACACGATCACCGGGTTCGGCGGTCTGTTCGGCGGGACCGGCGGCCGCTTCGGGATCGCGCCGCACGACGGGCCGGTGTACGGCCTGCGGTACGACATCCGGTCGGGCAGCACGATCCAGATGGGGCTGGCGTTCGCGCAGGGGGACCTCGAGCGGATGATCGTGGATCCGTTCGTGCCGGTGGCCAACCGGGTGAGCGGGCCGGTGGATCAGACCGTCTCGTTCGTCGAAGCCGACCTCCAGTTCAACCTGACCGGCGGGAAGACCTGGCGCGGATTCGCGCCTTTCGTAGGGGCGGGGGTCGGGTTTGCGTTTCCCGGAGAGACCGCCGCGGACACCAGCGGGTTCGAGCTGGGGAGGAAGATCTACTTCGCCCCCCATGCGGGCTTCCGTCTCTTCCTCACCAACCGCGTTCACCTCCGGGCCGATGCGCGGGTCATCTTCTGGAAGCTGAACTATCCGGCGAGCTTCACCCGGCAACCGCCGGACGAACCGACCGCACCGCCGGTCATCACCGACGGTCGGACGAGCGAGTGGACCACTACCTCCTGGCTCCAGGCGGGACTGGGCTTCTCCTTCTCGCCCTAGCATGCCTGTCACCCTGACCCGCACGGTCGGCTTTCACGCCATGCATCGCCTCTACCGGCCCGACTGGAGCGACACCCGAAACCG
>DATABZ010000357.1:0-19726 GCA_036259315.1 Gemmatimonadales bacterium | reverse complement strand
CCTCGTACACCGCCTCGGATACGAACCGGCACACGTCCGGGTGCATGCGCCGCGACCTGCCGAGCAGGACGCCGAGCTCAGGCGGGACCGTGGCCCGACCCTCCAGCAGGTACTCCACGCACCCCGGCGACACCGGCTCGTCGTGCCTGGAGTACCTGCTGGAGGGTCGGGCCACGGTCCCGCCTGAGCTCGGCATCTTGCTCGGCAGGTCTCGGCGGATGCACCCGGACGTGTGCCGATTCGTATCCGAGGCGGTGTACGATGGGCGGCTCGACAGTATTCCGGAGACGGAGCGGCATCGCGTCATTCGGACGGGCCGTGCCACCCTCGTGCCTGCGGAGACAGGGATCGTCTGGGTGCCGGTCGCCCACGACGGCTGCGATCAGTCGAGCGAGGAGGAGTGCGACGCGATCGTCGCCATCGTGGAGGAGCTGTTGGGAAGGAGGGTGGTGGGGCGGGACGGCCGGGAGCGTTCGATGCGTCCGGAGGACATTCTGATCGTGGCCCCCTTCAACCTCCAGGTGCGCTGCCTGCGCAACCGGCTCGACCCGCGCGTACGGATCGGGACGGTGGACAAGTTCCAGGGGCAGGAGGCGCCGGTGGTCATCGTCTCGCTGTGCGCCTCCACGTTGGACGAGGCGCCGCGTGGCGCCTCCTTCCTGCTCAGCCCCAACCGCCTGAACGTGGCGGTGTCCCGCGCGGAAGCGCTGGCGATCCTGGTGGGATCCCCGGAGCTGATCGACGTCCGCTGCCGATCGGTGGAGGAAATGCGGCTGGTGAACATGCTGTGTCACCTGGTGCAGTATGCCGAGGAACAGGCAGCCACGCGATGACGTCCGCCAAGATCCAGCGCTGGGTCGATCTCCTCGCCGCCCTCCTGCGCCACCACTACCCCGTGACCTTCGAGCAGCTCATCCGCGAGGTGCCCGCCTACGCCGCCGAGCAGAAGGAGCAGAGCCGCCGCCGCACCTTCGAGCGCGACAAGGACGAGTTGCGCAAGTTCGGCGTCCCCATCGAGACGCTTCCGGCCACGGACACGGAGCCCCAGGGCTACCGGCTCCGGGTGCGCGACTTCTATCTCCCGTACCTGACCGTCCGGGCGGATGGTGCGGGCAAGGCGAAGCCGCGCAAGCTCGACCCCTACGGCTATCGCTCGCTTCCCGCGCTGAGCTTCGAGCCGGACGAGCTGGCGGCAGTGGCGGAGGCCGCCGCACGGGTGCGCGAGCTCGGCGATCCCATGCTCGCGGAGCACGCGGAGTCGGCCATGCGGAAGCTGGCGTGCGATCTCCCGGTGGACGCGACCGGTCGAGCCGACGGCGTGCGGCTCGCTCCCACGCGGCCGGCACCGACGGCCGATCTCCTCGCCATGCTCGACGGGGCGCTCCGCCGGCGGAAGCGTGTCGCCTTCCGCTACCACACGATGGGCACGGACTCGGTGGGCCGCCGTACGGTGGAGCCGCTCGGGCTCTTCTTCCTGAATGGACATTGGTACCTGGCCGCGCGGGCGCCGGGCGAGGAGCTGGTGAAGAACTTCCGCCTCAACCGGATCGACGCGGTCGAGGTCAGCGACAAGCGGCCCAACAGCCCCGACTTCGAGATCCCTGCGGGATTCGATCTGCGCGCTCACGCGCGCTCGCGGCACGCCTGGGAGCTGGGTGCGGGCGACGCCGTCGTCGCCACCGTCGCCTTCCGCTCGCGCACCGGTGCCGCAGCCGCGGCCTACCGGCTCGGCGAGGCGGTCGAGGGGCATCCCGATCGCCGGCGGTTCCGGGTGCGCCGTGGCGACGCGTTCGCCCGGTGGCTGCTCTCGTTCGCCGGCGATCTGGTCCCCGTCGCCCCCCGCGAGCTGGTGAGCGAGTATCAGGGCCTGGTCCGGGAGACGCTCGACCATCACGCCGGCGCCGGTGCATGAACGCCGCCGACCAGCTTCGCCGCATCCTGCATCTGATCCCTCACCTGGCCGACGGCGAGCCGCACCAGCTGGAGGAGGTCGCGCGGCTGGCCGGCGTCGAGCGCGCCGTCGTCCTCCGGGACATCGAGTCCATCTCGGAGCGCTTCGAGGCGCCCGGCGGCTTCGTCGAGGGCCTGCAGATCTTCATCGATGCGGACGACATCTCGATCGTCCCCAATCACTTCCTCCGTCCCATGCGGCTCACCCGGAGCGAGCTGCTGGCATTGGAGCTCGGCCTCGCCATGCTCCACGGCGAGCGGCCGCCGGACGAGCACCGCGCGATCGAGGGCGCGACCGTCCGGCTGCGCGAGGCCGTCGCGAAGCTGCCCCACGAGGAGATCGCGGACGACTTCCGGGTCGCGTCGCTCTCCCCCGCCGGGGACCTGGAGCATCTGCGGCGCCTGCGCGAGGCGTTCCGGGGGCGGCGCAAGGTGCGGCTCACCTACCGCAAAGCGGGCCAGGAGACGTCCTCGCGGCGAATCGTCTGTCCCTACGGGATCGTGTTCTCCGCCGGCATGTGGTACGCGGTCGCTCACTGCGAGACCAGCGACGGCATCCGGATCTTCCGGCTCGACCGGGTGGAGCAGGTGGAGATGCTGCCCGCGAAGTTCGACTCGCCACGCGGCTTCTCGCTCGAGGCGCTGGTGCGGGAGGGCAAGGCGTTCCAGGCGCCCGATGCAGGCACCCTGAGGCTCCGGTACTCGCCCCGCATCGCGCGGTGGATCGCGGAGCGGGAAGGGAAGTCGCTGGCGGAGGATGGGTCCCTCACGATGGATCACCCGTTGGCGGACACCGAGTGGGCGGTGCGGCACGTGCTGCAGTACGGACCCGACGTGGAGGTGATCGAGCCGGAGGCGGTGCGCCATGAGGTCGTGGAGCGGCTCCGGCGGATCGAGCGCGGTCCGGCCTGACGGCCTCCGCATCCCGCCCTATCTTGGGATGGGGCACTCGTGAGCGAACCTTCAGCGAGCCACCCGGACCTGGAGCACGGTCGTGACGCCTTCCGGCGCCAGGCCTGGGCCGAAGCCTGCGCCAATCTCACCGCCGCCGATCGGCATGCTCCACTGGCACCGGAAGACCTCGAGCGCCTCGCCGTCGCGACGCACCTCGTCGGTCGCGAGGTCGAAAGTGCGGAGCTGTGGATCCGAGCGCACCGGGGCTTTCTCGCCGCCGGTGCCCTGGCCCGGGCGGCCCGCTGCGCGTTTTGGCTGGGGTTCGGTCTCCTGGAGCGCGGAGATGTGGCCCAGTGTGCCGGCTGGGTCGCGCGGGCGAGGCGGCTGCTCGCAGACGTTGCGCAGGACTCCGTCGAGCCTGGATACCTCTCGCTGCTCGACGGGATGCGCTTCGTCGGCCAGAGTGACTACGAGACCTCCTTCGAGGCCTTCACCGGCGCCGCGGCGACCGGCGAGCGCTTCGGCGACTCCGACCTGATCGCGCTGGCCCGGCACGGACAAGGCCGGGCCCTGATCCGCCTGGGCAAGCCGCGCGAGGGGGTGGCGCTGCTGGACGAGGCGATGGTCGCGATCACGGCCGGCGAGGTTTCCCCGCTCGTGGCGGGCGACGTGTACTGCGGGGTGATCTCCGGCTGCCAGGAGATCTTCGATTGGGGGAGAGCGCAGGAGTGGACGGCGGCGCTCACCCACTGGTGCGCCGCGCAGCCGGACCTGGTGCCCTACCGCGGCCAATGCCTGCTGCGCCGCGCCGAGCTGATGCAGCTGCACGGCGAGTGGACCGACGCCGTGGCCGAAGCGCAACGCGCCTGTAAGCGGCTCTCCGAGCCCCCCGACCAGGCAGGGCATGGGGCCGCATGGTACCAGCTCGCCGAGCTTCACCGGGTACGGGGCGAAGCGGTCGAGGCGGAGGAAGCCTACCGGCAGGCGAGCCTGCACGGCCGCCGCCCGCAGCCGGGCCTCGCCCTCCTGCGCCTCGCCCAGGGTGAGGTGGACGCCGCGCTCGGCGCGATACGCAACGCGGTCGCCGAGACCCGCGAGCGGCGCGCTCGACCGCGAGTCCTCGCCGCGCTGGTCGAAATCGCGCTCGCGGCGGGCGATGTGTCCGGCGCCCGTCAGGGTGCCGAAGAGCTGGTTTCGCTCGCCGCAGATCTCGGGGCGCTCTATCTCAGGGCGGTCGCCCTCTACTCCATCGGCGCCGTACAGCTGGCCGAAGGCGATGCTCGGGCCGCGCTCGCCTCACTGCGCGAAGCCGAAGGGCTCTGGCTGGAGCTCAAGGCGCCCTACGAGTCAGCTCGCGTCCGCGCGCTCACAGGCATGGCGTGCCGCGAGCTGGGTGACGAGGCCGGTGCCGGCCTCGAGTTGGAGGCCGCGCAGCGGGTCCTGCGGGCGATCGGCGCCGGTCCCGAGCTCGCCCGGGTGGAACGGCTTCGGCGGGAGCATGCCACCCGCGGGTCCGGCGGTCTCACCGCGCGAGAGCTCGAGGTGCTCCGACTCATCGCCAAAGGCATGACCAACCGCGGAATCGCCGAACGCCTCCGGATCAGTGAGAAGACCGTCGCCCGCCACGTCAGCAACATCTACGTCAAGCTTGGACTATCGAGCCGTTCGGCCGCCACGGCCTATGCCTACCGCCACGCACTAGTGACTACATAGAACTGCCCATTGGCTCCCCGGGGCCGGCTGGGCAGTCCGCCCGACGCGCATCCGGCATCACCGCCTCACCTTGTGTTCGTCACTCTAGGGGAGGCAGCAATGAGGCAGGATTTCTTGGCACCCGGACGCGCACCGCAGGCAGGCGGGCGCGGGGCGCGCGAGCGGCTGCTGGCCGGCTTGCCGGTGGTCGAGCACAGAATCGATCTCGCAGGTGTGTCCACGGCGGTGTTGGTAGGTGGGGAGGGCCCGCCATTGGTGCTGCTCCACGGTCCGGGAGAGCACGCGCTCAAGTGGGCGCGGGTGATCCCGGCGCTGGTCCGGGAGCATCGCGTGATCGCGCCGGATCTGCCCGGCCACGGGTCCTCGGCCTCGGACGGCCGGGGAATGAGCGCGGAGGAGGCGCTCCAATGGCTGGGTGAGCTGCTCGACGCCACCTGCCCAGTGCGGCCGGTGCTGCTCGGCCAGATCACCGGCGGCGCTATGGCCGCCCGGCTCGCCGCCGGTGGCGGGCACCGGCTGGCCCACCTGGTTCTCGTGGACTCCCTCGGCCTGGCGCCGTTCAATCCCACGCCCGAGTTCGGCCAGGCCATCGGCGCGTTCCTCGCGGAGCCCGGTGAGCTCACGTTCGATCGACTCTGGCGGCGCTGCGCGTTCGATCTGGAGCGACTCCGCGCCACCATGGGAGAGCAGTGGGAGGCGTATGCCACCTACTCACTGGAGCGTGGCCGGACCCCCGAGGTCCGGGGTGCGGTGCATCGGCTCATGGAGCAATTCGGCTTCCCGGCTATCCCGGCCGAAGTGCTCGCGCGAATCGAGGTGCCGACAGCGCTGATCTGGGGGCGGCACGACCTGGCCACCAGTCTCTCGGTGGCAGAGGAGGCGTCCCGCCGATACCGCTGGCCCCTGTGGGTGGTCGAGGACGCAGCCGACGACCCGGCCTTCGAGCAGCCGGCACGGTTCGTCGAGACCTTGCGAGCCGTGGTTTCTCGTTCTGCGGTGTCACAGGCTCCCCGTACCATAGAGGAAGGAGGGAAGGACGGGGTCTTGACAGCGTAACGTAGCACTGTTAAAGTGCTGCCTCATGTCCGACGAAGCTCACGTCTACGATCTCCCCGAGCTGAGCGAGCGAGCGCGCGTCACGCCGCGCACGGTGCGGTACTACATCCAGCAGGGCCTGCTGCCGGCTCCGGGTTTCACTGGACCGGGAGCCAAGTACGGCGAGGGCCACCTCGACCGGCTTCGACTCATCCGCCGGCTTCAGCAGGCTCACCTCCCGCTCGCGGAGATCCGCCGACGGCTGGAAGTACTGAGCGACCCGGACGTGCGGGAACTGCTGGCAGCGGAGGCAGACGCCACCGCCGAACGGAACTCGGGCTCGGCAGCCGACTACGCGCGGGGAGTCCTGAGCGCGATGGCTGGACCGCAGGTGTCCGCGTCCGGCGTCCCGAGCCCGCCCTTGCCGCCGGCGGCCGAGCGCTCCCAGTGGGAACGGATCTCGCTGACGCCGGACCTGGAACTGCACGTCCGACGGCCGCTCTCCCGCGGGCACAACAAGCTGGTCGAACGCATCCTGGCCCACGCCAGACGACTCCTTGAAGAGGAGGCACCATGAGAGTGTACGCGGAGTCCGATCGCACCCTGATCCGGTCCGCCGCGTCCAGCACGCGGCATGTACGGATCTCGTTCACCGCGCCCGAGGCACGGCACCGGCCCGAGCGGCTGCCGGTGAACGTCGCTCTGGTCCTCGATCGCTCCGGCTCGATGGCCGGCGGCAAGCTCGACCTTGCCCGGCAGGCGGCGGAGCGCGCTTTGGCGCTGCTCAAGGGCAACGACCGGTTTGCCGTGGTCGTGTACGACGACCGGGTGGACGTGGTGACCTCGAGTGAAAAGGCGACGAAGGTGGCTCGCGAACGGGCAGTCGATCGGCTGCGCCGCGTCGAGCCCCGCGGCTCGACCGATCTCTGCTCGGGCTGGCTCACGGGATGCGAGCAGGTCGGGCGCGAGCTGGATGCGGAGTCCATCGCACGCTGTCTGTTGCTCACCGACGGCCTCGCGAATCATGGCGTGACGGACCGCTCGGAGCTCGGGCGCCACGCCACGGAGCTGCGCGTCCGAGGGGTCGCGACCTCCACCTTCGGCGTAGGCGCGGACTTCGACGAGCGCCTGCTCCAAGACATGGCCGAGGCCGGAGGCGGCAACTCCTACTATCTGAAGGATGCGGAGAACATCGCCGAGTTCCTCGCCAGCGAGATCGGCGAGGCCCTCGAGGTCGTCGCTCGCGACGCGACACTCCTGGTGCGCCTCCCCGACGGCGCCTCGGCCCGGCCGCTCGGCCGGCAGCGGTTCCGCCAGTCCGGAGGCACGCTCCGGATCGAGCTCGACGACCTTGTGTCCGGGCAGGAGGTCGAACTGGCGCTCGCGATCCGGTTCCCCAAGGGACGGGACGGCGAGCGCCTGGAGGCCACCTGCCTGGTGGAGGACCGCGACGGTGCGCTGGACTCGACGGAGGAGCGGCTCTCCTGGACCTACGCTCCGCACCGGGACAACGACGAGCAGCCGCGCGCGGTCGCCGTGGACCGGGTCGTCGCGCGGTTCTACGCGGCGCGGGCGCGCGCAGAGGCGGTGGACCGGAACCGGGAAGGCGACCTGGAGGGTGCGCGCAAGGTGCTCCGCGCGACCGCGCGCCGCATCCGGAGCTATGCCGGTGAGGACCGCGAGCTGATCGACCTGGCCCGGGAGCTGGAGCACGACGCCGAGCGGTACTCGGAGGTGGTGCTGTCCGCGCCGGAGCTCAAGGCGGCCGCGTACCTGAACTACGCCGTGGCGCGGAGTCGAGCGGCGGACGGGAAGGCGCGGCGGTCCAGTTGAGGACCCTTCCCTCTTCCCGGCAACCCTTCAGAGTCCGACGCGGGCGGACACCGTCCCCACCAGCGTGTGCGCCCGCTGCCCCTCCACCCCGAACGCCGCGAGGTCCCGAACACTGGCGAAGGACGCGATGTAGTCCTTCCCCATGACCTCGATGCCCAACTTGGGAGTGAGCGGGACCACGAGACCGGCGCCCACGCCAACTGCGAAATTCGTGGCCCCCTCGTCCACGGCGACGCCCAACACGGACGTGTCCAGCGAGTAGCGGGCTATGCCCGCCCCGATCTGCCCGAAGGCCGCCGGTGCCCGCCGCCCGCTGCCGAGTGACACATGACCCCGGAGCGCGGCGTCGGCGAACCAGGCGCTCGCTCCCGAGAGACCGACTTTCCCGACCAACGGCACCCCGGTCAGCTCCCACTCGGGCCTCGTGTAGACTGCCGTGAGCACCGTCGCCAGGCGAGGGTGCACCGCCACGCTCGCCTGGAGCATCACGGCGGCGGCGGCCCCGCTTGCGATCTCGAGATCGTTCGGGCCAGTGAAGTAGGCCCCAGACGTGAGCACCCCTCCGCCACCGGACACGTGCACCCGCGAGTCCTGGCTCCCCACCTGCGCATGGGAGACAGCGGGTGAGACGAACGCCAGCGCGAGACAGGCCCACAGGCCGACAGGGAGGGAGGCCGCGCGGTCAGTCCGCATCGCGGTCCCGCCGCACGGTGACCCGCTTGCCGCGGATGGTCGTGCCGCTCAGCGCGTGAATGATGTCGTCGGCCGCCTCGTCCGGCACCTCCACGACGGAGAAGCGATCGGCGATGTCGATGGTGCCGATCCCACGCGCGTCCATGCGCGCCTCGTTCGCGATCGCGCCGACCAGATCCTGCGGCCGGACGCCGGCCCGGCGGCCGAGTCCGATATACAGACGGGTGATCTCGCCGGGCCGCCGGCGTCCCGTCGGTCGACGCGGGCCCGGTGTCGCTCGTCTGCGCGGCGCGGGCGCTGCCGGCTCGGGAATGTCGGCCTCCGCCCGGGCGCTTCCGGCCTCGTCCGCGAGCTTCACCGCAGCCGCGGCGATGTCCAGCACGTCGAACTCCGCCGACAGTGACTCGACCGCCACCCGGTACGAGTCGAGATCGCCGCCAAGCAACAGCTCCCGGAGTGCGGCGCGCGTGGTCTCCAGCCGACGAGCTCGGAGGTCCAGGACCGTAGGGACGGGTTCCACCGGTACCCGCTGCCTGGTGAGCTGCTCGATGTTGCGGAGGAGCCGGTGCTCGCGAGGCTCCGCCAGCGTGATGGCGACGCCCTCCCGGCCCGCGCGCCCCGTCCGGCCGATCCGGTGCACGTAGCCATCGGGCGCGGATGGCACATCGTAATTGATCACATGTGAGACATGCGGGATGTCGAGCCCGCGAGCGGCGACGTCGGTGGCGACGAGGAGATCCGTTGTGCCCGCCCGGAAGCGCCGCATCACACGGTCTCGCTGCTCCTGCGAGATCCCCCCGTGCAGCGCCTCGGCGCGGTACCCGCTGCTGTTCAGGGTCTCGGTCAGCTGGTCCACCTCCGTGCGCGTACGGCAGAACACCATGGCCGACGCCGGGTTCTCCATGTCGAGGATGCGCGCCAGCGCGGCCGGCTTGTGCTGCCGCTGTACCACGTAGGCGACCTGTCGCACCCGCGGTGCCTGGCCCGGGGCTGCCCGTTCGCGGGCGATCGTCACCTGCACGGGATCACGCAGGTGCCGCTTCGCGATGGTCATGATGCGCGGCGCCATCGTCGCGGAGAAGAGCGCGGTCTGGCGCGCGCTCGGTGTCGCCTCGAGGATCGCCTCGAGGTCCTCGGCGAACCCCATGTCCAGCATCTCGTCGGCCTCGTCGAGGACCACGATGCCGATCCGTTCCAGATCGAGCGTTCGCCGGCGAAGGTGGTCCAGCGCACGGCCCGGGGTGGCCACCACCACGTCCACGCCGCGCCGCAGGGCGCGGAGCTGCTGCTGGAAGGCCTGGCCGCCGTAGATCGGAAGCACCCGAACCTCGAGCGCCTTTCCATAGCGGTGCACCGCTTCCGCGACCTGCATCGCGAGCTCGCGGGTGGGGACCAGGACCAGCGCGCCGATCGCGCCGGGATCCCGCGGAAGCCGCTGGAGCAGCGGCAGGGCGAACGCGGCGGTCTTGCCGGTGCCGGTCGCGGCCTGTCCCAGGAGGTCGCGGCCGGCCAGCAGGGGAGGTATCGCCTCACGCTGAACCGGCGTGGGTTCCTCGTATCCGAGCATGTCCAGGGCGGTCAGGAGGGCCTCGTCGAGGCCGAGGTCGGCGAACCCGGAAGCGGGCCGGTCAGCGGGGGCGGTCATCGAGATCTCTTGGTCGTGTCCACAGGGCTCGAAGGTGCTCCAAAGGCCTGACCCGCGGTATGAGTGCGATCACATGGGTGACGTGCGGCCTGACCCTGTCGACGAGGGCATCGGTCGGCGAGAGTGCACGTCATGGTCGGGTAGCCGCTGACCGGTCGAGGACACCTGCTTGACAAGTCGGGACACTCCGCCATATTAACCACATGGTTAAACCACAGAGTTCAACCAAGCGGTTAACACCACCCGTTCAGCCGGCCGTCGCCGACCAGGAGACGCGGGAGCGCATCCTCGATGCGGCCGACCGGGTCTTCGTGCGCAAGGGCACCGCCAACAGCCGCACCCAGGAGATCGCCGACGAGGCCGGGGTCAACAAGGCGCTGGTGCACTACTACTTCGGCACCAAGGCGGCGCTCGCCGACGCCATCTTCGCGCGGGCGCTCGCCCTGCTGGTGCCGCGGATCTTCGGCATTCTGGCGGACCCGGGCCGGAGCATCGACCAGAAGGTCCCCGCCATCGTCAAGGAGCAGATCGACTTCCATTCGGCGCGCCCCTATGTCGCGGGGTATCTGGTCGCGGAGCTGCACGCGCACCCGGACCGCATCGCCCGTCTCATGAGGGGGCACGGCAAGGTCCCGCTCGACGTGCTCCGCCGGCAGCTCCAGGAGGGGGCCCGGGCCGGCCGGCTCCGCCGGATCAGCCCCGAGCAGTTCGTGGCCAACATGATGGGTCTGCTGATCTTCCCGTTCGCGATCCGGCCGGCCCTCTGCGAGCTGCTCGACCTCGACGCCGATCGCTGGCGGGCGTTCCTCGACGAACGGCGGCGCATCCTCCCCGACTTCGTGATGGCAGGGCTGCGGCCGTGATCCGCGTCCTCCCGGCGGCGCTCGCTTCGCTCGTCGGCCTCGGACGGGTGGTGCTGGCCCAGGAGTCGGGGCAGATGGCGCCTGCTCGGGACACCTTGGGGCTGGCGGCCGTGCAGGAGGCCGCGCTTCGGAGCGATCCCAGGGGCCGCCAGCGCGAGCTGCTCCGCGCCGCCAACGATCTGCGACTGAGCGTGATCGGCGCCGACCGCCTCCCGCAGCTCTCCCTCAACGGCCAGGCCTCGCACCAGAGCGACGTCACCCGTCCCGCGGTCGGCGTACCGGGCCTCGACATCCCCGAGCTGCCGAAAGACCGGTGGCAGACCACGCTCGAGGTGCAGCAGCGGCTCTACGACGGCGGCGAGGTGGCTCGGCGCCGGGCGGTGGAGCGGGCGCGCCACGCCGAAGCCCAGGCGGCCCTGGACGTGTCGCTCTACGAGCTCCGCCTCGAGGTGAACGCCGCCTTCTACACGGCGTTCCTGCTCGACAGGCAAGCGCGGGAGTTCGATGCGCTGGTCACCGACCTGGAGGCGCGGCTCGCCGCCGCGCGGGCCCGGGTCGAGGCCGGTACGGCGCTCGGGCGTGACGCCGCGGAGATCGAGGCCGAGCGGGTGCGTGCCGGGCTCAGGCGAGACGAGGCCCGAGCCTCGCGCCGCGCCGCGCTCGCGATCCTGGGCGACCTGATCGGCGCGCCGGTGGACACCGCCGCCGTCTTGGTGTTGCCCACGGGGGAGCCCGAGCGCTCCCAGCGGGCGGACCCGGCCGCCCTGGCCACACTCCGCCAACGTCCCGAGTTCGAGCAGCTTCGACGCTCGCGGCTCAGGCTCGAGCGCGAGGTGGAGGCGACCGCCGCGGAGAACCGTCCTCGCCTCTTCGCCTTCGGCCAGGCAGGTGTGGGGCTCCCCGGCCTGGATCAGTTCCGGCGCTCCTCGGATGCGTTCTGGCAGGCGGGGGTGCGGCTCGAGTGGCGACCCTGGACCTGGCGCTCCGCCGGGCGCCGGGCGGCCGCGTTCCGGCTGGAGCAGGAGGTGCTGGAAACCGAGGAGGCGGCGCTCGGTCGACGGCTGGCGCGCGCGGTCGCCAGCGACCTGGAGGACATCGCCCGGCTCGAGGCCGCGCTGGCCGACGACCGACGGATCGTCGAGCTCCGCACCGAAGTGGAACGTCAGGCGCGCGCGCAGTACGACGAGGGCGTCATCACTACCCCCGAGTACGTGGAGGTACGCACCGACGTGCTCGAGGCGCGGCTGGAGCTGGAGCGCCACCGTGTCGAGCTGGCCCAGGCCCGGTCGCGGTATCTCACCACGCTGGGGATCGCGCCCAGTGCAACGGACGACACGCCATGAGAGACAGGATCCTGCCTTCGCCGGAGCTGAGGCACGCGGTGGCTGCGGCCATGTGCGTGCTCCTGCTGGCCTCCTGCGGGGACGATGAGCCCGACGCCTACGGCAACTTCGAGGCGACCGAAGTCACGGTCGCCGCGGAGGTGGGTGGGCGACTCCTCGCCTTCGCGCTCGAGGAGGGCGACCGGGTGGCGGAGGACAGCGTGGTGGGCGTGGTGGATACCGTGCCGCTCCTGCTCGAGCGCCGGACCCTCGTGGCCCGGCGCGCCGCGGCTGCCGCGCGCACCCGCGAGGCGGGGACCGGCATCGCGGCGCTCGAGGTCCAGCTCGCCATGGCCGAGCGGGAGCTGGGTCGCACCGAGCGGCTGCTGCGGCAGGCGGCGGCGACCGCGCAGCAGAGCGACCGGGCCGAGCGCGACGTTCGGGTCGCCCGGGAGCAGCTGGCCGGCGCCCGCGCGGCCCGCAACGGCGCTCTCCAGGAGGCGGCCGCGATCGACGCCCAGGTCGCCTCGATCGACGACCGACTGGCGCGGAGCCGGATCAGGAGCCCGCTGACGGGCACGGTGCTGACGCGGTACGTGGAGCCGGGAGAGTTCGTGCAGGTAGGCCAGCCGCTCTTCAAGGTGGCTTCGCTGGACTCGCTCACCCTCCGCGCCTACGTCGCCCACGCGCAGCTCACCGGCCTGCGGCTGGGGCAGGAGGTGCGCGTCGGCGTGGACCGGGCGGACTCGATCGCGACGCTGCCGGGCCGCGTCACCTGGATCGCCTCGTCCGCCGAGTTCACGCCAACCCCGATCCAGACCCGCGACGAGCGCGCCGACCAGGTCTACGCGGTGAAGGTCGCGGTCGCCAACCCCGAGGGACGGCTCCGAATCGGCATGCCGGGCGAGGTGCTCCTCGCCCCGGAGCGCGCCGATGAGTGACGGGGCCGCGGTCGAGGTCGAGGGGCTGGTCCGCCGATTCGGCGACACGACGGCGTTGGATCACGTGACGTTCGAGGTCGGACCGGGCGAGCTCTACGGCGTCATCGGGCCCGATGGCGCGGGGAAGACCACGCTGTTCCGGATCCTGGTCACCCTACTCCTCCCCGACGCCGGGAGCGCCCGGGTGCTGGGCCGTGACGTAGTGAAGGATCTCTGGGACCTGCGGACCCGGATCGGCTACATGCCCGGTCGGTTCTCGCTGTATCCCGATCTGAGTGTCCTGGAAAACCTCGGCTTCTTCGCCGCGTTGTTCGACACCACGGTGGCGCAGGCACGGGAGACGATCGCGCCCATCTGGGTGCAGCTCGAGCCGTTCGCCGATCGGCGCGCTGGCGCGCTCTCCGGCGGCATGAAGCAGAAGCTCGCGCTCTGCTGCGCGCTGGTGCACCGGCCCGAAATCCTCCTCCTCGACGAGCCGACCACCGGCGTGGACGCGGTGTCGCGGAGAGAGTTCTGGGATCTGCTGGGGCGGCTCCGGGGGGAGGGGCTCCCGATCGTGGTCTCCACCCCGTACATGGACGAGGCGGTCCGCTGTGACCGCGTGAGCCTGATGCAGGGCGGACGGCTGCTCGCCACCGACCGGCCCGACGAGATCGGCCGGCGCTATCCACGCCCGCTGCTCGCCGTCCGCGGCGCCGACGTGCTCGGCCTGCTCGGTGCGCTGCGGCGCTTCCCGCACGCCGCCGCGGTGTGGCCCTTCGGCGAGTCTCTGCACTACACCGACGCGCGCACTGACGTCGCGGCGGAGCGGATCGGGCCGGAGCTGGCGGCCCATCTGGAGTCGGCCGGCCTCACGGTCGCTTCCATCCAGCCCATCCCGGCGAACATCGAAGACGCGTTCATGTGGTACATGGGCCAGGAGCGGGCGGCGTGAGCGGCTACGCCATCGAGGCACGTGCGCTGACCCGCCGGTTCGGCGACTTCACGGCCGTGGACGCGATCACCTTCCACGTCGAGCCAGGCGAAGTGTTCGGTTTCCTCGGCGCGAACGGGGCGGGGAAGACCACCGCCATCCGGATGCTGATCGGGGCGCTGGCGCCGACGTCCGGCTCCGCGACGGTCGCGGGTTACGACATCCGCACCCAGGCCGACCAGGTCCGCCGGCGGATCGGGTACATGAGCCAGAAGTTCTCGTTGTACGAAGACCTGACGGTCCGGGAGAACATCACCCTCTATGGCGGCATCTACGGGGTGAGCGGCCGCGAGATCGCCACCCGCGCGGGCGACATCCTCACCCGTATCGGCCTGGAGCGCGCGGGTGACGAGCTGGTGCGCGAGATCCCGCTCGGCTGGAAGCAGCAGCTCGCGTTCTCCGTGGCCCTGCTGCACCGTCCCGGAATCGTCTTCCTCGACGAGCCCACCGGCGGGGTGGACCCGATCACCCGCCGACGGTTCTGGGAGCTGATCTACGAGGCGGGCGCCGGTGGCACCAGCGTCCTCGTCACCACCCACTATCTGGACGAGGCCGAGTACTGCCGCCGGATCTCCATCATGGTGGACGGAGCGATCGCCGCCATGGGTACGCCCACGGAGGTGCGTCGCGCCGCGGGTGCCGAGACGCTGGACGAGGTGTTCCTCGCCTTGACCCGCCCGGGAGCGGCCGCGTGAGAGCGTTCCTAGGATTCGTGCGGAAGGAGACCCTGCATCTGCTGCGCGACCGGCAGACCCTGGGAATCCTGCTGCTGTTTCCCGTGGTCCAGGTGCTCATCTTCGGCTTCGCGGTCCGCACCGACGTGCAGGACATCGCCATCGCCATCGTGGACCCGACGCCGGACGCCGCCACGCTCGAGCTGCGCGACCGGATCGCGGCCTCGGAGCGTTTCGACATCGTCGCCATCTGGCCGAGCAGCCGGATGCTCGAGTCGCGGTTCCGCGAGGGAACCGTCCGCCAGGCCCTGGTCCTACCGAGCGATGTCGAGCGGCGGCTCGGCCGGGGCGACTCCCTGCCGATCCAGCTCATCACCGACGGCAGCGATCCCAACACCGGCGGCATCATGCAGGGCTACGCCGGCACGATCGTGGATCGCTGGCACCGCGACGCCGTGTCGCCCGGCGGGGCGCTCCGGACCGAGGCGCGGACCCGCATGCGGTACAATCCGACCCTGGAGAGCGCGTTCCTCTTCGTGCCGGGCCTGGTGGCGTTCGTGCTCACCATCGTATCGGCTCTCATGACGGCCATCTCGATCTCGCGGGAGCGGGAGACCGGCACGATGGAGATGCTCCTGGTCTCGCCCATCCGTCCCACCGCGATCGTGGCGGGCAAGGTCATCCCGTACATCGTGCTCGGATTCGTGAGCGTGCTCCTGGTGCTCCTGGCGTCCCGCACGGTGTTCCAGGTGCCCCTCCGCGGGAGCCTGGTGCTCCTCCTCGCGGAGAGCGGTCTCTACATCGTGACCGCGCTCGCCCTCGGTGTGGTCATCAGCACCAAGGCGCCCAACCAGCGCACCGCCATGATCGCGGCTCTGGCCGGCCTGCTGCTGCCCACGATGATCCTCTCCGGCTTCATCTTTCCGATCGACTCGCTGCCGCGTCCGCTGCAGCTGCTCTCCTACATCGTGCCGGCCCGATGGTTCCTGACCATCGTGCGTGGCATCATGCTCAAGGGGGCCGGTCTGGCGACGCTGTGGCAGGAGACCCTGGTGCTGGTGGGCATGACACTGCTTCTCCTGGCGCGGGGCTCCCGCGGCCTGGCGATCCGGCTGGGATGAGCGGTGCGCACCGTCTTCTATCTCGTCCGCAAGGAGTTCCTCCAGATTTTCCGGGACCACACCACCGTGTTTCAGATCTTCATGATTCCGGTGGTGCAGCTCCTGGTGCTCGCCAACGCCGCCACCTTCGACGTGAAGCAGGTGGCGATGCTGGTGGTGGACGAGGACCGCACCACCGTCTCCGCGGGGCTGGTCCAGCGGCTGGAGGGGGGCCGTCAGTTCCGGGTGGTCCGCTACGAGCCGATCGACGCGGGCGTGGACCACGCCCTGCTCGACCGGGAGGTGACCGCCGTGCTGCACATCCCGGACGGGTTCGAGGAGGACCTGGTCGGGCAGGGTGGGGCACCGGTGCAGCTCATACTGAACTCCGAGGAAGGGGCCACCGCCGGGATCGTGCAGTCCTACGCCGCGGCGATCCTCCAGTCCTATGCGCGGGAGCTGGACCGCACGCTTCCGACGGCGGGAAGCGGAGCCGGCGCACGGCGGGCGGCGCCGCTCGATCTCAGAGCCCAGCGGTGGTACAACCCGACCAGAAACTACAAGCATTGGATGGTGCCGGCCCTGCTCGTGTCCCTCACCACCATCATCGGCCTGCTGCTCACCGCCCAGAACATCACGCGGGAGAACGAGCTCGGCACCCTGGAACAGCTCAACGTGACGCCGATCACCAAGGCGCAGTTCATCGCCGCCAAGCTGATCCCGTTCTGGCTCCTGTCGCTGCTGATCTTCACCATCGGGCTCGCGATCGGGAAGCTGGTGTTCGACATCCCGATGCGCGGAAACCTCCTGCTCGTCTACTTGGCCGCCATGGTGTACCTGATCGTGGTGCTGGGGCTCGGGCTCTGGATTTCCACGATCACGCGCACCCAGCAGCAGGCGATGTTCATCGCCTTCTTCGTCATCCTGATCTTCCTGCTGATGAGCGGCCTGTTCACTCCCGTGGACTCGATGCCCCGATGGGCGCAGTGGGTGGCCGAGGCGAACCCGGTGAAGCACTTCGTGGCGATCATGCGGGCGGTGCTGGTGCGGGGAGCGGGCCTGGAGACCGTCGGGCCGCCGATCCTCGGGCTGGCCGCTGCCGGTGCCGCAGTGCTGTCGCTGGCGGTGCTCCGATACCGGAAGTCGGCAGCCTAGAGCCGGACGGCCTGAGGCCGGCGGCGCGATGTACCGTCAGTCCCCGGACAACCTGTTGTATTTCCGGAGCACCGCCTTCAGCCGTTCATGAGGCATCGCATACGACCGGATGCTGTCGGCACCCGTCATCGTCTCCGCGGCCAGCATCGCGTTGATGATGGCCTCCTCGGTGGCCTCTACGGTGGCTTCGAAGATCGGGTTGATCCGATCGTTCGGCAGCATGGTGATCGAGGCGAGCCCGGTGTCGCCCGCCGCTGCCGGGTTCGCCGTGGAGAAGGCGAGGAAAATGTCCCCCGAGCCGTTCTCCCCCAGTCCTCCCATACGCCCTACGCCGAGCGAAGCGCGGGTGGCGACCCGCTCGAGCTGGTGGGGGAGCAGGGGCGCATCGGTGGCAACCACGATAATGATCGACCCGAGCGCCTCTCCTTCGAATACGGGGCCCGCACCCGCACTCCTGGCGCACGGCTGAAGGCTGCGTAGCCACGGCCTCGTGGGCGGCATGGCACCGGCGTAGCAGCGCGTCAAGTCGGTGATCTCCTTTCCGACGGGCACTCCCGCTACCGAGAGGCGCCTGCGCTGGCCGTAATTGCACTGCACCAGCACGCCCACCGTGTACCCGCCGGCTTCCTGCGCGAGCACCCGCGATGCCGTCCCCGTGCCGCCCTTGAAGCCGTGGCAGTTCATGCCGGTGCCGCCCCCGACGTTGCCCTCGCGGACCGGCCCCGACGCGGCGCCGTCGAGCGCCTCGAAGACGTGCTCCGGCTTCACGTGGAAGCCCTCCGCGTCGTTGAGTGTGCCGTCGTACGTCTCCGCGACGACCGGCAGTGCCCACAGGAAACCGGGCCGGTGCCGGCGCATCCACGCGATGGTGGCGTCACGCACCACGCCCACGCTGTGCGTATTGGTGATGAGGACCGGGCCGTCGAGGCGCCCGGACTCCTCGACCCAGGTCGTGCCGGTCATCTCGCCGTTGCCGTTGAGCGTGAACCAGCCGGCGAATACGCTGTCCGAGCCGTTGCGCCCGCGCGGGAAGATCGCTGTGACGCCGGTGCGCACCGGACCGCGCCCTACCACCAGCGGCCCCGAGCCGCGGATCAGGGTAACGGCGCCGACCTCGACGCCCGGTACATCGGTGATCGCGTTCCACCGGCCCGTCCGGCCGTCCAGCGGGATGCCCAGATCGCGAGCACGCTCCGGTCGCTGTGCCGGCGACGCGGTGGGAACCAGGAGGAACAACAGGAGCAGCAGCGGTTTCACGATGAGATCCGGTTGATGGTGCCTGAGATTATCCTCGGTCCGGGCCACCGGAAGCCCAGGATCGCCGCACGGACAGGAATACCAGATATTGACAAAATTAGTTGTCGGCAGCACGTTGGATCCCATGGCGCACCCCGTTCCCCTCGACATCGTTCGGTCGCCCGAGTCCGCGGCCGCGCTGCTGGATCCCACGCGGCAGCGGCTCCTCGAGCACCTGAGAGAACCCGATTCAGCCGCCGGGCTCGCCCGCAGGCTCCGACTCCCCCGGCAGCGCCTCAACTATCACCTGAAAGTGCTGGAGGGCGCCGGGCTGGTCGAGCTGGTAGAAGAGCGGCGCAAGGGGAACTGCATCGAGCGGGTCGTGCGGGCCACCGCCCGGGCGTTCATCATCAGCCCGGAAGCGCTGGGCGCGCTGGGGCCCACCGCCGAAACCGCGGCCGACCGCCTGAGCAGCGCCTACCTCGTGGCGGCCGCCGGTCGGACGATCCGGGACGTCGCCGCGCTGGAGGACCGGGCCCGCAAGGAAGGGAAGCGAATCGCCACGCTCACGCTGGACACCGAGGTGCGGTTCGCCAATGCGGAGACACGCGCGAGATTCGCCGAGGAGCTGGCGGAGGCGCTCGCGCGCGTGGCGGCGAGGTACCACGACGAGCGCACCCCGGGCGGTCGGTGGTTTCGGCTGCTCGCCGCGGTGCATCCGGTGCCCCCGGCGCCTGCGTGAGAGGGAGCAGGCATGGCCGGCCGAACTGGTCGGCAGTCGCCCGGCCGAGCAAAACGACGTCGAAAGGAGCGTTCCATGGAGAAGACGGTCGCCGAGCAGCAGACGCGGGCATTCCGGATGTCGCTCGAGCTCGACGCCTCGCCGGACGAGGTCTGGCGTGCGCTGACGGAAGAGAAGGAATTGACGCGGTGGTTCCCGCCGGCTGCGCGCGTTACTCCGGGTGAGGGCGGCACCATGCTCTGGTCCTGGGGGCACGGTGAGGACTGGGAAACCAGGATCGACGCGTGGGAGCCGGGCCGGCGGTTGCGATTGGTCCACGACAACGCGCGGCCCTACGACACCCAGGGCAACCCGCTTCCCTCCGGCGAGGTGGAGCCGGCGCGAATCGCGGTGGAGTTCACCCTCGAGACCCACCAGGGCAAGACCCGCCTACGCCTGGTGCACTCGGGGTTCGGACACGGTGCCGCCTGGGATGCGGAAGTGGAAGGGATCAGCGAGGGATGGCAGGCCGAGCTCAGGAGCCTGCGCCACTACCTCCGTCGCCATCCCGGACGGGACCGGAAGTGGGCCCGGGGGCTCGTCACCACCACCGTGACGCGAGATGCGGCCTGGGCTCGACTCCTGGGGCCGGACGGCTACCGAGTGACCCCGGCCGCACCGAAGGATGCCGAGCAGTACGAGGTGATAACGCCCGATGGAAGGCGCTACACGGGGATGGTGGAGCTGAACCTGCCGGGCCAGACGCTGGCGGGCACGGTGCGCGAGCTGGACGACGGCTGGTTCCGACTGCTCACCTGGAAGGACGCGCGGGGGAACACGGGGGTATGGGCCTGGCTCGCCGCCTACATCGACGACCCGGCGCCGGTCCAGTCGTTCGGAGCCGAGGCACAGAGAACACTCGAGAAGCTGTTTCCGGTCTGACGTTCCGCCGGGATGCCCGACCGCCGGGCGCTCTCC
>DATABZ010000356.1:0-8018 GCA_036259315.1 Gemmatimonadales bacterium | reverse complement strand
CCAACGCCGCCTGCCGCTCCTCGCGGTCCTTCTTCGCGCCGGGGACACCGGGATCGCCGCTCGCCGTCTTCACCGACATGCTCTTGGCCTTCGCGAGCTCGCTGTTGATGTCGCTCACGAACTGCGTGGTCTCCAGGACCTCCGTCAGCAGGCTGTCCTTCTGCGCCTCGGCGGTCTTCGCCTCGGCCAGCGCCTTCTTGAGCTCGGCCTGGTTACAACCGGTCGTCGCCGCGACGGCGACCGCGATCAGCCACGCATACCTCATGCAAAACCTCCCGCTCTGCTTGTGGTGGACACAGGCATCGGTGACTCGGCGGCAGCGCCGACCAGGGGGCCGAAGCCCTATGAAGCGCGTGATTCAGGAGCGAACCCAAAGCATACAAGAGGGGTGACGAGACCGCCACCCCTAGAAATTTGACAGGAGCTCGGAGGGTTACCTCAGTCGGCCGGTCGGAATACCGACTGGAAACCGGCCAGCGATGCCCACGCCTCGCACCCCGCCGCGCGGGCGGCAGGTGCCCCCGCCGGCGCCGATGATCCCGCGCGGGCGCTCGCTGGGCAGCCAGGAGTCGTCCGCATCGGCCTCGAGGGATGGACCGCTGGTGGCGGGAATTACGGTGACGGTCTTCCCCGGGGCGAGTTCACGGCCCGCGCCGGCGGGCTGCCCTGGCGCGTCCGACACAGGGGCCACCGACTCTTCCGTCCTCGGCGCTTCCGCCGTCTCCTCCGCCGTCCACTCCGGCGGAGCCTGGGTGACCGGTGCCGGGCCGACCGGCGGCTCGGCGGGCGCTGTCACCGGCAGCACCGCGGCAGGCCCGGGACGACTCTCCTCCGCGCTCAGAGCGGTGGGGTGCGTGACCGGCTTCGTGCGGTGCAGGGGCTTGGAATCCGGAGCCGGAGCCGACCTCGGGCGGGTGAGCTCGACCGGCGAGGCGACCTCGAGGGCTGGAGCAGTCGAAGTCTGAAGCGTGAGATCTCGTTCGCCCACGGAGTCGGCGGCGGCTGTGGCTTCCTCCTCAGCCACTCGAGGAGACTCGGTCCCGCAGGCGGCCGCCAGGCCGGTGATCAGAGCCAAGGGAAGCAGGGACGCAGCGCGCATGTGAACCTCGCCGTCGGGAATGCGGACCTCGCTGGACCGCACCAAGCTAAGACGTCGGTGCGGATCGGTCACGCACGGTTCGATCTGCACCGCTGCGGCAATCAGCCTCCGTGTGCGCGATCAATCGTCGCCGCGGTCGTCGTCATCGTCATCATCGCCGTGGTCGTCATCATCTCGATCGTCGTCGCGCCCGTCGTCGTCGCCGCCGTCGCCGCGGTCGTCGTCGCGATCGTCGTCGCTCCCTTTCCCGCTGTTGTCCTCGTCCTTCCCTTCGTCTTTGTCCTTGTCGTCCTTCCCTTCGTCCTTGTCCTTGTCCTCGTCCTTCCCTTCTCCGCCGTCCTCACCCTTCCCCTCGCCGCCCTCGTCGTCCTTCTCGTCGTCTCCACCGCTGTCGTCGTCGTCCCGCCCACCCCTGCCGTCATCGTCGTCCTCACCGCCTCCACCCCCGCCACCTTCGTCGCTCCCGCCGTCATTCCCGTCATCGTTTCCCCCACCGTCCCCGCCGTCGTCCGGACCATCCCCGGGCGGCGGATCGTCGTCGCCTCCACCACCGCCGCCGCCGTCGACCGGCTGAATCGCCGTGAGCAGGAAGCGGACACTCAGGTCACGGTCCGGATCCGCGAGCCTCGCCTCCACCGGCTGGTCGCCCGCCACCGTGCCCAGCGTGACCTCGACGGCCGCGCGGCCGGTGGCATCCGTCTCCGGAGCCGGTGGAGCGATATCGGCGCCTCGAGGGGGATCCACGAACTGGAAGACGATGAGGGCGCCCGGGACCGGAACGCCGGAAGCGTCGAGGGCCTCCACCACCAGCGGATTGCGGACCGGCGTGCCCGCGACGGCAGTCTGCCCGTCGCCGGAAACCGCCCGAAGCTGCGACGGGACACCGTCTCCGGGCAGCAGGAGATCCTCGCCGGCGCAGCCGGTGAGCAGCAGGAGGGTACCCCAGGCCAGTTGCCGGGCCCCGACTCGCATGCGAATGAGGGAGAGGAGCATACCCACGTTCCTTCGGAAGGACCGATCGAACTTGGCCGCCGGCCGGTCCGCCCGATAGGGCGCAGGTCACACGCGATCGTAGCGGTGGCGGGTCACCCACCCGATGAGACGCCGAGGCACCAGTCGCAGCACGCCCACCAGCACCCGGTACCCGAAGCCGGGAATGCAGACTACCGGCCCACCTCGGTCCAGGCATCGCAGGGAGTACGCCACGACCGACCTCGCACTCAGCCAGGCGAACTCCGGGTGCCGCTCCACGGCACCGCCGATCCGCGCATGGAATTCGGTCCGGGTGAAGCCGGGGCACAGCGCCTGTACCCGGACCCCGGTGCCGTGCAGCTCCGCGGCCAGCCCCTCGCTGAGAGTCGTGAGGTACGCCTTGGTGGCGCAGTAGTTCGCGTTGCCCGCCGAGTAGAGGAAGCCGGCGACGGAGGACACGTTGACCACCGCGCCCGCGCGATTGGCGAGAAGCACCGGCAGTGCGGCCCGGGTGAGCCGCAGTGGCGCGAGCGCATGGAGCCGGACCATCGCGGCCTGCCGCTCCTCATCCGCATCCGCCAACCGCCCGCGGGAGCCGAAGCCGGCGTTGTTGATCAGCATGGCCAGCCGCGGCGCCGTCGCCAGGCGGTCCCCCAACCGGGTGACGTGCTCCTCTCGGCTCAAGTCGGCGGTGAACGCCTCGGCCTCCACACCGTGTGCCGTGGCGAGAGCGGCCGCGGTCTCGGCGAGTCGCCGCTCGTCCCGTGCGACGAGGAGCAGATCGTACCCGCGGCCGGCGAGCTGCTCGGCGAACTCCCGTCCGATTCCCGCCGTCGCGCCGGTCACCACGGCGAGACCGCCGCTCACCGCTGCAGCCCGCTCCGCACGGCCGCTTCGGGGCGACGCGAGGAGCTCCCCCGCCCGATGGAGCGGAGCCGGCGCGCTGCCTCCTCGAGCACGTCCTCCGTCTTGCAGAAGACGAATCGGACCAGCGACCGTCCGCCGCCACCTTCCCGGAAGAAGCTCGAGCCGGGCACCGGGGTCACGCCGACCTCGCGCGAGAGCCAGACCGCGAAAGCCGTATCGTCCAGCGGCGCGCCACCGCTCGCGGCCTCCTCGAGCGCAGAGAAATCCGCCAGTATGTAGTAGGAGCCTTCGGGAGAGACGGCGCGGAAGCCGGCGTCCGCCAGGGCCGCGTGCAGCAGGTCCCGCCGCGCGCGGTAATCGGTCGCGAGCCGGCGGTAGAACTCCTGGTCCAGCGTCTCCAGCGCGACGGCCACGCCCTCCTGCAGCGGCGCGGGCGCGCCGACGGTGAGGAAGTCGTGCACCTTCCGGATCGCGTCGGTCAGCTCGGCCGGCGCGATGATCCATCCGACCCGCCAGCCGGTCACGCTGAAGGTCTTCGAGGCGCCGCTGATTGTGATCGTGCGCTCGCGCATGCCGGGCAGCGTGGCGATGGGAATGTGCTCGCCGGCGTAGAGGATGTGCTCGTAGATCTCGTCGGTCACTGCGAGTGTGCCGTGGGCGACGCACAGGTCCCGGATCGCCTCGAGCTCCGCGCGGGTCAGCACGCGGCCCGAGGGGTTGCTCGGCGTGTTCACCACGATGGCCCGGGTGCGGGAGGTGAACGCCGCGGCCAACCGCTCCAGGTCGAGCGGTCGGCCCGGCTCCAGCGGCACGTACACCGGCTTCGCGTCTGCCAGGATGGTGTCGGGACCGTAGTTCTCGTAGAACGGCTCGAACACGATCACTTCCTCGCCCGGGTTCACCAGGGCGAGCAGCGTCGCGATCATCGCCTCGGTCGCGCCGCAGGTGACGGTGATCTCCCTGTCGGGATCCGCGTCCAGCCCGTAGCGCTCCGCGTACGTCCGCGCGAGCGCCGAGCGGAGACGCTGGGCGCCCCAGGTGATGGCGTACTGGTTGATGTCGGCGTGGATCGCCCTGGCCGCCGCCTCCTTCAGCGCGTCGGGCGCTGGAAAATTGGGGAAGCCCTGGGCGAGATTGAGAGAGTCGTGCTCGCGCGCGAGCCGTGTCATCCCCCGGATCACCGACTCGCGAAAGCCGTGGGTGCGTCGGGCTGTGGTCACGGAGGCTCCGGGGAGAGGATGGTTGAACACTAGCGTGGATCGAACGTTACCGCATCGTGGCGAGCGGGAGCCGCCGCCGTTCACCGATCTCCACAGCCACCTGGTGCCCGGGGTGGACGACGGCTCCGACTCGGTCGAGGAATCGCTCGAGTCTCTAGCCGCCCTGCGGGCCGAGGGGGTCGGCGCGCTGGTCACGACCCCCCATCTGCTGCTCCCCCGCCTGGCCACCGACGTGGACCTCACCCGCGAGCTCGACCTGCACCGCGCCGCCTTCGACGAGCTGGTGGAAGCGATCGTGGACCGCGACGACCTCCCGGCGGTCGCCCTGGCGCAGGAGATCTGGGCGCCGGACGTCTATCAGATCCGGCGCGTGGTCGGACGAACCGATGTGGGGCTCGGCCGCGGGCACTACCTGCTGGTCGAGTTCGGCTTCGACCTCCAGGGCTCCCACGAGGACGTGATACGGGAGACACTGGACGCCGGCCGCGGCATCGTCGTCGCCCACCCCGAGCGCTATCGCTACCTGCCGGGCGTGCCGCCGCTGGAGCAGATGCGCCGCTGGCGTGAGATGGGTGCGCTGCTGCAGGTGAACGCGGGGAGCTTCAACGGGTACTACGCGGGCCACAACCCCAGTGCGGAAGAGCTGGCCTGGGCGATGGTGGAGCGTGGGCTGGTGGACCTCGTCGCCACGGACCATCACGGGATCCGGAGGGCGGGGGTGTCGCTCCTGGAAGCGTTCGAGGCCCTGGCGCACCGCGGCGAGCGTGAGCTTGCCGAACGGGTGCTGGCCAGGGCCCCGGGTCAGGTCGCGAGCGCGGACCTGATCGCTGGAGGTGGAAAGGCGGTCAGCTCTCCACCGGCAGCCGGGTAGACCCGATCGCGCCGAGCAGGTATCCCATCGGGCCGGCCGAGCCCTCTCCGCCGGCGATCCGCGCGGAGTCGATCGCCGCGTTGATGCTGCGGCGCAGCTCCCCGTACTGCCGTGACGCCGTCACGTCCTCGAAGTGGATCTTGCCGTCTCCCAACTTGTAGGCACCCGCCTCGGCGCTCAGCACCGCGAGCACGCTGTCGATCTTGGCCACCAGCCGGTCGGTCAGTGAGGCCAGCTCCTTGGACTCCTTGCCGGTCTCGCGCGAGTACCACTGCTTGGCCGTCTTCGGCGACCAGCCGAGATCCTTGGACATCGTGGTGAACGAGTCCTGGAACTCCCGCTCGATCGCGCCCTCCTGCTCACGGTACACCCGGATGAAGTTGGCCATGCCGGCGAGGCCGAGGCGGGCATCGGTGACGCCGCCATCGGGAGTGAGGCGCGTCGTGGCGAAGAGCTGGTGCAGCCTCGCCACGCGCACGCCGCTGCCGAGCCTCGTGCGCGCGGCCTCGTAGGCTCTGCCGTAGTGGGCGAGCAGGCGGTCGACCGTACGCGCGTCGGTCTCCGAGGCCGCCGGGCCGGGAATGCTCGCGTCGAGCTTCACCGCGAGGCGGGGCGCCTTGGGCAAAGCTGCCGGCGCCTTGGCCGCCTCGGGCGACTCGACCGGGGCCTCGGCCGGCTGGTCGGCCTCGGCGACCTCCTCGCTCTCCCATCCCGTGGACGTGCTCGCGAGCGAGACCACCTGCTCGGAGCGCCTCTCCTCCACGGCGGCAGGAGCGATCTCCGGCCGGCTCGGCTGGGCGGCACTGGCCGACCAGGTCGGCCGTGGACCCGAGAACGCCAGCTGGATGCCGAGTACCAGGAACAGACCGCTGATGCCGAGCGTCATCGGACGCCGCCACGGGCTGTCGCTCGCCTCGCTCGCCCCGCTCCCGGACTCCGGCGCGGAAGGCGTCTCGGGGGACTCGGGATCCGTCGCACCCTTGAGCGTCTCCGCCTGGTCCGTGAGATAGGTCCAGTTGCTCCGATCAGCCGGCTGCCCGGCCGGAGGCTGGGCGAGAATCGCCTTGTACTGCGGGTGCAGGGTGATCGAGATCCACTTGGAGGTGGACCGGTGGTAGATCCGTGAGTGGCCGTCCACCTCTCCGCTGCGGATCGCGGCGGCGAGATCGTCGACCGTCCTGTAGAGCTCTTCCTTGCCTGGTCTCAGCTCGACGAGATACATGACGCACGCTCGATCGGTTCGCGGATGCCGGCGCCGGCCGGCGATCCAGGGGGTAAGACTCATGGGACCGATGGGGGACCTGCGGGTTGCCGGCCCTCCGGAGTGCCAGTTCCGTGCTCCGGCGGATCCTTGGCCGGGAACGCGCCGGGGTCCGATCCCAGGGCCGGTCGGTAATACCAGATCGAGCAACCGCTTACAGCCGGCCGCGCGGGTCCGGGGAAGCCTGCCGAGAGCGGTCCGCGGGACGCTCCCGTCCCATCTCGCCGCCCCTGCTCCGCGGTGCGTTTTTCGGGAGGCCACCGTGGAATGCAAGATGTTTCCTTCCCCCCTGGTATCGATTAGTGTGGGAGGAGATTCCCGCTCCGGCAGGCCCGGAGCCATCGTACCGCCAACAGCGAGCCTACCGCGGCTCTCGGGGGTTGTATGACGAGAAGACAACGCAGGTTCGACGACGCAGACTTCGAGTTCGGCGAGCGCCGGGGCGCCTCCGGCATGGGCACCATCGCGCTGGCTACGGCCCTCGGTGTCGGCATCGGTCTCCTCGCCGCACCGGACACGGGGGTCAAGACACGACGCCGGCTGCGGAGGAGACTGGAGACCCTGGGCGACGACCTGGGCGAAGGTCTCGAAGGGGTGCAGGGATTGAGCGGGCGGGCCCGCGAGCGGATGCGCGAGCGGCTCGCCAGCATGCGGAAGCGCAGCGCCGAAGCCTGGGAGCGCAGGCACGCGGAGGAAGAAGAGGAGGAGGAGGAGGGTTCCGGCGCGCTCGGCGCCGTGCTGGCCATCGCCGCCGGGGTGGCCGCCACCTACTTCCTCACCAGTGAGCGCACGGCCCCCGCGCGGTCGCGGGTGCGCGAGACGGCGCAGTCGGTCCGCCGTGAGGCCACGAGCCGCTGGGAGCGGTACCAGCAGCAGCGACACGACGCCGGGAGCAACGGACAGGCGACCCCGGGCGAAACCAGGCCGGGCGTGGTCCCGTCTGATGAGTCCCCTCAGGCCAGTTGAGGGGCCACCCGAGGATCGTCGGCTACAAACGGCCCCTGAGGGGGCCGTTTTTTCGTGGGAGGTGGAGATGAATCGCCGCCAGCGGATCTTCGCCGCCGTGGTGATCGCGCTGCTTCTCCTCTCGGGCGTGACCACGCTGTGGATGGCGACGTGCGGTCTCGCCGGCTGCCCCTCCGCCGAGCAGCTCCGCGGTTTCCGTCCCAGCGAGGGCAGCCGGGTGCTCGACCGCTCGGGCGCCCTGCTGGGACGACTCTCCTACGTCCGCCGGATCAACGTCCCGCTCGAGCGGGTGCCGCGGCACGTGCGCGCGGCGTTCATCGCGGCCGAGGACCGGCGGTTCTACTACCACGACGGCGTGGACTGGCGCAGCGTGGGTCGCGCGCTCGCACGCAACCTGGCTGCCCTCGACGTGCGCGAGGGGTTCAGCACCATCACCATGCAGGTGGTGCGGAGTGCGTTCCTTCCCGAGCTCTCGCAGCAGCGCACCATCCGCCGCAAGCTGATCGAGATCGAGCTGGCCCGTCGCCTGGAGCGGGCGCTGCCCAAGCAGCGCATCCTCGAGCTCTACCTCAACCTGATCTATCTCGGCCACGGCACCCTGGGCGTCGAGGCGGCGAGTCGCGAGCTATTCGGCAAGAGCGTCGGCGATCTGTCGGTCGGCGAGGCCGCGATCCTCGCCGGCATGGCTCGTGGGCCCTCGCTCTACTCACCGCGGCGGCACCCGGAGCGCGCGCGCGGGCGTCGCGGCGTGGTGCTCGCGCT
>DATABZ010000355.1:0-4016 GCA_036259315.1 Gemmatimonadales bacterium | reverse complement strand
CGTCTCGGCGGAGCGCGCGACCAAGCTGGCGAAGTACCTCCCCGAACTGGGCTGGCGTCCCACGGTCCTCACCGGAGTCCGACCCACCGCGGGCCTGCCCGAGGATCCGGAGCTTCTCGATCAGGTGTCGGGGGTGGAGGTCATCCGGACGCGAGCACCCGAGTTCTCGTTGTTCTATGCCTCGCGTCGGCGCCGCGGTCGCGGCGCACCGCCGAGCCGGGGGGCTCCCAGGCGCAGCGTGTTCCATCCCAAGTCGTGGCTGGTCCCGGATTCCCAGGTATTGTGGTACCCCTTCGCCGTCTGGGCGGCGCTCCGGGCATGGCACCCCGGCCGGTGGGACACTGTCCTCGCCACCTCCTTTCCGCCCACGGCCATCCTGATCGCCCATACCGTCGCCGCGCGGCTGCGGCTCCCCTACGTCATCGACTTCCGGGACTCGTGGACCGCGTTCCATCACGCGCCCCAGCGGCCCGCCTGGCTGGCGGAGCTCGAGCGACGGCTGGAGCGGCGAATGATCCGGGACGCCGCCGCGGTCGTGGCGGTGGATTCGCACATCGTGGAGCACGCGTACTCACGGATCCCGCAGGAGGACCGGCCGCCGCTCCACGTGATCCAGAACGGCTATGACGAGGACGACTTCGCCGGCGTCGTTCCTGCTCCGCTCCCGCGCTATTCCATCGTGCACACGGGCCAGCTCCGCCGGCCGCCTCTCGCGCTCTGGGACGCCTTGCGGCATGCGCTGCGCGAGCGACCCGAGCTGCACGGACACGTCCACGTGTGGCAGGTCGGGTTCGTGGAGACCGGCGCCGAGCGTGAGCTGAACACGCCGCCGGCCGGCGTGACGGTCCACGAGGTGCCGCCGGTCTCGCAGCGGGAGGCGATCGAGTACATGCTCGGCGCCGACCTGCTGTTCGTGGAGGAATACGGCTCGATCATGCCCTCGAAGACGCTGCATTATCTGCGGGCCGCGCGACCGATCCTGGCCTTCGTCGAGCATGGCGGCGTGATCCGCGAGGTGCTCGGATCGGTGCCGCAGGCACATCTGGTCGGCGAGGGCGAGACCGCGCGCGCCGGACGGCTGATCGCTGAGCTCGCATCGGGACCTCGCGGGCCCGTGGCCGTGCCGGCGTCCTCGCTGGCGCCGTACTCGCGACGGGAGATCGCCAGGCGGTTCGCCGCTGTGCTCGAGGAAGTATGCCCGGCGCGTTCGCCCCGGGATTCGGGTGAGCGCGTGGCCGTCGGCATCGGGTCGAGGTAGCCGCAGGGCAGAGTGCACTCTTGACAGGTGACCAAATAGTCACATATTAGTCCGCGCATGAACGCAGATGCGGTGTTCAGAGCGCTGGCCGACCCGACCCGTCGAGGGCTGCTCGACGCGCTCTTCAAGCGCGACGGGCAGACTCTCGGAGCGCTGGGTCAGCGGCTCCGGATGACCCGCTTCGGCGTCATGAAGCACCTGCGGGTGCTGGAGGAGGCGGGACTGGTGGTCACCAGACGGCGCGGCCGGGAGAAGCTGCACTTCCTCAATCCCGTGCCGATCCGGCTGATCCACGATCGGTGGATCGACAAGTACACCGAGCCCTGGGCCGCGATGCTGAGCGAGCTCAAGGACGACCTCGAGGGGGAGCTCATGGAAAAGGTGTTCGAGATCTACATCAAGACCACGCCGGAGCGGCTGTGGCAGGCCCTCACCGACCCGGCGATGCGGGCCAAGTACACGTTCGGCGTGGGGGTCTACTCGGACTGGAAGCCCGGGTCCTCGTACCAGAGCCGTGCCACCGACATGACCGTCTCGCCGAACATGCCGATCGCCGAGGGCGAGAACCTGGAGGTGGATCCGCCGCGACGGCTGGTGCAGAGCTTCCGCGCGCTGTGGAGCGATGAAGTGAAGGCGGAGGGATTCTCGCGGGTCACCTGGGAGATCGAGCCCGTGGCCGACTCGTGCCGTCTCACCGTCACGCACGACCGGCTGCGCGAGGGCGCGAACAGCGAGCTCTACGGCGGCTGGCCGATGGTGCTGAGCGGCCTCAAGACGCTGCTGGAGACGGGGGAGACGCTGACGACGCCGGGGTCGCTGATGTACCTGGCGCCGGAGCGAGCGGGGGCCTGAGCCCCGAACCCATCGCGGCGCTCAGCGAACGAAGGCGATCCACCCCTCGCCCGTTCTCCCGTCGACCGTGCTGACCGCCGCGATGCCGTCCCGCGACATGGCGATCCGCCGCCCGTCCGCACCTGTGTCCACGGTGCGGACCAGGGCACCGGAGCCCGGGTCGACGACCGAGAGCCTGGGGCCGCCGGACTCATAGCCCACCACATAGAGGAACTTGCCGTCGGGTGTCACGTCGACGTCCCACCCACCGACGGAGGTCAGACGTGGTTCCTCCGCGCCCGATTCCAGGTTCCACACCCGGAGGACGCTGTCGAGGGCGACGGTGTAGAGCCGGGTGCCGTCCGGCGACACGGCGTGGGACTGAATCCCGCCGCGGAAGGTGCGGGTGACCTCGCCGGAGGCGGGATCGATCTCGCAGACTCCTCGGGACGAGACGGTGGCGTACACGAGCGGCCGCAGGGGATGACGGGTGATCTTGCTGACGTTGCCGATGGCGCTGCCGCCGCGGGAAGTCTTGGTCGCGACGTCCAGGACCTCGAAGCCGCGGTCGGTCCCCACGACCAGCCTCGCTCCATCGCCGGAGATGGCGACGGCCAGAGGCAGGCCTAGCGTGACGGGGATGAAGTCGGCGACGGTGCGGGTCGCCGGATCCACCACGGCGATCCCGTCCCTGCCCCCGACCTTCGTGCCGGCGACGTAGGCAGGGCCTCCCGGCGCATCGGCGGCGACGTCGTACACGTAACCGCCGGTGATGCCGACGCTGGCCGGGGAGTCGAGATCGGCCGCGGTGCCGCTCACCATGCCGAAGGAGTAGCTGGTGGCGAAGTACCGGGTGCCGCCCGGGTCCCACGACACCCCGTAGGCCGCACTGAGAGGCACTCGTGCGAGCAGGGCTGGATCGGGCGGCGTGCCGACGAAGACGCCGCGCGAGACCGAGAAGCCTTCGGTGGTCGCCGTGACGATCGCGGAGCCCTCGGGCCCGACCGAGCGCACCTCGCCGGCCTGGCTGACCGTGACTACGGCCTCGTCGCTGGAAGTCCAGGTGAACGCCTTGCCGGCGATCTCGTCGCCGGTCCGGTCCAGTACCGCCGCTCTCAGCTGCTGCACGCCGCCTCGGGGCAGGACGACGCTGAGCGGCGTGAGGACCGCTCTGCTCGCGACCTGGAGCACCCTCACGGGAACCCGAGTCTCCCGCTCGCCGCTGGTCACGACGATGGTCGTGGTTCCTGGAGCCCTGGCCGTGACCCGGGATGTCGCCTGGCCGCTCGTCACGCTCGCTTCGTCCACCGTCGCGACCGTGGGGTCGTCGCTTCGGAACGCGAACTCGGCGGTCGTCACGTCCTCGGAGTTCTCGTCGGTGACCCGCGCGAACAGCTGCAGTTCCTCTCCCGAGTCCAGCTCCAGCGACGCGGGGCTCACATACAGCGTCGATGGAGGGAGCACCACCGTGGCCGTGACCTGAGCCCGGAGATCGCCATGCGTCGCGGTGATGGTGGACGAGCCGCCCTCCCCGAACGAGGTGAGGAGGCCGGTCTCGCTGACCGCGACGATCGTGTACAGGCTCGACTCGAAGTCCACATCGAGCCCGGGGATCTCCCGTCCGCTCGCATCCACCACCGCCGCGGTGAGCTGGAGGGTCTGCCCGATGACGAGCCGGGGCGCCTCGGGCGTGATGACGATGGCGGCGGGGTCGTTGGGGCCGAGACGGTCCCCGCAGGCGACCAGCAGGGCCGGCGCGAGGAGCAGCGGCAGAGGGGCCAGCGACATCCACGGACTCGTACGAGCCACCCGGAGCCTCTTGGCGTCTGAGGGGAGGGTGGGAACGTACGGCTCGGGTGAGCCCTGCGGAAGACGGTGCAGGAAGGTGCAGCGGAGGAAGGTGCCGACTACTCGCCGGAGGCCAGTC
>DATABZ010000354.1:0-31364 GCA_036259315.1 Gemmatimonadales bacterium | reverse complement strand
GTCACGGCCCCCCCGCCGGGCCCCGAAGCAAGACGCCCGCGGTGGGACGGATGTACCACCCGCGGGCGTGCGGAGCCAGCGGCCGGCAGTGTCAGCGCTGACGGGACTTTCCTGCGGAGCCTTCCTCGGTCGGATCCCGGTCCAACGGCTTCTTGTCGGCGGTCTGTGAGGGACCGCCGGTCGGCGAGGCGCTGCCGGACTTACCGACCTTGCCCCCGTTTCCGGCCCCGGTTCCCACCCGGATCTCCCGCGGCTTCGACCGCTCGCTCTTCGGTATGCTCACCGTGAGAATTCCCTGCTCGAATTCCGCCTCGATGTTCCCGCTGTCCACGGTGCTCGGCAGGGTGAAGGTGCGCTCGAACACCCCATAGGTCCGCTCGTAGCGGTGCACCCGCTCGTTCCGCTCCTCTGCCTCCTGTCGCTTCTCGCCTCGGATACTGAGGACATTGTCCTCGATCGACAGATGGATGTCCTCAGGCTTCACGCCCGGGAGCTCCAGGTGAAGACGGATCGACCGATCGTCCTCCGTGATGTCGCACGGCGGCATCCAGTCGGCTGTGAGAGAGCCTCCACGCGGAGACTCCGTGCCCATCCACCCGCCGAGAGCTTCGTCCAGCATGCGGTTCAGGCGCGCGATCCCGCCCAGCTCGAACGGGCTCTCGCGGCGCCGACTCACTGATGATGCCATATGCCCTCCTGCTGTGAGCTGCGGACCCCGAGTCCGCAGGTTTCAGTTGAGAGCGTAGTTTGGGCCTCCGGACATGATGGCAACGTGATTCGCATCACCCGACTGATGGTGCGCCCTCGTGGCTCGGTGGGGCACGGCGCAAGAGCCCCAGGCCGCCGCGGCCCCGAGGACGAGCGAAATCGCCAAGGCGATCGTCAGATCTTTCCTCATCCGTTCCCCCCATGGCTGGTCAACCGGATTCCGCTGGACGGACCCGTTTCACCTCGCCACGACGAGGAGCAGATGCTGTCGGTGAGGACACCCCGAGTGTCCACGGTATATGTACGGGGAGTGGCTCTGAAGGGCTGTGAGCCTCGGCACGCGCCACTTCGCGGGTTCCGGCACGGTGACCTACGTCTTGGCGCTCTGCGGTCGATTCCTCAAATTGACGCAGGGCAACACACTGTCGCTCGACCGGCCCGCGGGGCTTTGGAGCCATGGAGAAAACCGACAGGCGAGTTTCGCGGGTAGCTCCCCACGCCAGGCTGCGGCCCGGCTGGCTGGGCTTCTACCCGACCCTGCTGCCGGAAGCCTGGTATCCCCTGCACACGGCCTCAGGGAGCCACGCCACCTATGTGTGGCTGGAGACCTCCCACGGCATCACCCGCGTCCAGCGATCGGACGTCGAGGTCAGAGACGGAGTGTGAGGGGGGAGGTGCTCAGGACGCGGAGCGAGCCTGCGACCTGGGCTGCGCGAGGATGCGCTGGACGGCCGCCACGAGCTGCGCGGACAGAAAGGGCTTCGGCAGAAACTCCCAGCGGGCGGCGCTGAGGAGCGCGGCGTCGAACGATGGGTAGCCCGAGACGAACAGCACCGGCACCTCGCCGTAGCGCTCCGTCAGCAGCCACGCCAGCGTCGGCCCCGGCATATCCTGCAGGCGAACGTCGAAGACGAACAGGTCCGGCACTTCCTTCCGCTCGACGAGCAGGGTGAGCGCGTGCTCTCCGCTGGTCGCCCAGATGCAGTCGTATCCAGCCTCGCGGAGCATCCGGCAGGTGAGCTCGCAGACCGCGAGCTCGTCATCCACGACGAGAATGGTGGTCACTCGGGGAACTTGGCCTCCGGTACCGCCGAAGGGAAGACCATCACCCGGCTGGGATGATCGACTCCTCAACGGGCCCGGAGTGCAGCAGGACCCGAGCCTTGTTCACGGCGTCGGCGGTGCCCGCGAGCGCCAGCAGATCGCCGGGGCGCAGTACCTCCGCGCCGACCGGCAGAATGCTGGCTCCGGACGGGCGCACGATCACCAGCACCGTCGCCTCGGTCCTGTCGCGAAGGTCGAGTTCGGCGAGAGAGCGCCCTGCCGCGTAGTCCACCTCACCGATCTCCACCGAGACGGGTTGCCCCAGCCCGGGGATCAGGTCGTAAATGCCGGCGAGGGTCCGCACCGGCTCCGGCGCTTCCGCCAGGGCCTGTGCGCCGACCGCGTCGCTCGCGCGGCGCCGGTGCGCCACCGGTGTCTCCGGCTCCATCCCGCGGCCGGCCATCTGCCTCGCGAGCGCCGCCACGATGACTTCCGCGCCCGCTCGGGTATGGCCCTGGAGATTGGTGGCGCTGCGCCAGAAGGCGATCCCGGCGACCGCCAGCGCGCTCAGGAAGATTGCCGGCGCCACGTGCGCCGGCAGGAACGGCTGCGACAGGGCGACTAGCGGCACTCCGACCATCGCGACGAGCACCAGTTGCCAGGTGACCAGGAAGGCCCGACGCGGAGCGGCCCCGAAGTCTACCCCGCGCTCGGGGGCGGGCAGCGCGCGCAGCGCGATCGTCTGGCCCAGCGCCCTCGCCGTGCGCAACATGCCCACCACCAGCGGCGCCGCCAGCAGAGCCCCGCCCGCGAAAATCACCGCCCGGGCTGCCTCGGGGGTCAGCTCCATGCCTCTGGACAGCGTGGTGATCCCGGCGTCGAGCTCGACCGTGACCGCGACCGCGATGGCGGCGAGGAGCGCGGCATCGACGGCCAGGAGGCCCGCGAGGCGCCGCTCCCGCGACCGACGGCTGCGATCCGGGGAGCTGCTGCGGAGGCTCGCCATCCAGGAGCCGTAGAGAGCCGCGAACGTCTGGAGCGGCCGCGGTAGCTTCCGGTCCACCCACGAGGCCGCGGGGCCGGCGGCGCGGATCAGCCACGGGGTGCTGAGCGTGGTGATCGCCGAAACCGCCACCGCGATCGGGTAGATGAACTCGCGCGTCGCCCCAGTAGCCAGGCCGATCCCGGCGATGATGAAGGAAAACTCCCCGATCTGGGCCAGGCTCATGCCGGTCTGGACGGATGTCCGGGTACCGTAGCCCGCGAGGAACGCACCCAGGCTCACGAACAGGATCTTGCCCGCGACCACCAGGAGCGTGAACACCACCACCGCACGCCAGTGCTCCACGATCAGCCGGGGGTCGATCAGCATGCCGACCGCGACGAAGAAGATCGCGGCGAACATGTCGCGGATGGGCTGCACCAGCTGCTCGATGGCTCGCTCCTCTCCGGACTCCGCGACCAGCGAGCCCGCCAGGAACGCACCGAGCGCGACCGAGTAATGGAACGCCTGGGCCAGGTACGCCACCGCGAAGCAGATGCCCATCGCCGTCACCACGGTGGTCTCCGGCCGGTCCAGCCGGACCACCGTCCGCATCAGCCGGGGCACCGTGAGCAGGCCCAGCACCAGCAGCCCGGCGAGAAAGGCGCCCAGGCGGCTCGCGGTCGTCAGGAGGTCTCCCGGTGAGACGCCGCCGTCGGCGGAGATGGCGGTGAGGATGGCCAGGAGGAAGATCGCGATCAGGTCTTCCATGATGAGCACACCGAACACGATCCCGGTGAACCGCTCCCGGATTCGCTGCTCGCTGAAGGCCTTCACGATGATCGTGGTGCTGGAGATCGCGATGATGGCGCCGGCGTAGACGCTCTCCATCACCGTCCAGCCGAGGAGCCGGCCGGCCAGGAAGCCGACCCCGACCATGGCGCTGGTCTGGAGCACGGCGATCACCGATGCCGTGGGGCCGATGGCCAGCAGCTTGCGCAGGCTGAACTCGAGGCCAAGCGCGAACATGAGCAGGATCACGCCGAGCTCGGAGAGGATGCGCACCATGCCCTCGTCGGCCACGACCGGGATGGGGACGTAGGGCCCCAGGATCATGCCGGCGATCAGGTAACCGAACACGACGGGCTGGCGGAGCCGCTGGAAGAGGATCGTCGCCGCCGCGGCGACGCCCAGGACCAGTACCAGATTGCGGAGGAAATCGTGCGGATCGCTCACTCGCCAAACATCGGTTATCGAGTCGACGTGTCAACGGGTTACCTTTCCCGGCGATGACACTCCCCGACGGGTTCCTCGCGCACCTGGACTCGCTGGAATTGCCCGACGGACCCGCGCTCGTCGCCGTCTCCGGGGGGCTGGACTCCGTCGTTCTGCTCGACCTCCTTCACCACGCCACCGCGGCCCGTCGCGAGCTCATCGTCGCCCACGCGGACCACGGAATCCATCCGAACAGCTCGGCGGTCGCCGCCCGGGTGGCCGCGCTGGCGGAGAGCCTGGGGCTCCGTTGCGAGATCGGGCGACTTGCGCTCGGGGAAGGAACCTCCGAAACGGTTGCCAGGCGGGCTCGGTACGCCTGGCTCGCGAGGCTGCAGGAGCAGGTCGGGGCGTCGATCGTCTTCACCGCTCATCATGCCGACGATCAGACGGAGACCGTGCTGATGCGCGCCCTGGAGGGCTCCGGACCCGCGGGACTCTCGGGCATCCATTCGGTGAGCGGGCCGCTGGTCCGTCCGCTGCTCCCTTTCCGACGGATCGAGCTCACCCGGTACGCCCGGGAGCGCGGGCTCGGCGTCTGGATGGACCCGGCGAACAGCGACCCGGCCCATCTCCGCTCGTGGATCCGGTGCGACCTGCTGCCTTCCATCCGCAGTCGACTCCCCCGCGTGGACGAGCGGCTGCGACGTCTCGCGGCTGGGGCCGCCCGCGACCGCGAGGCGTGGGACCGGGTGCTCGATCTCCTGCCGGGGTTGGAGCCGCTGCCGGAGGAGTGCGGGATTTCCGTTGCTGCGCCACCCCTCGCGACCTATGATTCAGCCCTGGCTGAGACCATCATCGTTGCGGCCGCCCGGCGTGCGGGCCTGCCCATGGGGTCGGCCCGCGCGGCGCGCGTCCGCCGATTCGCCGCCGCGGGCGGGAGCGGGCGGGAGATCCCACTCGGCGCCGGTTGGCGTGCCGAGCTCGCGTACGGGCGGCTGCGGATCGTCCGGAGCGGGGAGGCGCCGCATGCCGGGGTGCTCCGGGTGGCAGGGCGGAGCGGGCTGGGGCTCTGGGGGGCGTGGCGGATCGCGTGGCGCCCGGATGTAGCGCCCGAACGGCAGGAGCGCGCGGGCCGCACGGCCTGGTTCAGTCCCGATGCGCTCGTGGTCCGGGGGTGGGTGCCGGGCGACAAGGTGCGCCCTCTGGCCGGCACCGGTCGCCGTCTCGTGGTGCGCTGCTTTCAGGACCTCAGGGTGTCCCGCCGGAGCCGGGCGGAGTGGCCGCTGTTCGTGAGCTCCGACTGCGTGGTCTGGATTCCCGGCGTCTGCCGGTCCAATGCGCTGCTTCCACCCGCAGGAGCGGAGGCGCTTCGCGTCGATGTTGACCACGCCTGAGGTACTGCGCCGGACCGGCGGCAAGCCGGTGAAATCCATCGTGTACGACACGGAGACGATCGCCGCTCGTGTCCGGGAGCTGGGCGGGGACATCACCCAGGCCTATCCCGACGGCGATCTGCTCGTCCTCGGGCTGCTCAAGGGCAGCTTCATCTTCCTGAGCGACCTGGTGCGGACCATCGAGCGTCCAATCCAGGTGGACTTCCTGGTGGCGAGCTCCTATGGGGATCGCAAGGTCTCCAGCGGGACGGTTCGTCTGCTCTACGACCCGGAAACCCGGCTCGAAGGCAAACATATCCTCCTGGTTGAGGATATTATTGATACGGGCAAGACCCTCCAGCGGCTCATGGCTCTGCTGGCCGGTCGGAGGCCCGGCAGCCTGGCCATCTGCGCCTTGCTGGACAAGCAGTTGGCGGCGGCTCCCCGGCCCGAGCTGAGATTCGTGGGCTTCAAGGCTCCACCGGCGTTCCTGGTCGGGTATGGACTCGACCACGCCGAGAATTACCGACATCTCCCGTTCATCGCGGACTTGGAATAAATGGCAGACCGACTCCCGACTCGGCCCCCGCGCACCAACTGGGGCAACCTGAGCAAGAACCTCGCCCTCTGGCTGCTGGTGGGTCTGCTGGCGTTGGCGCTGTTCCAGATGATGAGCCGTCAGCGCAATCCCACCCAGGAGTTCTCCTATACGGAGTTCAGCCGGCAGCTCGATCAGGGCAACATCGCGCGCGTCGAGGTGTTCGACGGCAAGCGTCTCGAGGGCGACTTCCGGGCGCCGGTCACCCAGGATGGTCGGACCGCCAAGAGCTTCACCGTTCTGCTGCCGGTGGCGAACAGCGAGGTCTTCATCAAGCGCCTCGAGGACGCCGGGGTGCCCATCCTGGCCAAGGAGCCCAAGGGCGGTATCACCGCCATCATCATCGCGGCGCTGCCCTGGATCGTGATCCTGGGGCTCTGGTTCTTCCTGCTGCGGCAGCTCCAGGCCGGCGGCAGTCGAGCCTTCGCCTTCGGGAAATCGAAGGCCAAGCTGCTCGCGGGCGACACTCCGAAGGTCACCTTCGCGGACGTGGCCGGCGCCGACGAGGCCAAGGTCGAGCTCCAGGAGATCATCGAGTTCCTCAAGGATCCCCAGAAGTTCACGCGGCTCGGCGGGCGGCTGCCGAAGGGCGCGCTGCTGGTCGGCCCACCGGGGACCGGCAAGACCCTGCTGGCCAAGGCCGTGGCCGGCGAGGCCGGGCGGCCGTTCTTCTCCATGTCCGGCTCGGACTTCGTCGAGATGTTCGTCGGCGTCGGCGCGAGCCGGGTGCGCGACCTGTTCGAGCAGGGCAAGTCCCACGCGCCCTGCATCATCTTCATCGACGAGATCGACGCGGTGGGTCGCCACCGGGGCGCGGGCCTGGGCGGGGGGCACGACGAGCGGGAGCAGACGCTCAATCAGCTCCTGGTCGAGATGGACGGCTTCGAGTCCAACGACGGCGTCATCCTGGTGGCGGCCACCAATCGTCCCGACGTCCTCGATCCCGCGCTGCTCCGCCCGGGCCGATTCGACCGGCAGATCGTGGTGGACGCGCCGGATGTGCGCGGCCGCGAGGGGATTCTCCGGGTGCACACCCGCAAGATCCCGCTCGCCTCGGACGTGCGGCTGGAGACCATCGCGAAGGGGACGCCGGGCATGGCGGGCGCCGATCTCGCCAACCTGGTGAACGAGGCCGCGGTGCTGGCCGCCCGACGCAACAAGACGCTGGTGGACATGCAGGACTTCGAGGACGCGAAGGACAAGGTCATGCTCGGGGTCGAGCGGCGGAGCCTGGTGCTCACCGAGGACGAGCGGAAGCTCACCGCGTACCACGAGGCGGGGCACGCAATCGTCGCGCTCAAGATTCCGGGCAGCGACCCGGTGCACAAGGTCACCATCGTGCCGCGCGGCCGGGCCCTCGGGCTCACCGCCTCGCTGCCCGAGGTCGACCGCCACAACTACAGCAAGGACTGGCTCATCGGCAGCCTCGCGATGTTCTTCGGCGGACGCGTGGCCGAAGAGATCATCTTCGGGGCCGACAAGGTCACCACCGGGGCGGGGAACGACATCGAGCGCGCCACCGGGCTGGCCCGCCGGATGGTGACCCAGTTCGGCATGAGCGAGGTGATCGGCCCCCTCGCCGTCGGGGACAAGGAGCAGGAGATCTTCCTCGGCCGGGAGTTCGCGCAGCGGCGGGAGATCTCCGAGCGCACGGCCCAGATGGTCGACGACGAAGTGAAGCGCCTGGTGGACGAGGCCTACGCCCGCGCCACCCAGATCCTCAACGAGAACCGGGATCTGCTGGACCGGATCGCGGTCGCGCTGCTCGACCGGGAGACCATCGACCGCGAGGATCTCGACCGGCTGGTCAAGAATCTCCCGCTGCCGCCGAGGAACCTCCCGCCGGATCCCGCGGCGGCGCCGAACCAGCCCGCGAGCAAGCCGGGCCCGACGCCTGCACGGGCGCCCATTCTCGGAGCGCCGCCGGCCGAACCCGCCGGCGCGTGAATGTCACGCCACTGGCGCTCCACTCCGTGGGAGCGGTACGCGGTGCGCTCCGCTCCCACGGGTGGGACGACGGGCGCGCCGGCGCCTCGGCCGCCGGCATCCATCCTCTCGCATTCCATTTGACCGGTCTGGAGCAGGGCGTCCTCGAGGCCCTGGTCCGTTTCGGCGGCGGCCTCGGCCTCGAGGTCGTGACCGGCGACGATTGGGCCATCGTCGCAGGGAGCCGCTCGCGGCTCAGCGCCTTTGCCCGGCCCTGGACCGCACCCGAGCCGCTGGCCGACATCGCGCTTCGGGTGGGTCTCGCGATGCCCGGGGAGGCTGCACGGGCGTGGCGGACCGGAAAGGGCACCTTGGCCCTGGACGGTCCGATCATCGTCGGCATTCTCAACGTCACGCCCGACAGCTTCAGCGACGGCGGACGCTTCACCGGCACCGAGGCCGCCCTGGCGCATGCCGAGTCGCTGCTCCGCGATGGAGCGACGATCATCGATGTCGGAGGTGAGTCCACCAGGCCAGGGCGCACCGAAGCAGTGCCGGCCGAAGCGGAGCTCCGGCGGGTGCTGCCGGTCGTGGAGGGGCTGGCCCGGCGGCACCCCGATCTGGTGATCTCGGTGGACACGGTCAAGTCCGAGGTGGCACGCGCCGCGCTGAGCGGGGGCGCGGCGGTGGTGAACGACGTGAGCGCGTTCCGGCTGGACCCCGCGATGGCGGGCGTGGCCGCCGCGGCCGGTGCCGGCGTGATCCTGATGCATTCCCGAGGCGGGCTGCTCGAGCTCGCGTCCTACGAGCATGCGGACTACGGGGGCGACGTGGTCGGTGGGGTGCTCGGCGAGCTTCGCCAATCCCTGTCGGCGGCGACTGCCGCGGGGATCGGGCCGGAGGCGATCGTCCTGGATCCGGGGCTCGGATTCTCCAAGACCGTGGAGCAGAGCGTCGAGCTGTTCGACCAGCTCTCCGCACTTCAGGCGCTCGGCCGGCCGTTGCTCGTCGGCCCCTCGCGCAAGCGGTTTCTCGGCGCGGTCACCGGGCTCCCTGTCGAGGAGCGCGACCGCGCGACCGCGGCGGCCTGCGCGCTCGCCTGGGAGCGGGGCGCGCGTCTCTTCCGGGTACATGCGGTGGCCGCCGCGCGTGAGGCCCTCGCGCTGGCACACGCACTCGACCCCTCGGCCACATTGTGATGACCGTGACGGCGCCGGGAGCGGGCGCGGAGGACGGGGAGCGACCACCCTACGGGGCCGCGCTCGCGGTCGCCACGGCCGTGCTCGCAGTCTACGTGCTGACGCTCGCGCCGACCGTGACCTTCTGGGACGCGGGGGAGTTCATCGCCGCGGCCAGGACGCTCGGCATTCCTCACCCACCGGGCACGCCGCTCTTCGTCCTGATCGCCCACGCCTGGGGGCTGTTGGTTCCCATCGGCGAGTACGCCTACCGCACCAATCTCCTGAGCGCGCTCTTCAGCTCCCTGGCTGCCGGGCTCCTGTTCCTGGTGGTCCATCAGTCCACCCGAGGCGTAGTGGAAGGACTTCCGGTAGGCAGCGCCCGGGTGCTCCGCCTCGGTGGAGCCGCCGCGGCCGCGCTGATCGGCGCGTTCACCTTCACCAACTGGCAGAACTCCAACGAGACCGAGGTGTACACGGTCGCGACGTTCACCACCGCGGCCATGGCCTGGGCCGCGCTGCGGTGGCGCGCCTGGCGGAGCACCGCGCGGGGACAGCGGCTCCTGCTGCTCATCGTGTACCTCGCCGGCATCTCGATCGGCAACCACCTGCTCGCCCTGCTGGCGGTTCCCGGCGTGCTGCTGTTTCTCGTCACCACTCTGCGGCACGAGCCCGCACCGGATCCCGCCGTCCGCCGGATGGAGTGGGGACAGGTGGCGGTGCTCGCCGGGGTCTGGGCCCTCCTCGTGGGCACCGGCCTCGGCAGCGCCGGGCTCACCGCCGTCGGCGCGGTCTGCTTCCTGGCCGCGGCCGCCTATGCCGCCACCGGGGGGGCGGGCGCATTCGCGGCAGCCTCGCTCGGACTCGCTGCCGTCGCGGTGACGCCCTACCTGTTCATCTATCTCCGCTCGGCCCAGAACCCGGTGATCAACGAGGCCGCGCCGTCCACGCTGGACGCACTGCTCGCCGTCATCCGGCGCGCGCAGTATCCGCCACGGACGCCGTTCGACGATCCCACCGAGCCGCATGGCCCCGACAATCCGGGCCGCACCCTCGCGCTGATCGGCTGGCAGCTGCTCAACTACTTCCAGTACTTCGACTGGCAGTGGGCGCGCTCGCTCGGCGAGGGACTCCGGAAACCGTTCACGATCCTGTTCCTGACCCTGGGGCTTCGCGGCCTCTGGGAGCAGCGTCGCTCCGACCGTGCGACCTGGTGGCTGCTGTTCGGCGTCTTCCTGGTGACCGGGCTCGGACTGGTGGGCTACATGAACTTCAGGCCCGGGTTCAGCCTCGCTTTCGAGCGGTGGCCCGAGCCCTCGGACCACGAGGTGAGAGAGCGGGACTACTTCTTCGTGGTCAGCTTCATCGTCTGGGGGCTGTGGACCGGGATCGGCGCCGCGGCATTCGCGGCCGACCTCGCCAGAAAGGAGTGGGCTCGCCGAGTGGCGCCGGCGCTCCTGCTGGTCGCCCTCGTGCCGCTGGCGCTCAACTGGAGCAAGGCCTCCCGTCGCCACGGTCCGGACGCACGGCTCGCGGCCGACTTCGCCTACGATCTCCTCAACAGCGCGCCTCCCTACGGCGTCCTGTTCACCTACGGCGACAACGACACCTTCCCCTTATGGTGGGCCCAGGAGGTCGAAGGGATCCGCCGGGACGTCACGGTCGTGTGTCTCGCCCTCGCGAACACCGACTGGTACATGCGCCAGCTCCGGGACAATCCGGTCCGCTCCGTCGTCCCCGCGCAGGTTCCCGAGCTCTGGCGCGACTCGATCCCCACGCGGCCGACCTGGCCTCTGCACGGGATGACGGACTCGATGATCGCGAGCGCGATGAACGGGTACCTGGTCGGCCAATCGAGCGAGGTGCGACTCGGTCCCGTGGTGCGCACGTTGAAAGAGGGAACGGTGCTCTACCCGAACGACATCGTCTCCCTCAGCATCGTGCAGCACAACGCGGGCAAGCGTCCCATCGTCTGGTCGATCACCGCCGGATCGGGGTTCGCGGGCCTCCGCGATTATGTGGTGCAGCGCGGGCTCGGCTTCGAGCTCCGGACCAGCCCTCCCGACACGACCAACCCGGCCCTGGATCTCCGCCGGCTGGCCGGGGCCCCACTCCACCTGCCGGACACCGAGTCCCTGGTGTACGGGACCTACCGGTACGCCGGGCTGGTGGAGCGTGGAGCGACCGGTCTCGATCCCACTTCTGCCAGTGCGGCCGCGAGCCTCGCGCTTCCGGCGGTCCAACTGGTGTACGCGCACGAGGCGCGTGGCGACATCGAGAGCATGGAACGGGCGATCTCGTACGCGGCGCAGCTCACGCCCAACCCCGACCTGCGGGACGCGCTGCTGCGCTTGCGGCTGGAGGCCCGTTCGGCGGACAGCGCCCTCCCCCTAGAGTAACGCGACCCACAACGGACGAGGCTCGCTTACGTGCGGATCCTGCGCTCGCCCAGTCTACTGCCCGTCCTCTTTTATGCGGCCTCCGGGGCGGGGTACGCCCTGGCCAACCTGCTCCTGGCCCGCTGGCTACCTGAGCGCGACTACGCGCTCTTCACCCTGGTCCTCGCGATGATGAACCTGGGCGCGCCACTGGCTGCGGCAGGCCTCGACGGCGTCGCCGTGCGTGGCGGGCTTCGGTTCGTGCCGTCCGTTTCCGGCCGGGTCTGGCTGGCGTCCGGGCTGGTCGCCCTGGCGCTCGGCGTCGGAGGAGCGACCTACGGGCTCGACCTTGCGGCCGTGGCCATCATCGTCGTGTCCAGCGCCGCCGGCGGTGCCACCATCGTGGCGGCAGCCGAGTTCCAGCGTCTGCACCGGTTTGCGCTGTCGCTCACGCTGGTGCAGACCCCCAACTACACGCTGTTGCTCGCGGCGGTCGTGGTGATGGCGGTGGGCGCCAGCGGCGCATACCTCCCCCTGCTCGTGATGACGGGCGGATTTCTGGCGGCGGCGGCTTACGCCTGGTGGCTGGTGCTCCGAGCGCCGCAGCAGACCGGATCCGATGCCGTCCCCTGGCGCGAGGCCTTCTCCCTGGCCGCCACCGGCGCCTCGGGATCGATCCTGGGACAACTCGACCGGCTCATCATTCCGTACGTGCTGCCGCTCTCCGCCCTGGCCACCTACGGTGTGCTGTCGTCGGTCGCGGGCTCGCTCTTCCGGGTGCTTCAGCGTGGGGTGGGGTATGCCCTGCTGCCGCGGCTCCGCGCCGCCGGGAGCGTGGCCGAGCGGCGGCGGCTGGTGGTCTCCGAGGCCAGGGGCGTCGCCGGGATCGCGGTGGTCGGCTCGCTGGCGATATGGGTGGCGATACCGTTCGTCGAGCGCTGGCTGCTGGACGACAAGTACCACTTCTCCGCTGCGCTGGTGCTTGCCACGCTGCTCGTCGGGTGTGCCAAGATCCTGCAGGCTTTCACCCGGGCCACGGTTACCGCCCTCGCCGATGCGCGCGAGCTCGGGTTAGTGAATCTCTCCGGGTGGGTGTCCCTCGCGCTCTCCGTCGCTGGAGCGGCGGTAGGAGCGCGCTGGGGACTCACCGGCGTGATCTATGGCGTCGGTCTGGGCTGGCTGTTCCGCGCGGTGACCGCGCTGGCCATCACGTTCCGCCATCTGCGCCCCGTTCAGCAGCCCGCGACCCTGTGACCCCGGGAGACGCCGCCGCCCGGGTGCGGTACTGGGTGTTCAACTATGCGCCGCACTGGGAGGCGGTCTCCAAGGAGATCGCCTCACTCCTCGAGGGGCTGAGCGGCGTGGACAGCTCGCTCATCAGCCTGAACACGTCCGACGCTCGACTCCGGTGGAACGGCCGGCTGAAGCGGGTTCCCTTGCCGCACGGGCTGCCGCTCTACCCGCTGCTGCGGCGGCAGGCCGGGCGCCCAGGCGTCAATCACCTCTTCGCGTCCGCAGGCGAACGCTGGCTTTCCCCGCTGCTGACACGATACACATCGGTGCTGACCATCGCGAAGGGCACCGCCAGCCTGGAGCGGGTGGAGCGCAATGTGAGGGCCCTGCGAAGCTACCGCGCGATCGTCGTGCAGAGCGACCGCGACCGGGACCTGATGCGGCAGCTCGGCGTGGCGGAGACCGCCATCCACCTCATCCGGCCCGGCGTTCCGCCGGCCACGTACCGCGAGGCGCGAGGACCTTTCACCATCCTGTTCGCATCGAGCCCGCTGTCCGCCGGCGAGTTCCTCAGCCGGGGAATCCACCTCATGCTGCGGGTGGCGGAACGGCTGCCCGAGGTGCGCTTGCTGCTGGTCTGGCGCCGCCGCCACGTGGACAAGCTCAGGCAGCTGATCGCCGAGGCAGCCGTAAGTAACGTCGAGGTGCACGACGGCGTGGTCCGGGACATGGGTGCGCTCTACGACCGGGTTCACGCCACCGCGCTCCCGGCGCTCGAGCACCGCAGCTTCGTCCCGGCCCCCCGCAGCGGCCTGGAATCGCTGGCCCACGGCAAGCCGCTGCTCCTCTCGGGCTACGTTGCGATTGCGGGATCGGTCTCTAGTGGGGGAGCCGGCGTGGTCTTCGAGCCGACGGTCGAGGGTCTGGTCGGGGCCATCGGGCACCTGCGGAAGCACTACTCGGACCTCCAGCAGGCTGCTCAGCCGTATCTGCGGGAGCACTTCTCACCCTCCACCCACCTGGAGCTGCACCGCCGCCTCTACGAGTCGCTGGGCGGCTGACCGCGGGTGCAGGGCTGGTCCGGATTGCCGACCGGACGGCGCCGGGGTACCATGGGGCTCGGGGCCCATTCGGCAGGGTCCGGGGACCTGCGTCGGAGCGACGAGACATGGCCAACTGGAGGGTGGTTCGGAGGGTACTGACGCCCACGCCGGTGGTACAGCTCTACTACTACTGGAAGCACGGAGCGGTCATCAGCGCGAAGGCCGAGGTCGAACTGGTCGGGGGCACCACGTGGGGCAGGGACTGCGTCATTTCGGCCTACACCAAGATCAAGATCCCGGGCCCGCTGACGCTGGGTGATCGGGTGCATATCGGCACCGGGTGTTTCATCGACTCGGGTTGGGCCGGGCTCGCCATCGGTGACGACGTCGAGATCGGGCCGAACTGTACCATCGTGGGCGTCACTTACCGGTTCGACAGCCTGGACGTGCCGCTTGCCGAGCAGGGGCTGGTGACCAGTGGGATCCGGATCGGGCACCGGGTGCGGCTCGGCCCGAATTGCGTGGTCCTCGACGGCTCGCAGGTGGATGACGACACGGTTGTCCCGGCCGGTACCGTCATCAGCGGCAGGTTCGCCCCGAAGGCGAGTCGGCGAGTCACCCCTGCCCGGGTGGTTCTGCCGCAGGAGTAGCTCTCCCCCCTCAGGCCCGCGGGTGGCCCACCCGCTACAACCCGGGCCCCTATCCGCATACATTACAAGGCTATGGAATTTCCAGATCTCCCCGACCGGCTCGCCCGGGTGCGGGAGACCGTGGTCCGTCACCAGTTGGTCGCGGGCTGGACCCATCCGGTCCGGATCGTCGCGGTGACGAAGGGTCATGGGGTCGGGGCCGTGCGGGCGGCTGCCGCCGCCGGGCTGGGCGAGGTGGGCGAGAACCGGGTGCAGGAGGCGATGGAGAAGCAGGCCAGTCTGGCGGACCTGCCTGTCGCCTGGCATCTGGTCGGCACGCTGCAGCGCAACAAGGCCAGACACGCCGCGGGGAGGTTCGCGCTCATTCACTCGGTGGACCGGGCGGAGCTCGGGGTCGAGCTGGACCGGCGGTCGGCGCCTGGGTCCCAGCAACGAGTTCTGGTGCAGGTGAACTGCTCGGATGAGCCGCAGAAGGGCGGGGTAGAGCCCGCCGGTCTGGGTGCTCTCCTGGAGACGTTGCGGGCACTGGAAGGGCTCGAAGTTGTCGGGCTCATGACCATGAGCGCCTTGACCGACGACCCCTCCGAGCAGCGGCGGGCGTTCAGGCGGCTTCGCGAGCTTCGCGACCAGGCGGAGCGCGAGGGGCACCGGCTTCCGGAGCTGTCGATGGGTATGTCGGGCGATTTCCCAGTGGCGGTGGAGGAAGGGGCGACGATGATCCGGCTGGGCACGATTCTCTTCGGCGAGCGGGCGCGGTGACCGTGACCCCGGCTTCTCCGCGCGATCGAGCCTCGCTGTACGATCGGGTCGCGGACGCGGCGGAGGTCGTCCGCGCCCGGACCGGCGTCCGCCCGGAGGTAGCTATCGTGCTGGGCACCGGGCTCGGTGGGCTGGCGGGGGAGATCGAGGTGCACGCCGAAGTGCCTTACGCCGAGATCGCCGGCTTTCCGCTCTCTACGGTGGAGAGTCACACGGGGAGGTTGCTCGCGGGCCGTCTCGCGGGACGCTCCGTCGTGGCCATGCAGGGAAGGTTCCATCGCTACGAGGGCTACGACCTTCAGCAGGTCACCTTCGCCGTGCGGGTGCTCCATGCGCTCGGGGCGGGCACCCTGATTCTCTCCGGGGCCTGCGGTGGCATGCATCCTCTCTGGGCCCCGGGTGATCTGGTGCTGCTGAGCGACCACATCAACCTGCTGGGTGACAGTCCCCTGATCGGCCCGAACGACGACCGCCTGGGCCCCCGGTTTCCGGACATGTCCGCCCCGTACGATGCGGGCCTGCGGACGCTCGCGCGGGCGGCGGCGCTGGAGCTGGGCATCGTGCTTCGCGAAGGCGTCTACGTCGCGGTCCCCGGGCCGAGCCTGGAGACGAGAGCGGAGTACCGCCTGCTGCGCGGGATCGGTGCGGACGTGGTCGGCATGTCCACCGTGCCCGAGGTGATCGTCGCGGTACACGAGGGCATGCGAGTGCTCGGCATCTCGATCATCACCGACCAGTGCCTCCCCGACGCGCTCGAGCCCGCGGACATCGGGCGGATCATCGAGACCGCCTCCCGGGCCGAGCCGCAGTTGACGAGGCTGGTGACGACCGTGGTGGAGCGACTGGCCTGATGGCATTCCCCCCGCTGCCGGACGCAGCGCCCGACCATCTGGAGCGCGCGCAGCTCGATCGGTGGAAGGAGGAGGATCTCTTTCGCCGGACGCTGGAGGCCAACCGCGCAGGCCCCCCGTACGTGTTCTACGAGGGCCCGCCCACGGCCAACGGTCGTCCCGGGATTCATCACGTGTTCGCGCGCACGATCAAGGATCTGATCTGTCGCTTCCACGCGATGCAGGGCCAGTCGGTCACCCGCATCGCGGGGTGGGACACCCACGGGCTCCCCGTCGAGATCGAAGTCGAGAAGGAGCTGAAGCTCAGCGGGAAGCGCGCGATCGAGGAGTACGGCGTCCGGGAGTTCAACGCGCGCGCCCGGCAGAGCGTGTTCACGTACCAGGGAGAGTGGGAGTCGCTCTCCGACCGCATCGGGTACTGGCTGGACTACGAGCACCCGTACGTCACGTTCACCAACGATTACATCGAGTCGGTCTGGTGGCTCCTGGCCCGCCTGCACCAGCGCGATCTGCTGTACCGCGGCCATCGCGTGCTTCCGTACTGCCCCCGCTGCGGCACGGTGCTCTCGAGCCACGAGCTCGCCCAGGGGTACGAGGACGTCACCACCAACTCGGTCTACGTCACGTTCCCGCTGGACGACGGCTCCGGCCGGGAGCTGCTGGTGTGGACCACGACGCCCTGGACGCTGCTCTCCAATGTCGCCGTCGCGGTGCATCCCGAGCTGGAGTACGGGGAATACGAGGTGGGCGGGCGCACCCTGATTCTGGCGACCGCGCGAGCCGGCCTGGCGAGCGGGGCCGAGAAGGGCGCCGTCACCTTCGCCGAATTGGGTGCGCGCCGGACCTTCCGCGGGCGGGAGCTTGCCGGCCTCGGCTACCGCCGTCCGCTCGAGGCGGTGCCGCTCCCCGGCGACCGGACCTCACGGGTCGTGGTCCCTGGAGAGTTCGTGACCGCGGACGATGGGAGCGGACTGGTGCACCTGGCTCCCGCGTTCGGCGCGGACGACTACCAGGCCGGGGTGGAGCATGGACTCGCGCTGGTCCGCCCGGTGGGCGCGGACGGCACCTTCACGGGTACCACGTGGCCTGAGATCGAGGGGCGGCTGGTCACCGACAAGGAAACCAACGACCTGATCATCCAGCGCCTCAAGCGCGAGGGTCGCTGGCACCTGACCCAGCCGTACAGCCACAGCTACCCGCATTGCTGGCGGTGCTCCAGCCCGTTGATCTACTACGCCCGGGACTCCTGGTTCGTGCGCACCTCCTCGGTCAAGCAGCGGATGCTGGAGATCAATCGCGAGGTGCGGTGGCACCCGCCCGAGGTCGGCTCCGGACGCTTCGGCGAGTGGCTGGAGAACAACGTGGACTGGGCGCTGTCCCGCGATCGCTACTGGGGCACGCCGCTCCCGGTCTGGGTGTGCGATCACGAGGCGGCCCACGTGGAGGTGGTGGGGAGCTACGCGGAGCTGGCGGAGCGCTCGGGACGCTCACTCGGTCCGGACTTCGACCCGCACAAGCCGTTCATCGACGAGTACACCTGGCGGTGCGCCTGCGGCGGCAGCATGCGGCGCACCCCCGAGGTGATCGATGCGTGGTTCGACTCGGGCGCGATGCCGTACGCGCAGTGGCATTACCCGTTCGAGCACGAGGCGGAGTTCGCCGCGCATTTTCCGGCGGACTTCATCTGCGAGGGGCTGGACCAGACGCGGGGCTGGTTCTACTCGCTGCTCGCGATCGCCACCGGCGCCTTCGACAGCCCGGCCTACCGCAACGTGATCGTGAACGGACTGGTGCTGGACGCCGAGGGGCAGAAGATGTCCAAGACCCGCGGCAACGTGGTGGACCCGTGGGAAATGATCGGCCGGTTCGGGGCCGACACCGTGCGGCTCTACCTGCTCGCGTCCAGCCAGGTCTGGCTTCCGAAGCGGTTCGACCAGGAGGCGATGGGCGAGGTGGCCCGCGGCTTCATGAACCAGCTGCGGAACACCTACAAGTTCTTCGCCGACTACGCTGGCGACTGGTCCCCGGCATCGTCGCCGGCCGCCCAAGAGCGGCCGCTGGTGGACCGGTGGCTCCTGAGCCGCTTGGACGCCACGGTGGAGGCCGTGCGCGCCGCCTGGGCCGCCTACGATCCGACCGCCGGCGTGCGGGTGCTGATCGGCTTCGTGGACGAGCTGTCCAACTGGTACGTTCGCGTCAACCGGCCGCGCTTCTGGGCGGTGGACGCGGAGGCGGATCCCGCGGCGCTCGCCACACTGCACGAGGCCCTGACCGCGGTGAGCCGGATGCTGGCTCCCGCGGCGCCGTTCCTCAGTGACTGGCTCCATCGGGCGCTCGCGGGAACTTCCGTTCACCTCGCCCGGTTCCCGGAATCTTCGGGCCGTCGCGACGAGTCGCTGGAAGCGGCGATGGAGGCGGTGCGCCGGCTGGCTTCCCTGGCGCGCGCCGCCCGGGAGGAGCGCGGACTGCGGGTCCGCCAGCCCCTCGCCCGGATGCAGGTCGCGGTCCCGCCGGCCGCGCGGGGCGCCGCGCTCGACGAGCTGCTGGAGCTGCTCCGGACCGAGGTGAACGTGAAGGGGGTGGACGTCGTCGCCTCCGACACGGAGCTGGTGCGTCTCCGCGCGCGGCCCAACTTTCGCTCCCTCGGCAAGCGCTACGGGAAGCGGACGCCCGCGGTCGCGGCCGCCGCGGCGCGGCTGAGCGCGGACCAGCTGCGCGGGCTGGAGCGGGGCGAACCCGCCGAGCTGGAGCTCGAGGGCGAGCCGGCCACCTTCCTGCCGGAGGACGTGGTGGTGGAGAGGGACGTGGCGAGCGACTGGCTGGTCGCGAGCGACGGACCCTACGTCGCCGCGCTGGATCCCGCGCTCGACGACAGCCTGCGGCAGGAGGGGCTCGCCCGGGAGGTGGTGAACCGGGTGCAGCGCCTTCGGAAGGAGGCGGGGTACGTCTACACCGACCGCATCGGGCTCTGGATCACCGGTGACGGTCCGGTGCTGGAGGCCGTTCGGGGGCACGCGGCGTTCATCCAGGGGGAGACGCTCGCGCGTCGGCTCGAGCTGGGCGCGCGCGCGCCGGCGCCCGATCTCGAGCAGGAGGTCGAGATCGAGGGTCATGGAGTGATGGTGGGAGTGCAACGATACCGGGACGGTCACAACGGGGGCCGTCCGCAACCGCGGGATGGGGAATGAACAAGAAGCAACTGGCGCACCTCGAGAAGCGACTCCTCGAAGAGCGGGCGCGAGTGATGAAGGAATTGGGATACTACGACGAGTCCTTCAACGCCACGCTGCAGTCGTCGGATGGGGACCTGTCCTCGTACTCGTTCCACATGGCGGATCAGGGCACCGACGCCATGGAGCGGGAGAAGCAGTTCCTGTTCGCCTCGCAGGAGGGTCGGTACCTCTGGCACGTGAACGAGGCGCTGCGCCGCCTCTATGGCACGCCCGAAAAGTTCGGCCACTGCCACCAGTGCGGCCAGGAGATCAACTTCGAGCGGCTCGACGCGCTCCCGCACGCACGCCTCTGCATCACGTGCAAGGAGAAAGAGGAAGATGGAAAGCGCCGCTGAGCCCGCGGCGGGCTCGGAGCGCTGGATCTTCTGGGCAGCCGCAGGGCTCGTGGTGGTCCTCGACCTGATCACCAAGGTCATCGCCGAGGCCACCCTCCTGCGGACGCCGGGCATCGCGGTGCTGGGCGACTGGTTCCAGCTCCGCCTGGTGTACAACCAGGGCGCCGCGTTCGGGCTGCACCTGGGGCCGTACTCCCGCTGGATCTTCCTCACCGTGGCCATCGTCGCCGTCTTCGTCCTGCGGCGCATGTCACAGACCAGCCCGCCGGGCGATTCGTTCCGCCAGTTGGCTCTCGGCCTGGTCGCGGGCGGGGCGGCGGGCAACCTGATCGATCGCATCCGGAGCGAGCGCGGCGTCGTGGACTTCCTGGACGTGGGCATCGGCGCGCTCCGCTGGCCCACGTTCAACGTCGCCGACATCGCCGTGAGCTGCGGCGCCATCGCACTGGTGATCTCGATGTGGCGGGAAGACGCCCGCCGCGCGGAGCAGGAGTCCGCCTCGGCCGCGTGACCCACCCGGGGCAGGTGGAGTTCTCCATCCTCGCCGCCGAGACCGAGCGCCTCGATCGATTCCTCGCCGACCAGCTCGGCCTTTCCCGAACCCAGGCTGCCCGCCTCATCGGCGACAAGGCGGTCACGATCGACGGGAAGCCCGCGCGGGCTTACCGCGTGCTGGCCCGCGGCGAACGGGTGGCGGTCCGCTTCCCCGAAGACGAGCCGCCGCGTACCCTGCGCCCGGCCTCCATCCCGCTCTCCGTCGTCTACGAGGACGAGCACCTCGCCATCATCGACAAGCCGGCCGGCCTCGTCGTCCACCCCGCGCCGGGGCACTGGGACGACACCCTGGTGAACGCGCTGGTGGCGCGCGGCACGACTCTGGCCGGAGGCGCGGAAGGCCGGCCGGGAGTGGTGCACCGGCTCGATCGCGACACCTCCGGCCTGATGGTCGTCGCCAAGACCGATCTCGCGCACCGCCGGCTCGGCGCGGCCATCGCCGCGCGGCGGGTGCGGCGCACCTACGCGGCCCTCACCTGGGGCCACCTGGATGCGAGTCCCACGGTCATCGAGGCCCCCATCGCCCGCCATCCGGCCGATCGCAAGCGGATGACGATCTCCCCCGGGGGGCGGTCGGCGAGGACCGATGCCTGGGTCGTGGCGCGCTTCGGGGTCGTGGACCTCCTGCGCCTGGAGCTCCACTCCGGCCGGACTCACCAGATCCGGGTGCATCTGGAGCACATCGGCCACCCGGTCGTCGGCGACCAGACCTATGCCGGTGGCGGAAGCCGGCGGGTCTCGGGTGCGGCGCGAAGGGAGGCGGAGGCACTCGAGCGGGCGACGCCGAGGCAGGCGCTTCATGCGGCCGGTCTGGCATTCCGCCACCCCGCGACGGGCGCGCCGATGGAGTTCAGGGCCCAGTGGCCCCCGGATCTGCGGGATGCGTTGCTGCTGGTGGCCGGGAGCCAAGTTGTTGCTCACCCTGACCCCCTGGCCTATCTTCTTTTCTTCAATAGAGATGGCTAATTCGAAGACGCTCCACGCCGTCATCTTTCGGATCGGTGCGCTTATTTGCGCGGCCCCGGCAGGGATCGTGCGTGAGATCCTGCCGCGCCTCCCGGCCACCCGCATACCCGGGGTTGCCCAGGCGATCGAGGGTCTCGTCAACGTCCGGGGAACGCTGCTCACCGTGCTCGACGGCCACGTCCTCCTCCAGCAGGAGCGGCGGGCCGACGACGAGGGCGCGATCGTGGTGATGGACGTCGCGGGCCGCCGGTACGGCCTGGGGGTTGGCCAGGTGCTCGACTTCCTCGAGGTCCCGGCGCAGTCGGTCGCCGAAGGCGCCGACCTGCCCGGCGTCGATCCGCGGCTGGTCCGCGCGGTCGGACTGCGCGACGGCGCGCCTTTCCTTCTGCTGGATGTCGACAGGTTGCTGGAAACGATCGTCGGCGGGTAGCCCCGCCGCCCCGCTGCCCGGAGGCTGTCTTGAATCACACCGTCCTTGTCTGCGACGACGCCATCTTCATGCGCACGATGATCAGCGACATCCTCACCCAGGCCGGGTTCGAGGTCGTCGGTGAGGCCGAGTCGGGCCTGCAGGCGGTCGACAAGTACCGTCAGCTCAAGCCCGATCTCGTGACGATGGACATCGTCATGCCCGACATGGGCGGCATCGAAGCGGTGCGCGAGATCTGCAAGACCGATCCCGACGCGAAGATCCTGATGTGCAGCGCGATGGGGCAGCAGGCCCTGGTGGTCGAGGCCATCCAGGCGGGCGCCAAGGACTTCGTGGTCAAGCCATTCCAACCATCCCGCGTGCTCGAGGCGGTGCAGCGCGTCCTGGGCTGACGCATGGACGTCTCGAAGTACGCCGCCCTCTTCCTGGCCGAGAGCCGGGAGCACCTGAGCGCCTGCAATACGCTTCTCCTGGAGTGGGAGCGTGAGCCGGCCGCGACCCGTCAGGTCGGGGGCCTCTTCCGCGCAATCCACACCATCAAGGGGATGGCGGCGACGATGGGGTACGCGGGGATCGCGGATCTGGCGCACCGGCTCGAGAGTCTGCTGGACGTGCTGCGCCGGCGATCGGCAGCGCCCACCCCCCACGAGTTTCAGCTGCTCTTCCGCTCGGTGGATGCGCTCGCGAGCGGGGTGGAACGTGTGGCGGCCGGGACGGAGCCGTCGGTGGACGCTCGGCTCGCCGCCGAGCTCCACGCGGCGATCGGCGCGGCGTCCGGCACCGAGGCCGTTGCCGCGGGTGCCGCAGGCCCCGCCGCCGTCGCGGCAGTGAGCCGAGTGGGCGACGAAGGCGCGGACGGAGCGCCGTCGCGGCCGGTGCAGGTGGCGCTTCGTCGCGACGCGGTGATGCGCGGCGCTCGGGCGGCACTGGTGCTCCAGCGGGCGGAAGCGCTCGGCGCGGTCAGTGCCGTCCGGCCCTCGCCCGCTCGGTTCGATGGTCAGGAGTTCGACGGACGCTTCTCCTTCCGCCTTGCCAGCGCCGCGAGCGAGGACCGGATCGTCGCGGCACTCCGGTCCGCCGGAGACGTCGAGTCGGTTCGCTTCGAGGAGGCGGAGGCCGGTTCCACGTCCGCGGGACCGGCCAGGCAGATCCGGGTGGATCTCGGTCGGCTGGATGCCCTGATGAAGCAGGTGGGGGAGCTGGTCGTTGTGAAGAACCGGCTCGGGGTCCTCGCCTCCGAGTCCAGCGACCCCGCGCTCGCCGAGGTGAGCGACCGTATCGCGCGGCTCGTGTCCGAAATGCAGGCGGAAGTCATCGCCGCCCGCATGACGCCGGTGGGTGAAGTGCTGGAGCGGTTTCCCCGGGTGGTGCGCGACCTGGCGCGGGACCTGGGCAAACGCATCCGCTTCGACGTCGAGGGCGGCGAGATCGAGCTCGATCGCTCCGTCCTCGACGAGATTGCGCCTCCGCTCCTGCACCTGGTGCGCAACGCGGCCGACCATGGAATCGAACGGCCGGACCAGCGCGCCGCCGCCGGCAAGGCCGAGGAGGGACGCATCCTGCTGTCCGCCAGCCGGGAGCGGAACCACGTGGCGCTGCGGCTGAGCGACGACGGGCGGGGCATCGACCGCGCGGCGATCCTGGCGAAGGCGAAGCGTGAGGGGGTGGTAGACGAGAGCGCGGACGGGCTCTCCGACGATCTTCTCCTCCGCGTGCTCGCCCGGCCGGGCTTCAGCACCGCCCAGGCGGTGAGCGGGGTCTCGGGCCGCGGCGTCGGTGTGGACGTGGCCGTCACCCGGGTCCGGGCCCTCGGCGGCACCATCGAGGTGCGGAGCGAGCTGGGGCGGGGCACCACGTTCACCATCCGGGTGCCTCTCACCCTCGCCATCGTCCGGGCACTGCTCGCGAGCACCTCGGGCGAGCGCTATGCCGTGCCGCTCGCCTACGTGGCCGAAACCGTCGAGTTCGACCCCAGGTCGGTGACCGCCGTGCGGGACCGGGAGGCTCTGCTGGTGCGCGATCAGGTGATCCCGACGGTGCACCTGAGGGACCTCGTGCGGCAGCCGCCGCGACCGGTGGCGCCGAAGGCGCCCACTGTCATCCTCGAGGTCGGTGATCGCCGGGCCGCGCTGGTGGTGGACGCCCTGATGGGTCAGCAGGACATCGTGGTGGAGCCGTTCGACGCGCCCCGCGGGATGCCGCCGTTCGTCGGCGGGGCGACCATCCTCGCGGACGGCTCGCCGGCGCTCATTCTCGACGCCGCGGCGCTGGTGTAGGAGGGGGCATGGAAGACGTGCGGGACCTCAAGGAGCTCCAGCTCGACGCGCTGCGCGAGGTGGCCAACATCGGGGCCGGCCACGCCGCCACGGCGCTGTCGCAGATGACCAACCGAAGGATCATGATCGCCGTGCCCGAGGTCAACGTCCGCGCCCTCCAGGACGTGACCGATCTCGTGGGCTCGCCGGACACCGTCATCGCCGCGGTGATGATGCACATGATGGGGGACCTCACCGGCCGCACTCTGGTCCTGTTCCCCGAGGGCTCGGCCCGCACGCTCTGCGACATCCTGCTCCGGCGCCCTCCGGGCACGACAGGGGAGTTCGGGGCGATGGAGCAGTCGGGCTTGAAGGAGGCGGGCAACATTCTCGCGAGCGCCTATCTCAACGCGCTGAGCGACTTCATGGGGATGATGCTGGTGCCCTCCGTGCCCGGTCTGGTCGTGGACCTGAGCGCCGCGGTGCTGACCACCGCGTACCTCAACTTCGGTCACGAGCGGGAGTTCGTCTTCTGCGTGGACACGTCCTTCCGGGTGGAGGGGACCACCGAGCCCTTGCGGGGACACTTCCTGCTCCTGCCCGACATGCCGTCCCTGCGGGCCATCTTCGACGCCATCCGCCTTCCCTGAGCGATGCCGGCCCCCGTGCTCTCCGAGCGGGACCTCGCCGTGCTCCGCTCCTTCGCGGGCCGCATCGACCCGTCCGACGCGGGCGCACACAACAACCTCGGCGTTCTCTATCACCAGAAGGGTCTGGTGGAGGAGGCGATCGCCGAGTTCGTAAAGGCGCTCGAGCTCGACCCCCGGATGCAGGTTGCCCAGGACAACCTCGACATCGCCTATCGGGAGAGCGGGCACTACGACCGCCGCATCAGCGAGCTCCGCGAGCGGGTCCGGCGGCGGCCGGAGGACCGGGACGGCCGCTGGGAGCTGGCCCGGGCCTATGCATCGCTCGGCCGGTACGTGGAGGCGATCGCCGAGTTCGAGGCGCTGCTCGCGTGGCACCCCCGGGATGTCCCCGCGATGCTCCAGCTCGGCCTCGCGGAGAAGGCCCGGGGCGAGCTCGACGCGGCGAGCGCCTGGCTCGAGCGCGCCTGCGCCGCGGACCCCTCGAGTGCGGTGGCCCGGTTCTACAGCGGCGAGGTGTACTACAACCGCGGGCTGAACGATGCCGCGCTCGCGGCTCTGCGCGAGGCCATCGCGCGGAATCCGGATTACGCCGAGGCGCACTACCTGCTGGCGTTCGTCTATGGCGACCTGGGGCAGCACGAGGCCGCGCGTGAGGCCACCCGGCGCGCCATCGCGCTGAATCCGACGCTGGCCAAGGCCCAGGCGAACCTCGCCCTGGAGCGCTTCGCCGACACCCCCTCCCGCGCGGCCGGCGATGCGCCGGCGGAGCAGGGCGCCACGGCGCGTCGCTCCATCGGCCCGCAGTCCGTGCCGGGCGCCGCGCTCGCGCACTGCAATCTCGGGCTCGCCCTGCGCCAGAAAGGCTACTACCAGGAAGCCCTTCGCGAGTACCGGCTGGGGATCGAGACCGGCGAAGACCGGCGGCCCAACCTCCAGGCCATGGCCGAGGTCCACCTGCTATGCAGGGAGCTCGGTGCGGCGCTCGAGCTCTACGATGGCCTGGTTCGCGACTACCCTGACTCCCCGAAGCTCTGGAACGAGCGCGGCGTCTGCCTGCACCAGGCGGGTCGGCGGGCGGAGGCGATCGTCTCCTACGAGCGGGCCGTCTCGATCGACTCGGACTACCAGCTCGCCTGGAACAACCTCGGCGTGGTGCGGGCCCACGAGAGGAGCCCCGATGCCGCCGTGGCCGCCTTCCGGCAGGCCCTCGGCGCTGACCGGCCGCTCCTCGCGGCCCGGCTCAACCTCGGACTGCTCTCGTTCCAGCGCCGGCAGTTCCGCGCCGCGCTCGAGGAGTACCAGCAGGCGCTCACGGAGCAGCCGGCGAGTGCGGTGGCCTGGAATGGCGTGGGGCTCGTCCTCATGGAGCTCCGCCGGTTCGAGGACGCGCGCAACGCCTTCGGCCGGGCCGTGGATGCCGATCCCGACTTCGCGGCAGCCCACTACAACCTGAGCTTCGTCCTGAGCCAGCTGGGCGACTTCGACGGCGCTCTCCGGGAGACGCGTCGCGCGCTCGAGCTCGAGCCGCTCTACGTGCCGCAGAAGTTCTCGCTCACCATCGATCTCCAGTTCGAGGACCCCACTATCGCGATCGCGCCCGAGCTCGCGGCTGAGGCCGGCGGGGAGGAGCTCGCCGGCGAGTTCGAGTTCGACGCGCCGGCGCTCGACCGGATCTTCGAGGAGCTCACTCCCGCCGCGCAGCAGGCGTCCGCAGCGCCTCCGGGCGACGCGCTCGATCTGGCCCGCGACTACATCGCCAAGGGCCTGCTCGACCTCGCGCTCGCCGAGGTGTCCCGGGCCACGGCGAGGGGCGCGCCGCGCGGCTCGGCGGCCGTCCTGCTCGGCGACGTGTATGCGAAGCGCGGGCTCTACGGTGAGGCGCTCGAGCGCTATCGGGAAGCCCGGGCGGCCGCGCCAGATGACCCCGACGCCACCCTCGGAGAGATCCGTGCCCTGCTAGCGCTGGGCTGGGCGTCGGAAGCCGCCCCGCTGGCCGACGAGCTGGCCCGCCGGGTACGGGGCGACGTCGAAGTGCTCGTCGCCCGCGCGCGCGTGCGGCTCGCGGTCAACGACGCCCTCGGAGCGCTCGACTGCATCCGCGAGGCGCAGGCGGCGGCCCCCGGTCGGGCGGACCTCCTTCATCTCCAGGCTCAGGTCTCCGCCCGACTGGGCGACCGTGCCGCCGCGCTCGCCGCGTTCAACGCCGCGCTCCAGGTCGATCCCTCGCTGGTTCGGGTCTGGTACGAGCTCGGTGCGCTGGAGGAGGAGCGGGAGAACTGGGGCGCCGCCAAGGCGGCCTACGAACGCGCGCTCGATCTCCTCCCGACCTACAGCGCCGCGGCACTCGCCCTGGCCGACCTGCTGGGCCGCCGGGATTCGCCTCGCGCGGCCATCGGGGTGCTGATCCGGCTGCTCGAGACCGATCCCTGGGAGCTCGAGGCGCTCACGGCGCTCGGTCGTGCGCTGCTCGAGGACGGCCGCACCGCCCAGGCGCTGGAGGCGTTCGATCGGGTGCTCCGTTTTGATCCCGAGCACGCCGCGGCGCTGTACCACCGCGGTGCCGCGCTGGCTCGGCAGCGTCGGTTCGACGAGGCGGTGGAGTCCTGGGAGCGGGTGGTGCAGCTCGATCCCGGCGGGCCGTTCGCGCCGCAGGCCAGGAGCCGGGCGCGATCCGCGCGCGATCTCCAGCACATCTTCGCAGCATCGGCGGGGTGACCGGTGGCACTCGAAGGCACCCTCAAGGACCTGCACGTCCAGGACGTGTTCCAGCTGCTCGACCTCGGGCGGAAGACGGGAAAGCTCCGCGTGACTTCGGAGCTGCGGCAGACGGCGGCCACGATCTGCTTCGAGCGCGGGGGTGTAGTCGCCGCGGCGCTCGGCAGCGATCCGCACCCCATCGGCTCGCGCCTGATCCGGGTGGGAAAGATCACGGCCGAGCAGCTCGATCGCGCCCGAGCGATGCAGAACGGCGGCGACGGACGGAGGTTGGGCGACATCCTGGTCGGGATCGGGGCGATCTCCCGGCGTGAGCTGGACCGCCAGCTGAAGTCCCAGATCCAGGAGGCGGTGTTCGATCTGCTGACCTGGACGGAGGGGTACTTCCGCTTCGAGGAGGGCTCGCCGTGCCCCGCGGCGGTGGAGGCGCCCGTGCGCTCGCCGACCGAGGCGCTGTTGATGGAGGGCGCGCGTCGGATCGACGAGTGGTCCCGCATCGGGTCCAGGGTCTCGCACCTCGGACTGGTGCCGCGCCTTCCGGACCAGAACGGCGCCGCGCCGCTCGACCTGGTGCCGTTCGAGTGGGAGGTGCTCGCCGCGGTCGACGGGGAGCGCGACCTTCACGCTCTGGCCGACGTGCTCGGCCGCTCCGAGTTCGAGGTCGCGCGCACGGTCTATGGGCTCACCGCGGCCGGCGTCCTCGAGCTGAGCGACCCGGCGCTGCCCGGCCAGGTGCCGGAGTCCGGCCGGGACCTCGCCGCGTTCCTGGTGCCAGCGCGCGAGGCGATGGCCCAGGGGCACTACGAGATCGCGGCGGGCGCACTGGAGGAGGTCCTCCGGCGCGACCCGCTCATGCCCGAGGCCCGGCGCCTGCTCGGCGTGTGTCAGGCGGCGCTGGGCCGCTTCGCGGAAGCGCTGGAGACCTGGCGCTCGTGGAGTCTCCTGGAGCCGCGATCTCCCGGCGAGGAGGCGGAGGCGCTGGCCGTCGAGCGGATGCGACGGGCGGTGGAGATGCTGATGAAAGAACTGGAGCGATACCGTGAGTGAGGACATCCGGACGCTCACCGCTCGAGTGGCGGACGAGCCGACCAGCCTCGCCTTTCTGGAGCTGGCGGAGGCGCTCCGCCGGCGGGGGCAGCTCGAGGCGGCGGTGAAAGTGGCCCGGGGCGGGCTGAGCCGCTATCCCGGGCTGGCCGACGCGCACGACCTGATGGCGCGCATCCTGAGCGATCAGGGCGATCTCGCCGGCGCCTTCGACGCCTGGGCCGACGCGCTCCGCATCGATCCGATGCGCACCGGGGCGCTCAAGGGCATCGCCTTCCTCTACTTTCGCGCGGGGGACGTCGCGGCCGCGCTCGAGCACCTGCAGCGGGCCGCGGAGGCCGATCCGGACGACCTTTCGATCGCCCAGGCGCTCGCACGGGTGCGGCGGGAGTCGCGGGACCTCATGGCGAGCGCGCCCGCTCCCGCGCCCGCGCCTCCGGCCGTCGATGCGGCTCCGCCCCCCGCGGAGACGGCACTGCCGGCGTCGCCCCCGCCGACACCGACCGCGCCGGCGCCGGAGAGCCCTCGGGCAGCCGTGGCGGCGAGTCCCGCATCCTCGACTCCGAGGGGTCCGGGCAATGGCGCGGAGGACTCGAGCTCGCCGTTTGGCGGTACGGACGGCGGCCACTCGGTCGTTCTGGTGGACGCCAACGGGCTGCTGCTCGCCGGGAACTTGTCCGCCCAGGATGGTGCCGAAGCCGGCGACCGGGTGGCGGCGGAGCTGGCCGGCGTCTCGCGCGAGGCTGGGCGCGCCGCCCGTCTGCTCGGCCTCGGGCGCTGGCACAGCATCACGGTGGAAAGCCCCGACGCGCACCTGGTCCTGGTTCAGCCCACCGCGGAGACCGTGCTCCTCGCCGCCAGGGAGCCGACGCTCCCGATCGCGCGCGTGGCGCTGGTCGCGGAGCGTGCGGCGCGCGACGCGAAGCGCTGGCTGGAGCGGGTCCAGTGACGGACGTGCAGGCGGTGCTCGATCGGGTGACCCGCATAGCCGGGGTGCGAGGTGCGCTCATCGCCTCGGCGGGCGACGGGCTGGTCGTGGCGGAGCAACTGATGGAGGACGTGGACGGCCGCGCCGCCGCCGCACTGGCGGGCAGCCTGGTGGGCCGCCTGGTGCGCACCGCGGGTGCCGCGGGGCGACGTCCACCGGTGTTCGTTCAGCTCCGGGCCGAGCGGGGATCGGTCCTCGCGGCGCCGAGCCCCGCCGATCTGGTGCTCATCGCGGTTGCCGGCCCCGAGGCGAACGTCGGCCTGGCGCGGCTGGAGATGGTCGACGCCGCGAGTCGGTTGGGCTGATGCGCGCGCTCGAGCCGTGGGTCGAGGGACCGCTCCAGGCTTTCCTCGACGAGTCCTCCGCCCGCCTGACCCTCATCATGACCTCGTCCGGTCAGGTGGTGGCGCAGCACGGCTTCGGCCGCTCGCTCGACGTGATGACCGCCGCGGCCCTGGGCGCCGGCATCGGGGCCTCCACGGAGGAGCTGGCACGACTCATGGGCTCGCCGCGGTTCGAGGCGCTGGTGCATCACGGCGCCCGGCAGAGCTGTCTGCTGGCCGGCTTCAACACGCCCAGGGGAAAGTGGCTCGGTCTGGTCGTCTTCGGTCCCGAGACCTCGGTGGGGATCGTGCAGCTGTTCTTCGACCAGATGGTGCAGCAGCTCGCCGCGGCTGCGCCCCGCGATCAACCCGTGGCGCCGGTGTTGGCGGAGAACTTCGAGCACGAGCTCGACGCCAGCCTCAAAGCGTTGTTCGGACGCTAGCCCATGTCCCTCGTCAACTTCACGTCGCGCGAGATCACCTGCAAGATCGTGTATTACGGGCCGGGGCGGTCCGGCAAGACCACGAACCTGCAGTACGTGTACGACCGCGTGCCGGAGAGCCGCCGCGGACGCATGGTGTCGCTCGCCACCCAGACGGATCGGACGCTCTTCTTCGATTTCCTGCCGCTGGAGCTGGGGTCCATCTCGGGCTTCGCGACCAAGTTCCAGCTGTACACGGTGCCGGGTCAGAGCTACTACAACGCCACCCGCAAGCTGGTGCTCCAGGGTGCCGACGGTGTGGTGTTCGTGGCCGACAGCCAGGCACGCCGCTTCGACGACAACCTGGAGAGCCTGCAGAACCTCCAGGACAACCTGCTGGCGCAGGGCGTGGACATCCGCCAGGTGCCGGTGGTGTTCCAGTACAACAAGCAGGACCTCCCGCGCGACCTGATCCTCACCCACGAGGAGATGGATGATGCGCTCAACTTCCGCTCGGTGCAGAGCTATGCGGGTGATGCCCTGCACGGTACCGGCGTCTTCGAGACCCTGCGGGGCATCTCGGAGCTGGTGCTCAAGCGGCTGGCGGCGGGAGCGGCGGTCGAATGACGGTCACGCTGAACCCCCTGTACCGCTTCGACACGTTCGTGGTCGGCTCGGCGAACCGCCTGGCCGTCACCGCGGCGAAGGCGGTGGCGGAGTCGCCGGGAACGGTGTACAACCCGCTCTTCATCTACGCCCGCCCCGGCCTCGGCAAGACGCACCTGCTCATGGGGCTGGGCCATGCCGCGCGCGCCATCGACCCCAACCTGCACGTGGAGTACCTCACCCTCGACGAGTTCGTCGAGGCCTTTCACGCGGCCATCGCCGCGGGTCACGGCGAGGCGTACCGGAAGCGGTTCCTCGACGTGGGCCTCCTCCTGGTGGACGACGTCCAGTTCCTGACCCATCGGCGCGAGATGCAGGCGGAGCTGCTCAGGCTGACGGACGCGCTCCAGACCACGAACCGGCAGATCGTGCTCACGAGCGACCGCCCGCCGGCGGAGATCGAGGCGTTGGACGAGCGGCTCATCCGCCGTTTTGCCGGCGGGCTGGTCATCGACGTCGCGGCCCCCGATTACGAGACCCGGGTCGCCATCCTCCGTCGCAAGGCGGAGGAGCGTCGGGCCGCCTTCCCGAACGGGGTGCTCGAGGCGGTGGCGAGCCTGAGTATCGACAACGTGCGCGAGCTGCTCGGCGCACTCAACCGGTTGGTCGCGTTCCAGGCGGTGAGCGAGAAGCCGCTCGACGCGGAGCAGGCCAGAGCGCTGGTCGGAGGCGCGGCGGGCGTCGGCCGGATCGCGACCGCTGCGTCGGGCTCGGGTACCGGCACTGGTGAGCCCCGGCCGGACGGCGGGAGCGGATCGTCCGCTGCCACACAGGACCAGTTCCCCGGAGTTCCCGCTGGGGACAACGTCGCCTACGGGAGCGCCGTTGCGGTGGGGCAGGTCCG
>DATABZ010000353.1:0-5892 GCA_036259315.1 Gemmatimonadales bacterium | reverse complement strand
GTGGCCAAGCGCCTCTACGGCCTGTACCTCGCGAACTTCGCCTCGTTCGAGGGCCCGAGCGGCGACGCCAACGTCGGTGCCGCCGTGCTCCTGATCCTGTGGATCCACTACACCTCGGTCGTGTTCCTGCTGGGTGGCGTGGTGGCGGAGACGTGGGAGCTGCGCAAGATGCAGCAGCGGCAGCGGGCGCGACTTGCCTGATCGCCGCGGTCCGAGGCTTCCCCGGCCCGGACCGGTGCGACTATATTGCGGGTGCCCCAGGTCCGAAGGGCGCCGGCGCGTGAACCGCGTCAGGACCTCGCCGGTAGCAGCGCTAAGCGATGTCCGGTGTCGCTTCGGGGTGCCTGGGGCACTCTTCTTCCTCCCTCCGTGACTTCCATGCTCGCCCTGGCCCGTCGTTACCGTCCCAAGCGTTTCGCCGATCTGCTGGTGCAGGATCACGTCGCGGCCGTGCTGCGCGGGGCAGTGGCCCGCGGGCGCGTCGGCCACGGCTACCTGCTCACCGGGCCGCGCGGCGTGGGCAAGACTACAGCCGCGCGCATCCTCGCCATGGCACTCAACTGTCCCAACCGCGACCCGTCCGGCGATCCCTGCGGCGAGTGCGAGAGCTGCCTCCGGATCTGGAACGGCGGGGCCAGCCTCGACGTGGTCGAGATCGACGCCGCCAGCAACCGCGGCGTGGACGACGCGCGCGAGCTGCGCGAGCGGGCCATGTACGCCGCCTCCCAGGCGGGCCACCACAAGGTCTACATCGTGGACGAGGCACACATGCTGACCCGGGAGGCCTGGAACGCCCTGCTCAAGATCCTGGAGGAGCCGCCGCCGGGGGTGGTGTTCGTCTTCGCCACCACCGAGCCGCAGAAGATCGCGGCCACCGCGGCGCCGGTCCTCTCCCGGCTGCAGCGCTTCGATTTCCGGCGCATCGGGCCGGCGGCCATTCGCGAGCGGCTCCGGCAGGTGCTCGACACGGAGGACATCGCGGCGGACGACGACGCGCTCACGCTGATCGCGCGGCACGCCGACGGCGGCATGCGCGACGCGCTCTCCGTGCTCGACCAGTGCCTCAGCTTCGGCGAAGGGACGGTCAACGCGGCCCGCGTGCGCGAAGTGCTCGGGCTGGTGGAGGACGAACTCTACGCCGAAGCACTCGCGCTGGTGGCGGACCACCGCCCGGAAGGGGTGTTCCCGCTGGTGGACCGGCTGGTGAGCGCGGGCGCGGACCTGACCGAGTTCATGGCGGGCACCGGCGAGGTGCTCCGGGCCCTGCTCATGCTCCAGCTCGGCACCGAGCCCGAGGGGCTCACCGAGGCGGTGCGCCAGGGCCTGGGACGCTACCGCGACCGCCTCCAGCCCGGAGACGTGGTGCGGATGTTGCGCCTGCTGACCGACAGCGAGGCGTCCATCCGGAGGAGCGCGAACCCCAGGCTGGTGACCGAGACCCTGCTCCTGCGCTGGGCCATGATGGACCGGACGCTGGACTTGCGTGAGGTGCTCCAGGGAAGCGAGGCCGGGGTGAGAAGTTCCGCACCCCGCGGGAGTTCGGGCCCGCCACCCTCGTCGCCACCGTCGGGCGATTCCCGACCCCAACCCGAGGCTCGCCAGGCCCAGCCCGAGCCCCGGCAGACTCCGCCGGAGACTCGCATCCTGCGGGACGTGGCGCCTTCGGCCGGCGCCGCCGCGGCGCCGCGGGGCTCGGCCACCGTGCCCGACGCCTGGCCCCAAGTTCTCGCCGAGGTGCGGGCCCGGAGCCGCTTTCTGGGGGAGGCGGTCGCCAATACGACGCCCGGCCCGGTCGAGGGCTCGACCTTGCCGCTGGTGCTCGCGGAGTCGAACCCGCTCTTCGCCGAGCGGATCCAGGCGCAGGCCACGGTGGTGGAGGAGGTCGTACGGCGCCACACCGGGCAGGCGCTTCGCATCCGGGTGACCGTCGTGGAGGGCGAGCCGGGTGCGGCCGCGAAGCCGCGGCCGCTCACGGAATCGTCGCTCCGGGCCGATCGTCTCCGCTCGTTTCGCGCGAAGGATCCCGCCCTCGACACGGCGGCGGATGCGTTAGATTTGGAGATCGTGGACTGACGCTCGTTGCGATCCTCATCACCCCAATAGTATCGGCGCCAATGGCAGGATTACCGGAAGGCATGGCGGATCTCCAGCAGCTCTTTCAGCTCGGCCAGCAGATGCAGGGCCGGCTTCAACAATTGCAGTCGGAGCTCGCGAGCAGGACCATCGAGACCGCCTCGGGCGGCGGCCTGGTGCGGGTCACCGCCGACGGGCGTGGCACGGTGCGCTCGGTGGTCATCGAGCCCGCGGTCTTCGAGAAGCACGATGCCGAGTTCCTCGGGGATCTCGTGCTCGCGGCGGTGGCCGAAGCGCAGCGCCGCGCGGGCGAGCTGCTCCAGGCAGAGATGCGGAAGGTGCCTTCGCTGCCGTTCACGCCGCCGTTCTGACCGGTGAGCGCCATCGACGAGCTGATCACCGAGCTGGCGCGACTGCCCGGAATCGGCCGCAAGACGGCTCAGCGTCTCACCTTTCACCTGCTGCAGCAACCCCCCGACACGGTCGGCCGGCTGGCCTCGGCACTGGTCGCCGTGGCCGAGCGGGTGCGCCCGTGCCAGGAGTGCGGCAACCTCACCGAGGAGCAGCCCTGCGCCGTGTGTCGGGATCCCCGGCGTGACGCGACGGTGTTGTGCGTCGTCGAGGATGCCTCGGCCGTGGCGCTGGTGGACCGCGCCACCGACTTCAAGGGGCGCTACCACGTGCTCGGCGGGCGGCTCTCGCCGCTCGACGGCATAGGCCCCGAGAGCCTGCGACTCGACCGGCTGGTGCGCCGGGTCGAGGAGGGTGCCGTGCGCGAGGTCATCCTCGCGACCAACCCATCCATGGAGGGCGAGGTGACGGCCACCTACATCCAGCAGCTCCTCGCGGGGCACCCGGTACGGGTCACCCGTCTCGCACGCGGCCTCCCGATGGGCGGGGAGCTGGAGTACGTCGACGGGGTCACCCTGGCGCACGCATTGGTGGCGCGGCAGGACGTCGGCTGATGCGGAGCCGCGGAGTGCTCTTCGCCGGGGGCGCCATGGTCGGTGCGGCGGCCGGATGGGTGCTCGCCCAGCGCCGGCTGACCTTCCACCGGCGCGATCTCTTCAGCCCGCGCCCCATGCGGCGCCTCGCCGCCCTGGGTTACCTCGCGGGCCAGAGTGGCGTGGAAACCGCGCGGCTCCTGCGCGATTATCTCGCCTGGGAGCGACGGCAGGTGCTCCGCCGCCGCGGCGAAGCGATCCTGCGGCGGCTGGAGGCCACGCTGGGATGAGACGCCCGCGCTGATGGGCGCCTCGAGCTGGTCCTTCGGGGAAGACGATGCGCTGCGCATCCAGGGGATCCTGCGCGGTTTCCTGGGCGAGACCAACGCGCGCACCGCCCTCATCGTGGATCGCACCGGCCAGCTCGTCGCCACGGTGGGCGAGGCACCCGCCTTCGATCCCACGGTGTTCGCGTCCCTCACGGCGGCCGATTTCAGCGCCAACGATCAGCTCGCCCGCATGCTCGGCGAGGCGGAGTTCGGCACCCTGTTCCACCAGGGCGAGCGCGAATCCATGTATCTGGCGGACGTGGCCCGGCGAGTGATCCTGGTGGTCCTGTTCGACAACCGGACGACGCTGGGCCTGGTCAAGCTGCGGGTGAAACCGGCCGTGGGTCAGCTGAACCAGGTCTTCACCGAAATGTTCGAGCGGGACGGGGGCGCCGTGCCGGGCGTGGAGTCCGCATTTCTGGGCGAGGCGGAGGACGAGATCGACAAACTGTTCGGGCCCTGAGGAGAACCGCAGCACATGTCGATGATCAACTACGCTTCGCGCGAGATCAACTGCAAGCTGGTGTACTACGGCCCCGGGCTCGGTGGAAAGACCACCAACCTCGAGTTCGTGTACAACAAGGTCGCACCGGCCTCGCGGGGCAAGATGATCTCGCTGGCCACCGAGACAGAGCGCACGCTGTTCTTCGATTTCCTGCCGGTGGACCTGGGCAACATCCGGGGCTTCAAGGTCAAGTTCCACCTCTACACGGTGCCCGGGCAGGTGTACTACAACGCCTCCCGCAAGCTGATCCTCAAGGGCGTAGACGGCGTCGTGTTCGTGGCGGACAGCCAGATCGAGCGGATGGACGCCAACATCGAGGCCATGCAGAACCTCTACGAGAACATGGCCCAGCACGGCTACGATCTCACCAGAATTCCGTTCGCGGTCCAGTACAACAAGCGCGATCTCCCGAACGCCGCGCCGATCGCGGAGCTCCAGGCCGCCGTGAACCCCGGCTGGGTGGTCGAGGATCCGGCGCGGCAGCGGCCGGTGCCCGACCCGCACCACGAGAACGAGTTCCTCGTCTGGCAGCAGGACGGGCACTGGGTGGAGCGGGCGCCCTACTTCGAGGCCGTCGCCGTGACCGGCGAAGGCGTGTTCGACACGCTGAAGGCGATCAGCAAGACAGTCGTCAAGACGCTGGGGTAGGTCGGCACATGTGGACCCTTCCGAACGTCATCACGATCGTCCGGATCTGCTTCACCCCGGTCATCGCCTTGCTGCCGTTCATCGAGGGGTACTGGCCCAAGCTCATCGCCTTCGTGATCTTCGTGATCGCCGCGGTGAGCGACATCTGGGACGGCCATCTCGCCCGGAGCCGCAACCAGATCACCGATCTCGGCAAGATGCTCGATCCGGTGGCCGACAAGCTCCTGCTGCTCGCCTCGCTCATCCCGATCTACTTCATCTCCCGCTGGCGCCACGACTTCTACGACATCCCGATCTGGGGCAGCATCCCGCTCTGGGTCTGTCTGCTGCTGCTGGGCCGGGAGCTGGCCATGACGGCGTTCCGCTGGTGGGCGAGCCGGCGCGGCGTGGTGATTCCCGCCGGCGGGGCGGGGAAGCTGAAGACCACCCTCCAGAACATCTTCATCGGGGCCATCATCCTCTGGTTCGCGTTCCGTGACGCGCGCAAGCCGCTCGGCTGGGAGAACAGTCCCTGGGCCGATTACTGGAACCAGTTCCACGGCGGCTTCGTCGCCGTCACGCTGGCCGTCGCGACGCTGCTGACGGTGTACTCGTTCGTCCTCTACCTCTACCGGAATCGCGCCCTCTTTTCGGACAGCGCGCGGTGAGCCCGACGCGGGTCGAGCTGGTCGCCATCGGCAACGAGCTGCTGCTCGGCTACACCGTGGACACCAACGGGGCGGAGATCGCCCGGACGCTGTCCGCGCTCGGCGTCGAGATCGTGCGCCGGAGCGCGGTGCCCGACCGGCCGGAGGACATCGGTGCGGTCGTCGGGGAGGCGCTCCGGCGCACCGGCGCCGTGATCACGACCGGCGGACTCGGGCCCACGCGCGACGACGTGACCAAGAAGGTGGTCGCCGACCTGCACGGCATGCCGCTGGAGTTCGACGAGAGCGTCTGGGCCGACCTCGTGGCCCGCTTCGCGCGGGCCCAGCGCGCGCCCGCCGCCAGCAACCGGAGCCAGGCGGAGGTGCCGCGGGGAGCCACCGTGCTGCGCAACCGGTGGGGGACGGCGCCCGGCCTCTGGCTCGAGAGCGCGGTCGGGCTCACCATCATGCTGCCGGGCGTGCCCGCCGAGATGCGGAAGCTGCTGGAGTTCGAGGTCGGGCCCCGGCTCGCGGCTCGGGCCAGCGGAGCCGTGGTCCGGTCTCTCCTCGTGCGCACGACCGCGATCCCCGAGTCCACCCTCGCCGAGCGAATGGGCGACATCGAACGCGAGATCGCCCCGCTCACGCTCGCCTACCTGCCCGGCGTCGAGGGCGTGGACCTGCGGGTGACGGCGTGGGGCATGGAGCCCGCCGAGGCCGACCGCCGGCTTCGCGCCGCGGCCGACCTGATCACGCCGCGGGCGGGC
>DATABZ010000352.1:0-13009 GCA_036259315.1 Gemmatimonadales bacterium | reverse complement strand
GCTGGCGGCCGGCCGGCGTCCACGGTCCGACACGGGTGGTGGACCCGGCAGCGTTCCGGTGGAGCGATCAGGGGTGGCGCGGATTGGAGACCGCGGACCTCGTGATCTACGAGCTCCACGTGGGCACCTTCACGGGCGCGGGCACCTTCGACGGGGCCATCGAGCGGCTGCCGGAGCTGCGGGAGCTGGGCGTCACCGCCGTCGAGATCATGCCGGTCTCCGAGTTTCCCGGCAGTCGGAACTGGGGCTACGACGGCGTCTCGCCCTACGCGGTGCAGAGCACCTATGGGGGACCCGACGGCCTCAAGCGGTTGGTGGACGCCGCCCACCGTGCAGGCCTCGCCGTGCTGCTGGATGTCGTCTACAACCACCTCGGCCCTGAGGGGAACTATCTGGGCGAGTTCGGGCCCTATTTCTCGGACCGCTACCGCACCGCGTGGGGCGAGGGCCTCAACCTGGACGGACCGGACAGCGACGAAGTGCGGCGCTACGTCGTGGACAACGCCGTGTACTGGGTGACCGAGTACCACCTGGATGGTCTCCGGCTCGACGCCGTGGATCGCATCGTGGACCTGAGCCCGGTGCACATCGCCGAGGAGCTCGGGGCAGCCGTGCACGCCCAAGGGGAGGCGCTGGGCCGCCGCACGCTGGTGATCGCCGAGATCGACGCGAACGACCCGAAGTGGGTCAGGAGCCGGGACCTGGGAGGCTACGGGATGGACGCGCACTGGTCCGACGATTTCCATCACTCGGTGCACGTGGCGCTCACCGGTGAGCGGAGCGGGTACTACGCCGACTTCGTCGAGCCGGGAGCGGTGGCGAAGGTCATGCGCCAGCGCTATGTGAACGACGGGCGCTACTCGCCACATCGCCGCCGGCGGCACGGCCGGCCCGCGCTGGGCGTTCCGACCGACCGGTTCGTCGTCGCGATCCAGAACCACGACCAGACCGGCAACCGCGCCCGCGGCGAGCGGCTCGCGAGCCTGGTGACGCCGGAGGCGCTTCGGCTCGCGGCCGCGCTGCTGCTCCTCTCGCCCTACGTGCCGCTCCTCTTCATGGGCGAGGAGCACGGCGAGACCAACCCGTTCCTCTACTTCGTGAGCCATGGCGATCCGGCACTCGTCGAGGCGGTCCGGAAGGGCAGGCGCGAGGAGTTCGCGTCGTTCGGCTGGACCGGTGAGGTCCCGGATCCCCAGGCGGAGGAGACCTTCGAGGCGTCCCGTCCGCGCTGGGAACGCGGCGAGTCGGGCAGCGGCGCACGCATGCGCGCGCTGTACCGCGAGCTGCTTCGGCTACGGCGAGCCGAGCCCGCGCTGCGACCCGCAGCCGCGGACGTGCGGGTGCGGCACGACGATACCGCCGGCTGGGTGGCGGTGCGCTACGAGCGGGAGGACAGGGTGCTGGAAGCGGTGTTCAATCTCTCGGTCGAGGCGCGGATCGTGCCCGTGGACCAGACGCGCGGCTGGACCCTCGCCTTCTCCAGTGACGCTCCCGACTACGGCGGGCAGGGTGGGGCGGAGCTGACGGAGGGTGGTCTGCGCATGCCGGCGCACACCGGCGTGCTGCTCCGCGGCGAAGTCGCATGAGAGTCTGGCCGGGATCGCCGACCCCGCTCGGCGCGACGTGGGACGGCGAGGGCACCAACTTCGCGCTTTTCTCGGAGCACGCCGACGCGGTCGATCTCTGTCTCTTCGGTCGGCCCGAGGATTCCGACGAGGTGTCGCGGATCCGCCTCCGGGAGCGCACCGATCAGATCTGGCACGCCTACCTGCCCGACGTCCGGCCCGGCCAGCTCTACGGATACCGGGTGCATGGCCCGTACGCGCCGGCGAAGGGACACCGGTTCAACCCGGCCAAGCTGCTGCTCGATCCCTATGCCAAGGCGATCAGCGGCACCATCCGCTGGAGCGACGCGCTCTCGGGCTACTCCATGGAGCCGCCGATCGAGACTCGCGACCTCGTGCCCGACGCGGCCAACAGCGCCGGCGGCCTGCCCAAGTGCGTCGTGGTCGAGTCGGCCTTCAGCTGGGGGGACGACAAGCACCCCCGGACGCCGTGGAACCGCACCGTGATCTACGAGGCGCACGTGAAGGGGATGACGATGCTGCACCCCGACGTGCCCGAGGAGATCCGTGGCACCTATCTAGGCCTGGCGACGGACCCCATCATCGACCACCTGGTGTCACTGGGTGCGACCGCGATCGAGCTCCTCCCGGTGCACCACTTCGTCACCGAGCGCCGCCTCGCGGACATGGGTCTGGTGAACTACTGGGGCTACGCCACCATCGGTTTCTTCGCCCCGGACGTCCGCTACGCCACCGGCGCGCTGGGGCAGCAGGTGGCCGAGTTCAAGTCGATGGTGAAGCGCTTTCACCGCGCCGGGATCGAGGTGATCCTCGACGTGGTCTACAACCACACCGCGGAAGGCAATCACCTGGGCCCCACCCTGAGCTTCCGGGGTATCGACAACTCCGCCTACTACCGGCTCGAGGAAGAACGCCGGTTCTACACCGACTGGACCGGTACCGGCAATACCATCGACATCCGCCACTCGCGGACCATGCAGATGGTCATGGACAGCCTGCGGTACTGGGTCGCCGACATGCATGTGGACGGCTTCCGGTTCGACCTCGCGCCCGTGCTGGCCCGCGGCGACGTGGACGTGAGCCCCTTCGCGGAGTTCTTCGACGTGGTCCGCCAGGACCCCATCGTCTCCAAGGTGAAGCTGATCGCGGAGCCGTGGGACCTCGGCCCGGGCGGGTACCAGGTGGGCCGCTTTCCGATCGGCTGGGGCGAGTGGAACGGCAAGTACCGCGACACGAGCCGAAAGTACTGGCGCGGCGATCCCGGCCAGGTGGGTGACTTCGCCTCCCGCCTCGCGGGCAGCAGTGATCTCTTCGAGCACAGTCAGCGGAGCCCGCAGGCGAGCATCAACTTCGTCACCTGTCACGACGGCTATACGCTCCACGACCTGGTCAGCTACGAGGAGAAGCACAACGAGGCGAACGGCGAGGGTAACCGCGACGGCAGCGACGACAACATGAGCCGGAACTGGGGGGCCGAGGGCCCGACCGAGGCCGTCCACGTGGTGCGCATGCGGGAGCGGATCAAGCGCAACTTCATCGCCACCCTCGCCTTCTCCCAGGGCGTGCCCATGATCTCCCACGGCGACGAGGTCGGCCGAACCCAGCTGGGCAACAACAACGCCTACTGCCAGGACGGGCCGATCACCTGGGTGGACTGGAAGCTCACGCCGCTCCAGCGCCAGCTGCTCGCCTTCACCCGCTCGGTCTTCGCGATCCGGGCGGCGAATCCCGTGCTCCGGCGGAGGAACTACTTCCGCCACCTGCCGGACCATCCGGGAGGGCAGAAGGACCTGACGTGGCTCCGGCCGGACGGCACCGAGATGACCCAGGCGGATTGGGGCGACCCCACCAGCCACGTGCTCGGCATGCTGATCCTGGGCGAGGCGACCGACGAGGTGGACGAGCGCGGCCGGCGACTCCTCGGGGAGGCCATCCTGCTCCTCACCAATGGGGGCGCGCGCTCCCGTCCCTTCACCCTGCCGCCGATGGAGGCGCCGGGCACATGGGTCGAGATCCTCAACACGGCGCACCCCACGCCGCGCCTGGTCCGCCAGGGGAGGGTCAGCCTGGTGGCGCACTCCCTGATGCTGCTGCGCCACGAGCGGCCGCGGTGATCGTATGCCCGAGATACGCGCCACCTACCGACTGCAGCTTCACGCCGGCTTCCCGCTCTCCGCGGCCCGCGCGCTCGTCCCCTACCTGAGCCGGTTGGGCATCAGCCACCTCCACTGCTCGCCCGTGCTGCGGTCCCGGCGCGGCAGTACCCACGGGTACGACGTGGTGGATCCGCGCCTGGTCGATCCCGAGCTGGGCACCGAGGCCGATCTGGAGGCGCTGCACGCCGAGCTTGCGGGGCATGACATGGGCATCGTGCTCGACATCGTCCCCAACCACATGGCCGCCTCCAGCGAGAATCCCGCATGGGACGACGTCCTGGCGAACGGGGCGGCATCGGCTTTCGCCCGTTGGTTCGACATCGACTGGCGTGCCACCGAGCGTGAGCTCCGGAGCCGAGTCCTGCTTCCCATCCTCGGCGGCCCCCTCACCGAGGTGCTCGAGCGTGGCGAGATAGCGCTCGAGAGCCGCGACGGCGTGCCCCGCGTGCGCTACTTCGACCACGATTTTCCCCTGGATCCCTCCACGCTGGCGCCGGTGCTCGAAGGTGCGGTGGCCTCCTGCCGCCGGTCCCTCCCCGACGAGCACCCCGCGTGTACCGAGCTGGCCGACATCGTCGCAACGCTGCGCCGCCTGCCTCGGCGAACCAGCCGCAGCGCCCCGGCGCTCGCTCGCCGCCGGGAGCGGGCCGAGTCGGCGCTGGGACGCCTGGGCGCCCTGGCGCAACGGGTCCCCGACGTCGCCCGTGCCGTCGCCGACGCGGCGGAGGCGTACAGCGCGGGCGAGGAGGGCCCTCCGCGGCTCCGCCGGCTGCTCGACGCCCAGGTGTACCGCCTGGTGCACTGGAGGCGCGCCGCCCGGGAGATCAACTATCGCCGCTTCTTCGACGTGAACGACCTCGTCGCCCTGCACATGCAGGACCCCGAAGTGTTCGCCCAGACGCATGCGCTGCCGCTGGAGTGGCGGCGCCGCGGGTGGGTGGACGGGTTCCGGATCGATCACCCCGACGGACTGCTCGATCCGCTGGGCTACCTCCAGCGTCTCGCGGAGGCGGCGTTTCCCGGCCGGTCGCCGCAGCCCATCTACGTGGAGAAGATCCTGAGCCTCGGGGAGCGCCTGCGTTCCGAGTGGCCGGTATCGGGGACCACGGGATACGACTTCCTGAACCAGGTGGAGGCCCTCTTCATCGAGCCGGTCGGGTTCGACGCGATCGAGGAGGACTATCGCAGGACGATCCGCCAGCCGCTGGAGTTCCCCGCGATCGCGCGGCAGGGCAAGCGGCTCGTGCTGGAGACCGGACTCTCCGCGGGCGTGCGCCGCCTGGCCGAGCGGCTGCTGAAGCTCGCGGGGCCCGCTCACCCGCTCCCCGTGGTACCCAGGCAGGAGCTCTTCCGGGCCATCGTCGAGACCATCGTGGCGCTCCCGGTGTACCGGACCTACATCGACGGTCGGACGCCGGTCCCCGGCCCCGAGGACCGCGGCCTCCTCGAAGGAGCGCTGGCCGACGCCCGCACGCGCGGGCGGAGCAGCGCGGCGGCGCTCGACCTGTTGGAGAGCGCGCTGCTCGCCCGGGAGGGCCCGATGCGCTCGCCCGAGCTGGAGCAGTTCCGGCTGCGTTTCGTCGAGCGATTCCAGCAGATCAGCGGTCCGGCGACGGCGAAGGGGATCGAGGACACCGCCTTCTATGCGTACGCGCCGCTCCTGTCGCGCAACGAAGTCGGTGGCGGTCCCGAGGCGCCCCTCGACCGGGCGCCCGCGGAGTTCCATGCCGCGAACGCGGAGCGGGCGGAGCGGTGGCCGGGCGGCCTCCTCACGGTCACGACGCACGACACCAAGCGCACCGCCGATGTGCGCGCGCGGCTCGACGTATTGAGTGAGATCCCGGCGGAGTGGGCGAAACGCCTCGAGCTGTGGCGCAGGCTCAACCTGCCGTACAAACGGACGGTCGGCGGTCGCCGCGTTCCCGACACCGCCACGGTCCACCACCTCCTTCAGGCCATCCTCGGGATATGGCCACTCGAGCCGTTGGGCGTCGGAGACCTCGAGGTGCTGCGCGAGCGGCTCGCGGGATACATGGAGAAGGCCGTTCGAGAGGCGAAGCTGCGCACGACCTGGACCGATCCGGACACGGAGTTCGAGGAGGCGCTGCGTGCGGACATCGAGGCCCTGCTCGACCCCGGCCGCTCACCACGCCTGCTCGACGACGTCGAGCGGTTCGTCCGCCGGGTCGCTCGACCCGGCTTGTGGAACGCGCTCGCCCGCACGGTGCTCCACCTCGCCTCACCGGGCGTGCCCGATGTCTACCAGGGTGACGAGCTGTGGAACTTCGCCCTGGTGGATCCGGACAACCGCCGGCCCGTGGACTTCGAGCGGCGGCAGCAGCTGCTCGAGCAGGTGGAGCGGGGGTGCGCCGGCGATCCCGACGCGCGCGAGGAGTTCCTGCGTGATCTCGTCGCCGCGCCGGAGGACGGCAGGCTCAAGCTCCACGTGATCCGGGCGGCCCTCCTGGCCCGGAAGCGGCGTCCCGACGCGTTCTGCTCGAGGATTTACCTGCCGCTGGAGGCAGCCGGCAGGCGTGCGACTCGGGTGATCGCCTTCGGGCGTGGAGAGGGTGCCGAGCGGCTGGTCGCCGTCGTGCCGCGCTTCCTGGGAAGGAAGGACCAGCCGCCGACGGAGCGGGAGCTGTGGGAAGGTACGACCGTTCCGCTTCCGGACGGCTGGCCGTCGCGATGGACCTGTGCGCTCAGTGGGCACGCGATCCACCTCGTGGACGGCGCGCTGCCGGTCGCCGGGCTGTTCCGAGTGCTTCCCGCGGCCCTGCTGCTCGCCGAGGCCGAGGGGTGAGAGGACTCGGCTAAATCCGTCCGTCCGGCCCGACGATGACGAAGGTGAGCGTCCCGCCCACGATGAAGAAGGGCGCCTTGCTCCCGAGGTTGCTCTGTAGCGCCTTCATCAGGCTCGCGCTGGGACTCGTCACCACGACACCGAGCTGCATCGCGCCGGTCGGTCCGCCGCCAGGGGGCACGAAGTTGTCCCAATCGAGCGTGTATTCCGGCTTGGAGAACGAGAACCCCGAGGGCAGATACTGCACCAGGCCCGGCGGCACCGCACCGGCGCCGGTCTCCGCAGGCCAGACGCCGTTCTCGTACCAGGCGCTGTAGGCAGCCAGTCGGACGGCCTGAAGGTCAGCCGTGGCGCTCGCCGAGAGCGCCCGGTGCTTCAGGTCCATGTACTTGAGCACCGCCAGCCCCGCCAGGATGGAGAGGACGATCACGACGACGAGGAGCTCGATGTAGGTGAAGCCGCCTCGCCGCCTCATCGTGCCCTCCGCGCGATCACCTCGAAGCTGTTGCCGAGAAAGCGGGGGAGCGAGTCCTGCGAGGAGAGCGTGAGCTCGATGCCCGCGTGCGTGCCGACCAGCCGCCAGGCACCCGAGCCGACCGGCTCGTAGCTCATGCCTTGCACGCCGGTGCCGGCCTCGACCAGGGACGACGGCAACTTTCCGGTGCGCTGCCGATAGCGCTCCACGTGCTGCGCGGCGTTCGCCATGCCGATCCGGAGGCTGGCCTCGCGGATCGCTATCGACTCCGGCGCGGCGGCCGACGGAAAGATCCACTCGGGCCGCTCGATGTAGAGATACGAGCAGAGCATGAGGACGAGGACCGCGGCGGCCGCCAGGCTGGGCCGGATGTGGCGGCGATCACGCCGGCGGGCGGCCGCCTCGCGCAGCTCGGCCTCGCGCTCCTCGGCCTGCTGCTTGAGCACGTTGTCGAACGCCTCGAGCAGCGCCTGCTTCTGCGACGAGTGCGGGGCGGTTGGTGCGGTTCCAGGATCCTTGGTCATCGCTACCGTGCCGTGCGCGTGGTATGGGACCTCTCCCTCACTGCGATACCGCCTCCCCTGACAGGGCTCGTGCGATCAGCTCGGGAAATTCGCGGATGTCGATCGGCTTGGTGATGTATCCGTCGAATCCCGCCTGCAATGCCCGCTCCAGGTACCCCGGCATGACGTGCGCGGTGAGTGCCAGCACCCGTAAATTCGCGTGGGGCGACCGGCGAATCTCCTCCAGCAGTGCGAACCCATCCTTGCCTGGCAACTGGATGTCCATCAGCGCCAGTTCCGGCTGGACCTCTGCGATGGTCGCCAGCAGATCCTGGCCACCCGGCAGGCCCGTTACCTCGTGGCCTTTCAGAGCCAGCAAGGTCCGGAACAGCTTCATGTTGTCCGGGCTGTCTTCGATCACCAGAATTCTCGCCACGATGCGGGCTCCGAGGGCAAGATTTACGCCATTCCCCACGGTGCGACCGGTGGGTCGAGAGGCGATGCCGGTGCCACCAAACAAAGCTCGCCCGCCTCAGGAGCTTACGCCGACGACTGTCGCCGCTCCGCACAGCCGGTCCCAAGTCACTGCAGCTCCTCCACCGGCCCGTCGGTGCCGCGAGAAACGCCACCGGTTCGCGTTGAGAATCGGTGGACATGTCGGTACAATGCTGACCTGCTCTCGCTGTACCACGGGCGGCCGCAGCCGCCTTCTTCCGGCGATCTGATGTGCCACGTATCCACCTCCAGGGGCTTCTGATCGGTGCGCCCATCCTCGGTGGCTGTGATCGGACTGGGCGCGATCGGGGGATCGCTCGCCTGGCAGGCTCGCCTTGCGGGCGTCGCCCGGGTCGTGGGCTACTCCCCCTCGCGCTCCGAAGGCGTCGCCGCGCTGCGGGCCTGCGCGGTCTCGGAGGTCGCGGAAAGCCCCGCGAAAGCGGTCCGGGGTGCCGAGCTGGTCGTGCTGGCGGTCCCCCCCGGTCCTGCGCTCGATCTGATCGGCCGGCTGGGGCGAAGCCTCGAGCCCGGCGCCATTCTGACGGACGTCTGCAGCGTCAAGGCTCCCGTGATGGCCCGCGCGGCGGACTGCGGACTGGGTGACCGCTTCGTGGGCTCCCATCCGCTGGCCGGCACGCACGACTCCGGGTTCGCCGCGGCTCGGCCGGACCGTCTGCGCGGGTGTGTGGTCTACGTGTGCGAGGGTCAATCCGACGAGGGCCCGCGGATCGCGCGGGCGGTGATGCGATTCTGGGAGGAGGTGCTGGAGGCCCAGCCCATCCTGATCGGAGCCGACGCCCACGACCGCCAGTTGGCGTGGACCAGCCATCTGCCCCAGGCTGTCGCGTACGCGCTGGCCAAGAGTCTCGCCGATCGACGGCTGGGCGGGGTGTCGTACGGGACCGGTGCCCGGGACACGACCCGGCTCGCGGCGAGCAGCCCCGACATGTGGATCGACATCCTGCTGCAGAACCGCGGTCCGATCGAGGAGGCTCTCGCCAGCGTGGAGGGCCGCCTCGCGGAGCTGCGGGAGCTGATCCAGCGCGGCGACCGGGAACGGCTCGAGCTGTATCTCGAGACCGCCCGCGAGTTCCGGCGCGGCCTCGACCGATGAACGTCGCCGGCACGGTCCGCGCGCCGGGCGACAAGAGCATTACGCATCGGGCGCTGCTGCTCGGCGCGCTCGCACGCGGCGTCAGTCATGTCGGCGGCGCGCTCACCTCGCTCGACGCCCGCTCCAGTGCCCGCGTGCTCCGCCGCCTGGGCGCGGAGATCTCCCCGCTGCGCGAGGGCGACGTGCTCCGCATCCGCGGCCGCGGACGGTTCCGGGCTCCCGAGCGGACGCTCGACTGCGGCAACTCCGGCACCACCACCCGTCTTCTGCTCGGCCTCCTCGCCGGGCATCGCTTCCGCGCGACCCTCACCGGCGACGCGTCGCTTCGCCGCCGCCCGATGCGGCGCGTCACGGCGCCGCTGAGCGTCATGGGGGCGAAGTTCGAGGAGCACCGCGGCGACGGGCTCCCGCTCACCGTCCGCGGCGGCGCTCTCCGGCCGCTGCGCTACGAGATGCCGGTCTCGAGTGCTCAGATCAAGAGTGCCCTTCTCCTCGCGGGTGTGGTCGGTGAGGTGGCCGTGGACCTCCGGGAACCCGGAGGCAAGTCTCGCGACCATACCGAGCGCATGCTCCGCGCGTTCGGCTACGAGGTCGGCGAGCTGGACGGCTGGATCGCGTTCCGCCCCGGCGGCCGCATCGAGGGCTTCGATCTCCAGGTGCCGGGCGACCCTTCCTCGGCCGCGTTTCTGATCGGCGCGGCGGTTCTCGCCGAGGCCGGCGAGCTCCGCGTGGCGGGCGTAGGTGTGAACCCCACGCGTACCGGTTTCCTCCGCGTGCTGGAGCGAATGGGCGCCGGAGTCGAGCTGGACGCACGGGACACCAGCTTCGGCGAGCCGGTGGCGGACCTCGTCGCGCGTCCCGCGGACCTTCGGAGCACCGAGGTGGCGGCCGGCGAGATCCCCGGACTGATCGACGAGATCCCGATGCTGGCGGTTCTGGCATCCCGCGCCGCGGGCGAGACGATCTTCCGGGACGTGGGCGAGCTCCGGGTCAAGGAAAGCGACCGGCTCGGTCTCATCGCCGGCAACATCCGCGCGGTCGGCGGGAAGGCGGAAGTCCGGGGCGACGACCTCCACGTGGAGGGGGCGGAAGCCGTCCCGCGGGGGCGGGTCCGCACCGCGGGTGACCATCGCATCGCCATGGCGTTCGCGGTGCTCGGCACCCTTCCGGGCGCGCGGATCGCGATCGACGACCTCGCCTGCGCCGCCGTGAGCTTCCCGGGCTTCCCGGAGACGCTGCGTGCGATCGCCGCCCGAAGGGTCCGATGAAAGGGGGCGTCGTGGCCATCGACGGACCCTCCGCGTCGGGAAAGTCCAGCACGGCGCGCGCCGTGGCCGAGGCGCTCGGGTTCGCGCACCTCGACTCCGGATCGCTGTATCGTGGGGTCACGCTCGTCGGCATCCGCGAGGCCGCACGCCGCGGCAGGGCGGGAGAGGACCCGCTCGAGGTGGTCGGTGCCGAGGCGATCCTCCGCGCGGCCGAGGACCGGGGGCTGGTGCTCCACCCCGACGGCGCCGGCTTCGCAGCCTATCTCGAAGGCGAGCCGGTGGACGTCGAGATCAGAGGGACGGAGGTTACCGCCCGCGTATCCGCCATCTCCGCCGTGCCGGTGGTGCGGGAGTGGATCAATTCCCGATTGCGAGCCATGGTGCGAGCGGGGCGGGACGTCGTGGTGGACGGGCGGGACATCGGCACCGTGGTCTTTCCGGACGCCGAGCTCAAGATCTTTCTCACCGCGTCTCCCGAAGCTCGAGCCGGTCGCCGGATCAACCAGCGCGGCACGGCCGTCGATGCCCAGCGCCTGGAAGTGGAGACTGCCGCGCTCGCGGCGCGCGATCGGGCGGACTCGAGCCGGCCGGTGGCCCCGCTACGGGCCGCCGAGGACGCCGTTCCTCTGGACACCACCTCGATGACCTTCGCCGATCAGGTCCGCTTCATCGTCGAGCTCGCGCGTCCCATTTTCGGACACCACTGAGCGGCGCCTACCTCCCGTAGAACGTTTCAGGGAAACTGAAACACTCTCGCCGCGCAACGCTTTTCTCGTTTCGAGTATCTACCAACAACGACGCTACGCGAACGACGCCTCGCAGGTCGATGCGCGTGACGCGTACCGTTCCGCCGGAAACGCCGGCGCGCGGCGCCCGTAGGGAAGCGGTGATCCGCGAGACCCCGATGGTGGTGCTCGACTCCACTCGAGGTGGTGGGCCGATGCTGGAATCCGCTCTGAGCCGCCGCCGATTCGTGATCACTGCGGGTGCGCTGCTCGCGTCACTCACCGCGCGACGCGCGTGGTCCCAGCATCCCGCGATCCCCGCCCAGGTCTCCGGCGAGCGCTGGCTGCCCAGCTCGGATCTCCTCCGCACGCTACCCCGCCTCCTGGAGCTGGCCGAGGTGCCCGGTCTCGCGCTGGGGGTCGTGCAGGGCGGCCGGATCTGGAGCCGCGGGTTCGGCCAGGCCACCGAGACGCCGCGCACCCGCGTCTCCGTCGAGACCGTGTTCGAGGGCGTCTCGCTCGGCAAGCCGCTCTTCGCGTACGCGGTCCTCCGCCTGGTCGACGCCGGCCGAATCGACCTCGACCGGCCGCTGTACGACTACCTCCCGCTCCCCGAGGCGGAGCACCCTCGGATGCGCAAGGTCACCGCGCGCCACGTGCTGAGCCACACGACGGGCCTGGACAACTGGCGGACCCAGGCGGGCCCCCTGGTGCCCGCCTTCGAGCCCGGCACCGGGTTCAGCTACTCGGGCGACGCCTACTTCTATCTCCAGCGCGTGGTGGAGACCCTGACCGACCGTCCCTTCGCGCGCTTCATGCACGATCACGTCCTGGCCCCGCTTGAGATGAGGGACAGCAGCTACGTGTGGCTGCCACGGTACGCAACGCGCAAGGCAGTGGGCCGGGACGCCGCCGGTGTGGAGCTCGACGTCGTGGGGGCGATCGGCCGCCGGGCCGAGGAGCTGGCGACGGAGTGGGGCAAGCCGGTGCTCGAGTGGCGGTACGAGGACGCGGCCAGGGCCGTGCCGCTGATCAACCCGGCCTGGCCGGTGCTGCCGCTCTACATGATCCCGAGCGCGGCGGGGTCGCTGCTCACCACTGCCCGCGATTACAGCCGCTTCCTCCTTCGGCTGGTGGCCCGCCCGCCCGAGCCGGGCCTCGATCTGACCGAGGCGTCCCGCAGGGCCATGGTGACCCCAGAGGTGCGGCTCAACCGCGCGCTGCACTGGGGGTTGGGTTGGGGGATCCAGCGGGATGAGAACGGCGAGGTCCTGTGGCACTGGGGGGCCAACAACAGCTTCCGCAACTTCGTCATCGTCGAGCCCGCCGCCGGGCGAGCCGTGGTCGCCTTCACCAACGGGGACGGTGGTCCCAAGGTCTACGAGCGGGTGCTCGCGGCGGTGACCGGCCGCGACCATCCGGCGTTCCTCTGGCTCTAGGAGGACCGGGAGCGCCCGGCCCGGCAGGTCCCGCCGTCCGGCCACCTCGAGGCGAAGGCCCGACCCGTGGCGCCGCCCTGATCCCAGGGCCGGCACCAACGCCAAATGATTGCGCCACCTTGCGTTGGATTCCCCCCCGCATTACCCTTCCTGGCTACCTCGGAGCACTTCGGCCCCGACGGTAGGGTTACTCCAGCCCGCGGCAGGATCTCAAGCGGCGCACAACTCCAGGGATGGTACGTCTCGCATGCTCGATCAACTTCAACCCTCGACCGACCACCAGATCACCTCTCCCGCCGGCCTTCGCGTCCGGCAGGACCTCTACGACGAAGAATATTCCGACGCCGATTACGAGCAGATGCTCTCGATGTACGAGGGCACCATGGCGCAGATCGTCGAAGGAGAGATCGTCAAGTCCAAGGTCCTCCGCGTCACCGAGAACGCC
>DATABZ010000351.1:0-35764 GCA_036259315.1 Gemmatimonadales bacterium | reverse complement strand
AGGTCATCAAGATCATCCGCGGCTCGGAGGACACGCCGGAGGCGGACGCGCGGCTCCGGAAGCGGTTCGGGTTCAGCGAGAAGCAGAGCGACGCGATCCTCAACATGAGGCTCGCCAAGCTCACGGGCCTCGAGATCGAGAAGCTGGAGGCCGAACTCAAGGAGGTCCGGGGCCTGATCAAGGAGCTGAAGTCCATCCTCGCCTCCAAGCCGAAGCGGATGGGCATCCTCAAGCAGGAGATGGCCGAGGTCGTCGACCAGTTCGGCGACGCGCGGCGGACCGAGATCGTGGCCGACCAGGGCGAGTTCACGGTCGAGGACCTGATTGCCGAAGAGGACATGGTCATCACCATCTCCCACACCGGCTACATCAAGCGCATCCCGGTCAGCACCTACAAGCGGCAGCGCCGCGGTGGGCGGGGCCTCAACGGGGCCGACCTCAAGGAGAACGACTGGGTCGAGCACCTGTTCGTCGCCAGCACCCACGACTACCTGCTGTTCTTCACCAATACCGGGCAGCTCTACTGGCTCAAGGTGCACGAGATTCCGCAGGCGGGGCGCGCGGCACGGGGCAAGCCGGTGGTGAACTGCATCGCCATCAAGCCCACCGAGCGGATCGCGGCGCTGGTGCCCGTGCGCGAGTTCGCGGACGACAAGTGTCTCATCTTCGCCACCCGGCAGGGCACGGTGAAGAAGACCCTGCTCTCCGCCTACGGGAACGTGCGCTCCAACGGTATCTGCGCCATCAACGTCGAGGACGGCGACGAGCTGATCGACGTCCAGGTCTGCGATCAGAACAGCGACATCGTGCTCGCCACCAAGGACGGGATGAGCATCCGCTTCCATCAGGGCGACGTCCGGGAGATGGGGCGCGCCACCACCGGCGTGAAGGGGATCGAGCTGGAGAAGGGCGACGAGGTGATCGGGATGGTCGTCGTCCGCCGCGACGCCACGCTGCTGGTGGTGAGCGAGAAGGGCTTCGGCAAGCGCTCCGAGCTGGCGGATTACCGGGTGCAGAAGCGGGGCGGCAAGGGGATCATCACCCTCAAGAAGACCGACAAGACGGGCTCCATCGTGGCGCTCAAGGAGGTCATTCCCGACGACGAGCTGATGATGATCACCCGGCACGGCGTGATCATCCGGCTGCCGGTGGACGGCATTCGGGTCATCGGGCGCAACACGCAGGGCGTGAAGGTGATGAACCTGGACGCCGGCGACGCGGTGGTGGACGTGGCGCGGGTGGTCAAGGAGGACGACGGCGGAGCCGAGGAGGCCGCCGGCGGCGACGCCGTGGCGCCCACGGCGGCGGAGGAGTAGCCGGCCGACCGATGCCGCTCACCGCAGACCCGGCGGCCGCCGTCACCCTCGAGGACGTGCGGGCGGCGGCTCGCACCCTCGAGGGTGTGGCCGTCCGGACGCCGCTCGTCGAGGTGCCTGCGCTCAGCACGCTGGCGGGCGTGCCCGTGGCGCTCAAGTGCGAGCAGCTCCAGCCCATCGGCGCCTTCAAGCTCCGGGGCGCCTATTACGCGATCTCCCGCGCCGTCGCAGCGGGTGCGCGGGGCGTGGTCACCCAATCCAGCGGCAACCATGGTCAGGCGGTGGCCTACGCGGCCCGGGCCTTCGGGCTCCGGGCCGTCGTCGTGATGCCCGAGTCCACCCCGCGTATAAAGGTCGAAGGCGTACGGCGGCACGGGGGCGAGGTGGTCTTCGCCGGCGCGGTCCGTTCTCTCGAGCAGCAGCGGCGCGCCGAGGCGGTCGCGCGGGAAGACGGACTCACCATGATCCCCCCATTCGATCACCCTGACGTCGTGGCGGGGCAGGGCACGATCGGACTCGAGCTCGTGGAGCAGCGACCTGATGTGGAGACCGTCCTGTCGCCGGTGAGCGGCGGCGGATTGCTGGCCGGGATCACGGTCGCCGTCTCGGCGCTCAAGCCATCCGCCCGGATCGTCGCGGTGGAGCCGGCGGGTGCGCCCAAGCTCACCGCCGCGCTCGCCGCCGGCGCCCCCCGAACCCTGGAGCGCACCGAGAGCATGGCCGACGGACTCCTCACCCGATCCATCGGCAGCTTTACTTTCCCTATCATTCGGCGAGTGGTGCGCGAGGCGGTCCAGGTGACCGAGGACGAGATCGCGGCCGCCGTCCGGTTCCTGTACCACGAAGCGGGGCTCCGGGTGGAGCCGTCCGGCGCGGTGACCACCGCGGCGGTGCTCGGCGGGCGGGTTCGTCTCGCGGGACCCACCGTGGCCGTGGTCAGCGGCGGCAACGTGGATCCCGAACTCTTTCAGCGGCTGGCGGAATGACCCTCGCTCCCAAAATCCTCGTCGCCGACGACGACCAGGCACTGTCCCGCACCCTGTCCTGGATCCTCAAGGAGAACGGCTACGAGGTGCTCACCGTCCCCGGGGGCGAGCATCTCTTCGACCACCTGAGCGCCGAGCAGTTCGATCTGCTCCTGCTCGACATCATGATGCCCAAGGTGGACGGGCTCCAGCTGCTCCAGCGGGTGAAGGCGGACCCCAGGTTCAAGGACCTGCCGGTCCTCATGATCTCCTCGATGCCGCCGGAAGAGGCCACCGTCCGCTCGCTGGGCCTCGGCGCCTCCGATTTCATTCCCAAGCCTTTCCGGGTGCGCGAGCTGCTCGCGCGGGTCAAGGCCCACCTGCGAGTGGGGCGGGAGTTGAATCAGGCCCGAGCGGAGGCGCGCTCGCGGTCGGAGATGATGGAGATCCTCCAGGAGGTGACCGCCTCGCTCAAGCCCGAGGAGATCTACCAGATCCTGGTCCGGCGCGTCGCGCAGGGGCTCAACATCTCCCGCTGCTCCATCATCATCGCCGGCCCCGACGACGACCACGGGACCGTCGTGGCGGCGTACGAGAACCCGATGCTCCACAACCTGGCCGTGGATCTGCGCCGCTATCCCGAGATCCAGCACGCGCTCGCGACCGGCGAGGTGGTGCTGGTCCGGGACGTGCTCACCGATCCCCTCTTCCAGGGGGTGCGGACGGTCTGGGAGTCGGAGGGACGCGAGCCGCCCGCGCGCTCCGCGATCGCCATCAGGTTCTCGCTCCGCCAGCAGCCGGCGGGCGTCTTCTTCCTCCGCACCACGACCGGCGATGCGCCGCTCAACGAGCAGGACGTGCAGTTCGCCGAGCAGGTGATCAACGCCGCCGTCGCCGCGCTGGAGAAGGCCTACGACCTCGAGAACGCGGTCATGGGTCAGGAGCAGATGCGGCATCTGGCGGAGACCGACCCGCTCACCAACTGCTTCAACCGCCGGGCGTTGATGGAGAAGCTGGAGCAGGAGATGGACCGGGCGGCCCGGTACGCCACGATGCTCACGGGCATGATGATCGACATCGACAACTTCAAGCAGATCAACGACACCTACGGCCACCTGGTGGGCGACCGCGTGCTCAAGCAGCTCTCCGCGCTGCTCAAGCGGGAGCAGCGGTCGGTGGACATCGTGGCGCGCTACGGTGGCGAGGAGTTCGTCGTCCTCCTGCCGGAGACCACCAGCACCGAGTCGCGCAACTTCGCCGAGCGGGTCCTGCGGCGGGTCGCGACTCACGACTTCGGGGAGCCGGGCCACCCCGTGCGGGTGACCATCAGCATCGGCATCGCCTCCTTCCCCGATGAGCGGGTCACCGACGGCGAGTCCCTCCTTCGCCTGGCGGACACCCACCTGTACCGGGCCAAGACGGACGGCCGAAACCGGTTCCGGGATTGAGCCTCCGGCGCTGTCCCCGATGCAACCAGTCCTACCAGGCGCCGGCGCGCTACTGCGTGCACGACGGCTCGTTGCTGGTGGAGGAGGCGGGGGAGCGAAGCGTGGCGGGTGGCCGAACGCCGCTGCCGCGGGTCTCCGATTTCGCCGGCCCCGAGCCCGCGGCCGACGCCGCCGTCCAGGGCCCGTCGCCGGCTGCCAACCCGCTCACGACGCTCTCCGGCCAGATCCTCGACGGTCGGTACCGGGTGGGCGCGCGGCTCGGCGAGGGTGGCATGTCCTACGTCTACCGCGCCGAGGAGATCGAGACCGGGCGTATCGTCGCGCTCAAGATCCTGCTCCCTCGCCTATCCCGCGACCCCGCGTCCGTGGAGCGGCTGCGCCGCGAGGCGACCATCGCCATGCGGCTCGATCATCCCAACGTCTGCCCTATCCTCCGTCTCGGCGAGACGCCCGACCGGCTGATGTACCTCGTCATGCCGTTCCTAGAGGGCGAGCCGCTCAGCGAGCACGAGGCGCGGCGGGGGCCGATCTCCACGGCCGAGGGCGTACCGCTCCTCATCCAGATGTGCCACGGGCTCCAGCACGCGCACGAGCTCCAGATCATCCACCGCGACCTCAAGCCCGAGAACGTCATGCTGGTTCCCGTGCCCGGCACCGACTCGGGAGCGCAGCAGGAGTTCACCGCTGTCGTGATGGATTTCGGGTTGGCCAAGGAGCGCCGGGCGGGGCCCGAGCTGGCCAAGCTCACCGCCACCGGCATCGTGCTCGGAACGCCCGAGTTCATGAGCCCGGAACAGATCCGGGGCAAGCCGCTGGACGGCCGGAGCGACGTGTATGCCCTGGGGGTTCTCGCCTTCGAGCTCTTCAGCGGACAGCTGCCGTTCCCGGGGAAGTCCGCCCAGGAGACCATGATCGCCCGGCTCCGCGGTCAGCCCATCAAGCTCCGGCAGGTGAAACCCGACGTCCCGGCCCGGGTGGAAGCCGTGATCAGTCAGGCACTCGCCATGGACCCGACCCAGCGGTTCGGGTCCATGAGGGAGATGGCGCATGCCCTTGAGGCTGCGCATTCACCCGGGCTCCTGGGGCGGATCTTCGGGCGCTAATGCGGCCTGCCCCGCGCTGGCCGTTTACCACAAGGCTGCAAAGGGCGAGCCTCGAGCCCCGCTCCACTTCTGAGGGCCCACCCCCCCAGCCCATTCACCACGAAGGCACGAAGGACACGAAGGATGCCGAATCACCCGCGGCATCGCGGTCCACAAAGAGATTCTTTTCTTTTTGTCTTCTTGTCTTTCTTCGTGAACTTCGTGCCCTTCGTGCCTAGGTGGTGAATGGGCTGCGTGGCTGGGGCCCCTAGGGTCCTCTGTGGTTCAAGACAGCCGGGAATGGCATCAGCAACACTCGTAGCAGGCGTGAGCGGCGACACCGAACGTCGCGGCGGCCGGTGGTTACTTCGGATGGTCCCTTCGCGGAGGATCCATGTACCTGTCTGCCCGCTGGCTCCTGCTGCTCCTCGCCCTCGCGTGTCGCGAGAGTAGATCCGGCGTCCCCGAGACCGGCCCGCCGGACGTAGCCGCGAGGACCGGCAGTGCCGAGCTACAGGATGATGAGGCCGGCGTCGAGTTCGAGGCTCCCCGGCTCATTCCCGCCATTCGCGCGCAGATCGCCCAGATCCGGGAGCCCGAAGCCATAACGGAAGGGAATCTCACCGCCTTCAGGAACGGAGTCGGCACGTTGATCAACGCCATGGAGTCCGACCTGAACCGGGTGGGGGTGACGGACAGCGGGTACTTCGGTGAGCTCAGCGACTCGGTGATGCGGGAGTTCGGTGGCGGGCCGGGCTCTCCACCCGATGCCAGCGCCGAGGAAGCCCGGCAGGCAACCGATCAGGTGGAACGGCTCATCGGGCTGTACGAGGAGCGGATGCGGGCGGCGGCGAGGTAGCCAGCGTGTCGGCGCCGGCCCGACGTACCCGGCGCAGGTCCAACACGGCCAGGGCCAGGCAGGCGACGATCGTGACCGTGCTCTCGAAGCACCAGGGGCAGAAGGTCTTCAGCTGCACCCACTCGGCCCACTTGAGCCGGACGGTAAACAGTACCGCCGGCACGATGAGCGCCAGCAGCAGCAGGGTCGGCGTGGCCGCAGCGGCCCGCGCCGGCTGGGCGCCCCAGAGGGCCACTCCCAGTATCAGGGTGTAGCCCACCGCCCCGATCAGCGCGCCATCCCCCCCCAGAAATGACCCCCACTGGCTCGTCATCGCCACCTCGCACCCCTGGTTCGCGGTGCAGGAGAGCGCCCCCACCAAGCCCAGCTTCCAGAGGTGGAGATACAGGGCGACCAGGGCCGCGACTAGGGCGAGGACGGCGATGGTCATTCGGTATCGCAGTGGGTTCGACATGGCAGAAATCTCCCGGCTGCCCGCCGAACCGGCAACCCTCCAGGCGGCCGCGTCGGTCATTTTGGCAAGTTTCGAGGTCCTAAAACCGGCACGCGGACTGCTTTAGGGTCGGCCGCGAGGCCGCCGCCGCGGCGGCCCGGTAACCCGTACAACCTCTGTCGCTTGGAGGCGAACGATGGCACTGATGACCACTCGCCGGCCCTTCGAAAACTTCCACACCCTTCGCCGGCTCAACAACGTGCTGGACGAGGCCTTCGGCAACTGGCCCTTCCAGCAGGACGAGAGCGGCTCGATCACCTCGTCCTGGTACCCGGCCTGTGACGTGTTCGAGGACAAGGAGGCCGTGAAGATCGTCGCGGAGCTGCCCGGCGTGAAGCCCGACGACGTGAAGCTCTCGCTGGAGAACAACCTCCTGACCATCCGTGGGGAGAAGAAGCAGGAGGCCGAGGAGCGCAGCGAGCGGGTGCACCGCTATGAGCGCAGCTACGGCACGTTCGAGCGCGCATTCGTGCTGCCCAGCACCGTGGACGGCGACAAGATCTCGGCCGAGTATCTGAATGGGGTCCTGACCGTCGTGGTGCCGAAGGTCGAGCGGGCTCGGCCGCGGGAGATCCCGGTCCGTACCGCCTGATCGATCCCAGTCGGGCTCCGTACTCCGTAGTCGTACGGAGCCCGTTCCGGGGCATGTCCGGATTGCCCGGCCGCCCCGGACGGCGTAACCTACCGGTATGCTCCGGGATCTAGCCTTCCATGTCGTTGGCCTGAGCCACCATACAGCAGGGATCCAACTCCGGGAGCAGCTCGCCTTCAGCCCAGCCGAAGTCGCGGCCTGGCTCCAGGGGCAGGCTGCAGCAGGCAGTACCGCACTTCTCCTCTCCACCTGCAATCGTTGCGAGATCTACTGGACCGGAGGGCCCGATCTGGAGGCCTGGTTCCGGGATTTCGCCCTGAGCCGCGGCGTCTCCATCGGCGAGATGCTGCTGCGTCTCGATGGCGAGCAGGCCGTCCGCCACCTGTTCGACGTCACCGCGGGGCTCGACTCCCAGATCCTCGGCGAGGCCGAGGTGCTGGGGCAGGTCCGCCGGGCGTACGACGCCGCCCGGGAGGCGGGGACGACCAACCGCCTGATCGATACCGTGGTATCCGCCGCACTGGTGGCGGGGCGGCGCGTCCGGCGGGAGACCCCGCTCGGGCGCCATCCGGCCTCGGTCGGCTCCGCGGCGGTCGATGTGGCGGCTTCCACGCTAAATCTGGGTGAGGCCCGCGCGCTGGTGCTCGGCGCTGGAGAAGTCGCCGAAGCCGTGCTCAAGGCGCTGCGCGGGCGCACCGCAGGAACGGCGCTGGTGAGCCGTCGCCTGGAGCGGGCGGCCCCGCTCGCCTCGGCCTTCGGTGTCGTCACGGACGAGTGGGAGGCGCTGGATGCCCTCCTCGCCACCTCGGACGTGGTCTTCGTCGGCACTTCTGCCGGCACGCCCCTGCTCGAGGCCGCGCGGCTCGCGGAAGCCCTTGGCAGCGACGGACGCGAGCTCGCGGTGTTCGATCTCTCCGTGCCCCGCAACGTCGACCCGGCCGCCCGCCATGTTCGCGGCGTCCGGCTCTTCGATCTCGACGACCTTCAGCGGCTCCGCTGCCCCGTGGACGGCTTCACCTCGCCGACCATCGCCCATGCCCAGCGCATTCTGGAGGAGGAACTCGGACGTCTCGAGATCTCCCTGCGGGCGCGCGCGGCCGCGCCTCGTTTGGCGGAGCTCCATCGGACGGCCGCCCGGCTGGCGCAGGAAGAGGCGGAGATGGCGCTCGCCGAACTGGGGGAGCTCGGCGAGCGGGAGCGCCAGGTGGTCAAGGAGATGGCCGAGCGGCTGGTGCGTCGGGTGCTCTACCCCATCAGCCGTGCTGTGCGCGAGGGCGGGGAGGTCGCGGATGCGCAGGCCCGCAGCGACCAGCCCAGCGAGCTGATCAGCCGAGCACCGGCCTGAGCCGATCGCCCCGCGCGCGCCGGGTGGCCCGCGCCGCGGGGTTCAGCACGTTCCGGCACTGGGGATTGGTGCACCCCGCGCAGCGCATGGGGTACTGACTGCTGTAGACTTCGCCCGAGGCCAGGTGCTCCCGGACGATGTCGGCCAACGCCTCGAGAAATCGGGGGCGGTCGTTCAGTGCGGGCGCGCGGCGGTACTGAGTGATCCCCGCCTTGTGCGCCACCTCGCCGTACTCCCGATCCAGCTCCGACAGGGTCTCGATGTGGTCGCTGGTGAAGGCGATCGGGATGACGAGCACCCGCTTCTCTCCCCGGCCGCCGAGCCGTCGGATCACCTGCTCGGTGCTGGGCCCCAGCCACCGGACCGGCCCGACGTCCGACTGGTAGGCCAGCAGGTACGGGTTGCTCACGCCGAGACGCTCGACCACGCGCTGCACCGTGGCGCCGACCTCCTGCGGGTAGGCGTCTCCGCGATCGATCACGTCCAGTGGCAGGGAGTGCGCGCTGAACAGCAGGATCGCGTGGTCCCGCTCCTCGGGCGCGAACCCCTCCAGCCCTTCCCGCACCGTCTCCGTCATCGCCTCGATGAACCCGGGGTGCACCGGCCATCGGTCGATGATGCTCCACCGGAACGCATCCCGCAGGCCGGTCCGGCCGGCCGCGCGCCAGAGCTCGTTCAAGCTCGATCCGGTAGTGCTACAGGAGAACTGCGGATACTGGGTGAACGCCACCGCGCGCTCGACGCCGTCGGCGTGCATGGCGCGGAGCGCGTCCTCGCTCTTGGGCTTGGCGTAGCGGAACGCGACGTAGAACTGGTGGGGCGCGGTCTCCGGAGACAGCCGGTCCAGGCGCTCCACCATGCCCTGGCCCTGAAGCCGCGTGTAGCGGAGGATCGGCGAGCCGCCGCCGATGTTGGCGTAGAGGCCCTTCACGCGAGGGGTGCGGCGCCGGGCGATGAAAGGACCGAGCCACTTCTGGAAAGGGAGTTGAATGATCTCGCGGTCGGCGAACAGCTCCAGCAGAAACGGCTCCACCTCGTCCAGGGTTGCCGGCCCGCCGAGGTTCATCATCACGATACCCGTCTTCACCTTGCTCATCGTGCCAATATAATGCTCTACTCCCCGACGAGCCCCGCCTCCAGCGCGACCCGCGTGAGGCCCGCAACCGTGCGCACGCCGAGCTTCCGCATCAGGCTCTCGCGGTGGCTCTCGACGGTCCGGTGACTGATCCCGAGCTGCAGCGCGATCTCGCGATTGGTGTGGCCCTGCGCGACTCCGACGAGCACCTGGCGCTCCCGACCCGTGAGCTGGGTGAGGGAGCGGGCCGCGGCTTCCGCCGGGTCGCCGCGGACGACGGCGCTCAGCCGTCCCGCGATGGCAGGGCTGAAGTACGACTCCCCCCGCCGCACCGCGCGGACGGCGCCGCGGAGCTCCGTGGCCGCGCTGTCCTTGAGGAGGTAGCCCTGGGCTCCGGCGCGGAGGCTCTCCAGCACGTACTCGGTGTTGTCGTGCATGCTGAGGATCAGCGCCCGGGTCTGGGGTGAGCGCCGCCGCAGCTCGGCCGCCACGCGGAGCCCCGACTCGCCCGGCATGGAGATGTCGAGCACGGCGACATCGGGGCGGAGGCTCTCCGCCAGCTCGAGCGCCTCTGCCCCGGTGGATGCTTCGGCCACGACGACGAAGCCTGGCTCGCTCTCCAGCACGTGTCGAATGCCCGTCCGGACGATCGCGTGGTCGTCGACCACGAGCACGCGTATGGGCTCCTCGGTCACGCTCCGTTCCTGCCTGACGGCACGAGAACCTCGAGGAGTGCCCCGGCTCCGGGCGCGCCCTGAAACCGCACCGTCCCGCCCAGGGCCCCGATCCGCTCACGCATGCCGGCGAGGCCCATGTGCCCGGTAAGCTCCAGCTCCTCGGGGCCGGCGCCGTTCCGCGGACCACGACCGTCGTCCCGGACCTCGAGCAGCACGCCCTCGCGCTGCACCGAGATGCCCACGTCCACCGTGCGCGCATCGGCGTGCCGCAGCACGTTGGACAGCGCCTCCTGGAGCGCGCGGAAGAGCGCGAGCTCGGCTTCTGCCGACAGCGGTGGGAGGGACGTCGGAGCCGCGAGCTCTACCCGCATGCCGCTTCGCTCGCCGAACTCGGTCACGAGCGAGCGGAGGGCCGGCAGGAGCCCCAGGTCATCCAGCAATGAGGGCCGCAGGTCGTTGGTCACGCTTCGAATGCTCCGGATCCCCTTGTCGATCAGCCCGAGCACCTGATCCAGCCGAGCGGTCTGCGTCGCGGGAAGCGCATCGCGGAGCACCCCGAGCTCGATCCGGACCGCGGAGAACACCTGGGCGGTCTCGTCGTGCAGCTCGCGGGAGAGCCGCCGGCGCTCCTCCTCGTGCTGCTCGATCATCCGGGCCGAGAGTCGGGCCAGCTCGACGGTTCGGGCCTCCAGCCGGCGGTAGAGGTCGGTGTTCTCCAGCGCGGCGCCGACCTGGTGGCCGAGAGCGACGAGGAAGCGGTCGTCCAGGGCGGTGAACGGATCACGCGCGTCGCCCACCAGGACGAGCGCGCCTATGGCGGCCTCGTTCCGCAGCAGCGGGAGGACGGCTGCGTACGGATAGGAGCCGCCCGAGCGATCCTTCCAGTCGTCGGTCACCTGGGGCAAGCCGGTGGCGAGGGCCCGCGTCAGCAGGTCCCCGGCTGTCCCATCCGGTGCCGGATCGCCGTCGCCGCCGTAGACCCCCGCGCCTCGGACGAATTGCGGTCTGCCATCGTCGGCCAGGAAGAGCGCGCTGCCCCGAACGGCGGGCAGCGTGAGCGGACGGGCGAGCAGCGCATCGAGCACATCCTGCTGGCGCCCCGCCTGCTGCAGGTCGCCCGAGAGATCGCTCAGCGCTCCGAGCCCGCGGCGCAGATCGTCCAGCACCAGGAGCAGAATGCCGGTGCCGACGGCCAGCGTGAGCAGGATGTCGAGGTAGTAACCCCACGGGTTCCACGCGCCCCGCGCACGGAGGAACGGGTAGTCGAGGTGGTGCAGACCCCAGAGCATGAAGGCCGCCGCCAGCAGCGTGGCGCCGCTGGAGGCGACCCGCCGGCGATACCTGAGGAAGACCCACCCGGTCCACAAGGTCGCCAGGCTGAGGAAGAGCACCGCGGGGCCCGCGGCCCAGAGGAAGTGGTCGAGCCGATAGATGGCGATGTAGGACCAGACCGGCGGGAAGAGCACCAGGGCCAGGTAGCGGTTGCGCCAGCGAAGACCCCGGGAGAACACCAGCGCGGCGTAGAGCAGCGCGAGCGCGGTCCAGCCGGTGACGACCTGGTGCCAGTAGAGCCAGATCCAGTCGGCGGTGAGCAGAAAGCTCACGATGGCCGCTATCCGGACCCCATAGAGTCCCCAGGCTGCGGCCCACCAGGCGAAGTAAGGCTTTCGGTACCGCCGGTGGATGAACCAGCAGAGCGCCGCCAGGCCGAGCGTGATGATCGCCTGGAGAAAGGCGGCGTGCAGCTCGGAGGTCTCGGCGGGGGGAACGGTGTCCTGCATGGGAGTAACAAACGTGGCGGTTACGGAGGGCGCAACCGCGCTCCGGCATCGGGGGGCGGAGCGCGGTGAGCGGAGCCTGGGGAGGGGGCTCCTCCGGTGCGCTGGAGAACGCTCTGCTACGGAGTCCGGGCAAACGGCCCGGTCTCCTCCGCGACGCGCTCTAACGCGCCCCTGCGGAGCCCCCCCACCGCGCTTCGTCGGACCCGAAAAGCGTGAGGGATCACCCAGGTGGGTCAGTACCAGCCGATCGGCTTCTCGTCCAGGTTGATGAACACCTGCTTCGTCTCCAGGTACTCCTCCACGCCCCAGTGCCCCAGCTCCCGCCCGAACCCGCTCATCTTGTACCCGCCCCAGGGTGCCTCCACGAACGTCGGCTGCATGTGGTTCACCCACACGATCCCCGCTTCGAGCGCCTTGACCACCCGGAACGCCTTGAAGATGTCGCGAGTCCAGACCGCCGCGGCGAGACCGTAGGGCGACTCGTTGGCGATTCGGATCGCGTCCTCCTCATCATCGAACGGGATGACGCTCATGACCGGCCCGAAGATCTCCTCCTGGGCGATCCTCGCGCCGTTGTCCACGTCGTAGAAGATCGTCGGCTCCACGAACCAGCCCTTCTCGAACTGCTTCGGCCTGCCGCCGCCGGCGGCGACTTTCGCCTCGCGCCGTCCGACCTCCAGGTAACCGGCGACCCTGTCCCGCTGCTCGGCGCTCACCAGGGGCCCCATCTTGGTCTCCCGGTCCACGCCGGGACCCAGGCGGATCGTCTTCGCCTTGGCGGCCGCGGCATCCACGAACTTCCGGTAGATGTCCCGCTGCACCAGCACTCTGCTGCCGGCGGAGCACACCTCGCCCTGATTGATGAAGGTGCCGAACAGGGCCCCGTCCACCGCGTTCTCGAAGTCGGCGTCGCTGAAGAAGATGTTGGGCGACTTCCCGCCCAGCTCGAGGGAGACCCGCTTGAGTTGATCGGCCGCGCTGCGCATGATCGTCTTGCCGACTTCGGCGCTGCCGGTGAAGGCGATCTTGCGCACAGCCGGGTGGGTCACCAGCGGCGCGCCAGCGCCCGGGCCGTCCCCGGTCACGATGTTCACCACGCCAGGTGGCAGCCCGACCGCCTCGAAATCCTTCGCCAGCTCGAGAATGGAGAGCGGGGTCTGCTCCGCGGGCTTGAGCACGACGGTGCACCCGGCCGCGAGCGCCGGCGCGATCTTCCACGCGGCCATGAGCAGCGGGTAGTTCCACGGGATGATCTGCCCCGCGACGCCGACCGGCTCCCGCATCGCCATGGCGACCGCCTCCGCAGGCACCGGCAGCACCTCGCCGTGGATCTTGGTGGCCAGGCCGCCGTAGTATTCGAAGCAGGTGGCCGCGTCGTCCATGTCGAACTCCGACTCGACGATCGGCTTGCCCGAGTTGATCGTCTCGAGCTTCGCGAGCTCATCCCGCCGCGCCCTAATGCGCTCGGCCAGCCGAAACAGGATTCGACCGCGCTCCTGCGCGCTCACTGTGCGCCACCCCTCGTAGAAGGCGCGCCGCGCCGCCTGCGCCGCACGCTCGACGTCCGCGGCGCCGCCGGCCGGGCAGGTGGCCACCACATCTTCGGTCGAAGGATCGTGGACGTCGAACGCCCCGCCGTCCGCAGCGTCCACGAACTTTCCGTCGATGTACATCTGATACCTGGCGACCTCGCGCTTGCGGGCCCTGGTCGCCGCCGTCGCCGTACTGGTCATCGGCTCCTCCGGTGCTGCTGAGTCTCCGTGCCTCACTGGTGAACACCCGCCGAAGTGCTATGCGGCAGCGGTTTCCGAGCCCGACAGGCGCCGCACCCGCGGCACGCCGGTTCGGACCGAGTCGTCCCGGACATGCCAGGGCATGCCCTCACTCGCCAGGCGCTCGAGAAAGGGATCCGGATCGAACTGCTCCGGCGACATGACTCCCGCGCCGCGCCACACGCGCTCATGGATCAGCCGTGCGGCGACGACCGGCGGAATACCGGTCTGGTACGCGGTCGCCTGGACGCCGAGCTCCGCGTAGGCGCTCTCGTGGTCCGACACGTTGTAGATGTAGTACGCCCGTGGCTCTCCATTCCTGGATCCGCGGACCAGTGTGCCGACGCAGGTCTTCCCCCGCATGCGTCCGGCGAGATCCTTGGGCTGCGGCAGGAGCGACACCACCAGATCGCGGGGCGCGACCGATGCGTCGCCCACGCGCACGCGGCTCTTGCCCGAGAGGCCCAGGCGCTTCATGACCCGCAGGGTCTCCACAGTCACCGCGTCCATGCAGAGCTTGAAGTCCACGGTGCGGACCCCGGGAAAGAACCGGGGGAGGGTCTTCGATTCCTCGTGGTCGACGTAGTAGCAGTCGAGCGCGCCCAGCTCCGGAAAATCGAACCGCTCGCGCCCGGTGAGCGGCTCCTCCAGATGGTAGCGGCCTTCGCGCCAGGAGACGGCCTTGCACAGGCACTCGTCGATGAACACCCACGGACTGAACGCCGCCACGAAGCCGTCGTGCCCCTGGCACACGGAGTTGTCGCCGTCACGGACCCGGATCTCGGTCACGGTGTCCAGCAGGTGCTTCGCGGCGTAGGCGGCGTAGACGTTGGTGGTGCCCGGGTCGGCTCCCATGCCGAGGAGCGCGAGCCGGCCCGCGGCCCTGAACTCACGGTCGAGCGCGAACTGGTCCTCCAGCTTGGGGATCCCGTCGGTGTCGGTGCCCCCGCTCGCCAGGTCGATGTAGTCGCAGCCTGCGTCGAGGCAGGCGCGCATTACCTCGAGGTTGGTGACGGGCAGGGCGGCATTCAGGACGAGGGTACTGCCGGTGTCGCGAATGGTGCGGGCCACGGCCTCTCGATCGGCGGCGTCGAGCCCAAGTGCCGAGACGCGCGAATCGGCGAGCCGGTCCACCAGGTGGGAGGCGCGGGCGGACACCGCGTCGGCGACGACGAGCTGCTCGACGGTCGCCTGCTGCACGAATTTGAGGGCGGACACGGTCCCCACCGCGCCGGCGCCCAACATCAGGACTTTCACAAACTCCTCTTTTCGGGTGAAGCGGGACTCGGTCTGGAGGCTTGGCCTCCTCGCCCCCCCGCCGATAGGGGCTCGCAGCTCAAGGAGATCGTCAGCTGCGAGGAGTGGACCCTCCGCTTGGTCGGAGGATGCAAACACGCCCGCACCCCGATGGGGCGGGACGCATAGGCATCTTAGCTCTCGCCCCCTACCGACTGTCCAGCCCCGGGGGCCATTCGGGGGTACCTGCCGCGGCTGCCATTCTGTCCGTGCGGAGAAGGTAAGTTGTTGCCGGGTTGGTTGGTGGTCTACTGGGCGCCACCTCGTTCGTGCTTTGATGAGCCGCAGATGAACCCAGATAAATACGGAAGTCGCCCCACCCACGAGTAGCGTAATGCACGGATTTATCTGCGTTTATCTGCGTTTATCTGCGTTCATCTGCGACCCCGGTTGTCGTCGCAGACCTGCGGCACTGTGCGGTCACAGCCGAGCAGCAACCGCACGCCGCCCTGCGATCAAGAGCTAGAACCGTCAGCCCGGCGCTCCACCCAGCGCTCCACCTGGCGACGTAGCATCGGCAGCGTCACCCCACCATTTCCCAACACCTGGTCGTGGAACTCGCGGATGTCGAACCGTTCGCCCAGCCTCCGTTCGGCTTCCGCGCGCAGCTTCCGGATCTCCAGGTTGCCGAGCATATAGGACGTGGCCTGCCCGGGCCACGAGATGTAGCGGTCGACCTCACCCTGCAGCTGCACGGGAGACATGGTGGTGGTCCGGCCGAGGTACTCGACCGCCTGGTCGCGGGTCCAGCCGCGCGAGTGGATGCCGGCGTCGAGCACGAGGCGTGCGGCCCGCCAGGCTTGGCTGGCGAGCAGCCCCATGCGGGCCACCTCGTCGGAGTACAGCCCCATCTCGTCGGCGAGGACCTCACTGTAGAGCGCCCAGCCCTCGGTGAACCCGGAGAAGCCGAAGTAGCGGGTGAGCGGGTGTGCTCCGGTTCGCTCCTGCGCGATGGCCACCTGGAGATGATGGCCGGGGATGCCTTCGTGGAACGCGGTGGCTTCCCCGTACGCGCGCGGGATGGATTCCGGGCGGTAGGTCGAGATCCAGAAGATCCCCGGCCGACTTCCATCTTCCGCAGCCGCGCTGTACTGGGCCACCGCACCCTCGCGCTGGCGAAACTCAGGGTGCTGCCGGATCTCGAGTCCGGCCTTGGGGAGCACCCCGAACCACTGGGGGCTCGCGCGACGAGCCCGCTCGATCGCTGCGGTCGAGACCGCTACGAGCTCGTCCCTGGTGCGATAGGTGAAAGCGGGATCCTCCCGGAGCCTCTGCAGTAGCGTCGGAAGGTCCGAGGTGCCGAAGCTCCGCCGCGCAAGGGCGAGCATCTCCCCGCGAATCGCTTCGATCTCGCGCTCACCCGCCGCGAACACCTCGTCCGGCGGGAGGTCGAGCGTGCTGAACCGCCGTACCGAGGCCCGATAGCAGTCGGCGCCTCGGGGGTTGGCGCCGACGCCCGCCTCCGGTCTGGCGGCGGCGAGATAGTCACCAGCCAGGTAGTCCCGGTAGCGACGAACCGAGGGATAGAGCTCGCGCTCGATGACCAGCGCGAGGTCGGCGGCGAAGCCGGGTGCGGAATCTCGGCGTGCGGGCGACAGGAACGGAGAGCTGTCGACCGGCGTGCCGAGGAGCCCGTCGAGCTGACGGATCACGCCTTCCACGATCACCCGCGGGGCAGTGTAGCCCTGGCCGAGGCCTTGCCGCAGGTTCTCGGTCTCGACCTCGACGTACCGGGCCAGCCCCTCCATGCGCTCGACCGCGTGGGCCCGCAGCGTCTCGGTGCCCACCGGCTGGAGTCCAGCCAGGGTCGCATAGCCTGCCTGCCACCCCGACGGGCCCGAGCTCACCGGCCAGAGCTCAAGCCGACAGACCCTGACCGCGCGCGCGCCTTCCAGGATCTCGCGGAGAATCCCATAGGTCACCCACTCCGGCCGGCCCTCGAGCAGATCGGGGTCGATCGCCTCGAGCTGCTCCAGCCACGAGTCCTCCCGGGCGCGCCACGTCGCCAGTGCCTCGAGGGAGTTGTCCTCGACTCCACCATGGTCGGCGTCGGGAATGCCGCGCCGGGTCGCCGACTCCGGAGAGCGCTCGAAGAACGCCTCGACGTACTCGTCGGCGAGGCGGGTCACCGTGCCGGCCGCCTCGGGCGCGGGAAGTGACGGGCGGGAGCTCCCACCGCAGGCAGCGAGGAGGACGGGGAGGAGGACGAGCGCCGCGAATGGTCTCACCGAATCACCTCGGGGTGGGCGTGACATGTGGGCCGCCGCGCAAGGCCGGCGCCGGGGCGGTACACGCGGGCAGCGGGGGCAAGAAGTATCTTATCTTCTCCGCTTCCCGCAACCGGACCCTCTCGAGGCCCAATGGCCGGCGCCATTCAGATCCGGACCGAGATTCCCGGCCCGAAGAGCCGCGCGCTCCTGGCCCGGCGGGCCGCTGCCGTCCCCCGGGGGGTGCCCGCCGTCACGCCGATCGCGGTGGTGCACGCGGAGGGTGCCCTCGTCACCGACGCCGACGGCAACCGGCTGATCGACTTCGGAGGCGGCATCGGGGTGGTGAACACGGGGCATCGCCATCCGGCCGTGGTCGAGGCGGTGCGGGCGCAGCTCGACCGCTACGCGCACGTCTGCTTTCCGGTCTCCACCTACGAGCCCTATATCAGTCTGGCGGAGCGGCTGAATCGTCTGGCGCCGGGGGAGCACGAGAAGCGGACCTTCCTGGTGAACAGCGGCGCCGAGGCGGTGGAGAACGCCGTGAAGGTGGCCCGCGCCTACACCGGGCGGCCCGCCGTCGTCTGCTTCGAGCACGGCTTCCACGGCCGGACCAACCTGGCCCTGGCTCTCACCTCGAAAGTGGTTCCCTACAAGCGGGGCTTCGGGCCGTTCGCGCCCGAAGTGTACCGCATCCCGTATCCGTACTGCTATCGCTGTTCAAAGGCGGACGGGCGGAGGGGCGGACGGTCGGACGAGGCTGGGCGGAGAGGGTGCTGCATGGCCGAGCCCGGCTACTTCGATCGCCTGTTCGCCGGGTTGGTGGACCCCGCGTCCGTTGCGGCCATCGTGATCGAGCTGGAGCTGGGCGAGGGCGGCTTCGTGCCGGCTCCGGCGGAGTACGTCCACGCGCTCGCCGAGTTCGCGAGGGCGCACGGCATTCTCCTCGTGGCCGACGAGATCCAGACCGGGTTCGGACGAACCGGCGCGATGCTCGCGTGCGAGCACTACGGCCTGGTTCCCGACATCGTCACTACCGCCAAGTCGCTCGCGGGCGGGCTGCCGCTCGCGGCGATCACCGGCCGGGGGGACGTCATGGACGCGGCGGAGCCCGGCGGTCTCGGCGGGACCTACGGCGGCAATCCGCTGGCCTGCGTCGCCGCGCTCGCGGTGCTGGACGCAATGGATCGCGAGCGAATTCCGGATCGTGCGCGCACCGCGGGTGAGCGGATCGCCTCGCGATTCCAAGGCTGGGCCGGACGGCACTCGTGCATCGGCGACGTGCGAGGACTGGGCGCGATGGTGGCTATGGAGCTCGTCACGGACCGTGAGTCGCGCACGCCTGACAAGGCGCTCACCGCTCGGCTCTTGGGCGCCGCTCTCCGGCGGGGCCTCATCCTGCTCTCGGCCGGTACCTACGGCAACGTGGTCCGCGTGCTGGCGCCACTCACGGCAGAGGACGCGGTGCTCGACGAGGGTCTGGACGTGATGTGTGACGCGTTGGAGGAGGCGGTTGCCGGCTCTCGACAAGCCCCTTAGCGAGCAGTGTCCTGCCGTGCAGCTTTCGCGCGTCTCCAAGACCTTCGGCGACGTGACGGCGGTGCACGACGTCTCGTTCGACGTGCGGCGCGGCGAGTTCTTCTCTCTCCTGGGTCCCTCCGGCTGCGGCAAGACCACCACGCTTCGGCTCCTGGCCGGCTTCGAGCAGCCCGACCTGGGCGGCGAGGTTCGCTTGATGGGCGAAGTCGTCAACCGGAAGCGCCCCTACGAGCGTGGAATCGGGATGGTGTTCCAGAGCTACGCGCTCTTTCCCCATCTTTCCGTGCAGCGGAACGTGGCCTTCGGGCTGGAGCAGCGGAAGACACCAAAGGCCGAGATCGGCGAGCGGGTGAGGCAGGCGCTCGAGATGGTGCGGCTCCAGCCCGACACCTTCGCCGGCCGCATGCCGGGTCAGCTCTCCGGGGGCCAGCGCCAGCGGGTCGCCCTGGCGCGCGCCCTGGTGCTCGAGCCCGAGATCCTCCTGCTCGACGAGCCGCTCGGCGCGATCGACCTCAAGCTGCGCAAGGAGATGCAGCTCGAGCTGAAGGCGTTGAACAAGCACCTCGGCACCACCTTCGTCTACGTCACCCACGATCAGGAAGAAGCGCTCACGATGTCCGACCGCATCGCGGTGATGGACGAGGGGCGGGTGGCGCAGCTGGGGACTCCCGCCGAGATCTACGAGAACCCGCGCACGGGGTTCGTGGCGCGGTTCATCGGCGAGTCGAATTTCTTCACCGGAACGGCACTGCGGCGCCATCAAGGTGTGGGCGAGGTCGCCGAAGGCCACGGCGGACGCTGGGAGGTGGCGCGGGACGGCGGAGGACGGTTCGTCGTGCCGGACCACCCAACTCTCCAGGAGGGCAAGTCGCTACGGATCGCCGTACGCCCGGAATGGATGGACCTGTGGCGACCCGATGCCGTGCCGGTGGGGGAGAACGCGGTCCCGGGGACCATCCGTGAGGTCATCTATCTCGGCGAGACGATGCATGTGATCGTTGCGGTGCCGGGCAGCGAGGACGTCACCGTGGCGGTCCGGAACGAAGGGCAGCTCATCAAGCCGCTGCCCTGGAAGCGGGGGGACGAGGTGGTTGTGGCGTGGCTGCCCGAGGACTGTCAGATCCTGGAGGAGGTCTAGTGCCGTTTCCGCGGGAGCGGCTGCGGGAGCGGCTGCTGGCCTGGCTCCACCCGCGTCCGCACACGCGCGCGTGGGTGTTGCTCGCGCCGGGTGTCCTCTGGCTGGGGCTGTTCTTTCTGGTTCCCATCCTCATCATGCTGGCCTACAGCCTGATGCCGCGGGGGATCTACGGCGGCGTGGAGCCGGGCCTCACTCTGGAACACTACCTGCGGTTCTTCGACCCACTCTACCTCGACATCCTGCGCCGGACCTTCACCTGGTCGATCGCCTGCACGGCCATCTGCCTCGTCCTGGGCTACCCCGTGGCGTATGCCATCGCGCGCAGCGGGCGCTGGAAGCACGTCCTGCTCTTCCTCGTGGTGCTGCCGTTCTGGACCAGCTTTCTGGTCCGCACCTTCGCCATGATCTTCCTGCTCCGCGATACCGGCCTGGTCAACAGCCTGCTGCTGCGACTCGGACTGATCGAAAGCCCGGTCACGCTGCTCTACACGCCGTTCGCGGTCATGACGGGGCTGGTGTACGGCTTCCTCCCGTTCATGATCCTTCCCATCTACGCGTCGCTGGAGAAGCTCGAGCTCTCGCTGCTGGAGGCCGCCGAGGTGCTGGGCGCCCGGCCGGCCGAGCGGTTTCGGCGGGTCACTTTGCCGCTCTCAGTACCGGGGGTGGTGGCCGGCTGCCTGCTGGTGTTCATCCCGGCGCTCGGCTCGTTCCTGACGGCGGACCTGCTGGGGGGCGCGAAGCAGGTCATGATCGGCAACCTGGTGCAGAACCAGTTCTCCGCCGCACGCAACTGGCCGTTCGGCTCGGCGGCCTCCTTCATCGTCATGGTGCTGGTGCTGGCGGCGGTGCTGATTTACCTCCGGGTGAGGGACCGGGGCCCGGGCGAGGCCGCCTGAGATGGGCCTCCGCCTCTCCCGCTGGACGCTGGCTCTCGTGGCGGGAGTCTATGCCTTCCTCCACCTCCCGATCCTGGTGCTGGTGGTGTTCTCGTTCAACGAGTCCAAGTTCTCCGCGAGCTGGGTCGGATTCACCCTGGACTGGTACTCCCGCCTGCTGGAGCGGCCCGACATTCTCCGCGGGCTGCGGGCGAGTCTCGTCGTCGCCGGCGCCTCCACGGTCATCTCGGCCGTGCTCGGTACCCTCGTGGCGGTCGCGATCGCCAGACACCGTTTCCGCGGCCGCGGGGCACTGGAGGGCTTCCTCTACGTGCCGCTCGTGACGCCGGAGATCGTGGTGGGAATTTCACTGCTGATCCTGTTCGCCCTGGTGAAGATTCCCCTCGGCCTCACCACGATCGTCATCGCGCACGTGGCGTTCTCGCTGTCCTTCGTCGTCATCGTGGTGCTGGCACGGCTCCACGGGATGGACCGGTCGTTGGAGGAGGCCGCGATGACGCTCGGGGCCGACGAGATCACCACGTTCTGGAAGGTGACCGTGCCTCAGCTCTGGCCCGGTATTCTGGCCGGTGCCCTGCTGGCGTTCACCATGTCCTTCGACGATTTCGTCATCACGTCGTTCGTCTCAGGCCCGGGCTCCTCGACCCTGCCGATCGTTGTCTACGGCATGGTCCGACGGAACATCGAGCCGAGCATCAACGCGATCAGCACCGTCATTCTCCTGGTGACGACCGCGCTGATCTACCTCGCGGACCGGTTCGCGCGGGGAAGACCATGAGGAAGAGCACTATGAGCAAGGCGACCGGCGTTCAGGAGCTCCTGGAGGAGCTGCAGCGGGGAAGCATCTCGCGTCGCGACTTCGTCCACCGCGCGATGGCCCTCGGCGTCGGCCTGAGCTCCATCGGCATGCTGCTCACGGCCTGCGGAGGCGGTGACCGAGGTGAGCGCGGTGACGGGGGCGCAGGGGACCTCGGTGAGATCGAGAGCGAGCTCCGCATCTACAACTGGTCGGATTACATCGCCGAGGACACGGTTCCGAACTTCGAGAAGGAGTTCGGTGTCAGGGTGGTCTACGACACCTATGAGAGCAACGAGGAAATGGTCGCCAAGCTGCAGGCGGGCGCGACCGGCTACGACGTCATCGTGCCCTCCGGGTACATCATCCCGGTGCTGGTCGCGACCGACCTGATCGCGCCGCTCAGCAAGAAGTACCTGACCAACTGGGGCAACGTCGCCCCGATCTTCCAGGACCTTCCGGCGGATCCCGGCAATACCTACAGTGTGCCCTGGCAGTGGGGCACCAGCGGCATCGCCTATCGCACGGACAAGGTGAACAGCCCGCCGGACAGCTGGGGCGTATTCCACGACCCCGCATATCGCGAGAAGACGACGATGATGGACGACGGCCGCGAGGTGATCGGGGCGTTCCTCCGCTACCGCGGTCACTCGCTGAACTCCACGGATGCCCGGCAGCTGGCGAAGGCCAAGGCCGATGCCATCCAGGCCAAGCAGTATCTGAAGGCCTATATCTCGGCTCCGGTCAAGGCCCAGCTGATCTCCGGCGACGTATGGATCTCGCAGCTGTGGAACGGCGATACCAGTCAGGCCAGGGTGGAGCAGCCGCACCTGGCCTATGTGATCCCCAAGGAGGGCTGCACCATCTTCAACGACTCCATGTGCGTGCCCAGAAGCGCCCCCCACAAGCGCGCGGCGCACGAGTGGATGAACTACATCCTTCGACCCGAGGTGGGGGCCGCGCTCTCCAACGCGACGGGCTACGGGACGCCGAACGCCGCGGCCGTCGGGATGCTCGATGCTCCGATCCCGTACCCCACGGAGGAGGAGCTCGAACGCCTGGAGTACCAGGTGGACCTGGGCCGCGACACGGCGGTCTGGGATCGCATCTGGACGGAGATCAAGTCGGCGTGACCCGCCGGGCTGACGACGAGGTGCTCGCGTTGACCCGCCGGTACCTCGAGCTGGTGGAGGGGCGGGAGCTGTCGCCCGACGAGAAGCACGCCTTCATCGCCGAAACGGTCGAGGCGTACGAGCGGCACGTGAACCGAGGCTTTCTCATGTACCGGAAGTCCGTGACCGAGGCCGGGCAGTTCGCCGCCCTGGAGTGGTCGGGCCGGGGCTCGATCCTCGAGGACCTGCTGGGCCGCGAGTACATCGACTGCCTGGGCGGATACGGGATCTTCGGCGCGGGGGTGAACCATCCCCGCATCCTGCGGGCGGTAGCCGGCCAGATGGAGCGCATGGCGCTCAACAGCCAGGAGCTGCTGGAGCCGTGGCGGGCGGCGCTGGCGCGACTGCTGTCCATGGTCACCCCGGGCGAGCTGTCCAACGCCTTCTTCATCAACAACGGCACCGATGCCATCGAGGGCGCGATCAAGCTCGCGCGGCTCTACACCCGGCGAAACCTCTTCGTCTCCACCCTCAACGGGTTCCACGGCAAGTCCATGGGCTCGCTGTCGCTGATGGGCAAGGCGTCGTTCAGGGAGCCGTTCGCGGGTGGGCTGCAGGACGTTCGGTTCGTGCCGTACGGGGACGCCGACGCTCTCGAAGCCGAGCTGGCGAAAGCGGAGCAGGTCGGGACGCCGGTGGCAGGGTTCGTGGTGGAGCCGGTGCAGGGTGAGGCGGGGGGCGTGGTACCGCCCGACGACTACCTGCCCCGGGCCCGCGAGCTGTGTACCCGGTTCGGCGCCCTGCTCATCGCCGACGAGATCCAGACCGGCATGGGACGCACCGGCGCGCTCTGGGGCGTGGACCACACCGGCACCGTTCCCGACATCATGTGCCTCGGGAAGTCGCTCGGCGGCGGAATCATGCCGCTCTCGGCCTTCATCGCGCCGGCCGAGATCTGGGAGGTGCTCGTTCCCAACCCGATCATCCACTCCACCACCTTCGGGGGCAACCCGATGGCCTGTGTCGCCGGAATCGCCGCGATCCAGGTGACGCTCGAGGAGGACCTCCCAGGCCACGCCGCGGAGAAGGGACGGTTTCTGCTGCGCGAGCTCGCGACGCTGCAGGGGAAGTACCCGCAGGTGCTCACCGACGTGCACGGCAAGGGCCTGCTCATCGGGCTGGAGTTTCCCACGGACGAGACCGGCTTCCGCTGCGCCGCGGGGCTCTTCAAGCGCGGGGTGCTGGTGGCCGGCACCTACTCCAAGGCGCGCACCATCCGGATCGAGCCGGCACTCGGCATTCCGATGAAACTGCTCGGTGAGCTGCTCACCAGGCTGGAGGACACCTTCCGGGAGATCGCAGGGAGCTCGGCCTGAATCTTTCCTCGTCTGCCACATTGCCTCCCACGACCGTGAGCCGGATCACGCCACGTGACGTGCACCGGGGAAACATTGGCCGCATGGCACGAGCGACTGTCACCGGCTCCGCGGCCGACTTCATCCCCCCGCGCCCGACCCTGCCGAAGCTTCGTGAGGCTGCAGCCGGCTGCCGCGGGTGCGACCTCTGGCTCGACGCGACCCAGACGGTCTTCGGGGAAGGCGCCGACCACGCAGTCGCGATGTTCGTAGGCGAGCAGCCCGGCGATCAGGAGGACCGCGTCGGCCGCCCGTTCGTCGGGCCCGCCGGGCGGCTCTTCGACGAGGCGCTCGAATCGGCCGGGATCGACCGCGGACTGGTGTACGTCACCAACGCGGTCAAGCACTTCAAGTTCGCACGCCAGGAACTGGTGAAGCGCCGGCTGCACAAGAAGCCGAACGCGGCGCAGGTGCGGGCCTGCAATCCGTGGCTCCGGGAGGAGATCCGACTGGTGCAGCCGAAGGTGGTGGTCGCGATGGGCAGTACCGCGGCGCAGGCTCTGCTCGGCAGCGCGTTTCGGGTCACCCAGCACCGGGGAGAGGTCGTCCGCTCGGAGTGGGCGGGCCCGGTCATCGCCACGGTACACCCTTCTTCGGTGCTGCGGGCACCCGGTGAGTTCCGAGACGAAGCCCGCCGCGACTTCTTCCGGGACATCGCCAAGGTGGCGGAGCACATCGGGAGCCTGGGGACGCGTCAATCAGCCAGGCCTGAGACCTCGAGCGGCCCCGCGCGCCGACCGAAGAAGGCCACGCCGCGGAGCCGGCGCACGCGGGCGCGGTAGACGATCCCACGGCAGGTGCTATGCACGGGGTTCCGCGGAGCCCCGTGCATACCGAGTGTCAGAAACGCCTACCGCGTACGCCCCAGCGCTCGGGACCAGCTGAGCGTGAACCCGCCCCAGACTTTCACATCGCTCTCGTCACCCGGTGAAGTGAACCTGGTGATCTCGTCGCCGTTGACGACGAAGTGGACCACCGGAGTGATGGAGAAAATGCCGGCCGTGAACGGCGCCCCGGCCGACAGGTCCAGGTGGGTGAAGCCGTTCTCGGCGAAGTTGTTCAACTCGTCCGGATCGTCCGCCTCGGCCTGCCCCGCGCTCAGCCCGGCCAGGGCGCCGAGGTTGAGCGACACCGCTCCGAGCGGCACGGTGTGGGCGACGGTGCCCTCGATGTAGGCTCCGTTCACCTTGTCGACGTCGTAGTACACCGCGAGCTTCGGGCTGAGCGGCACGGCCAGCCCGACCTTGCCGTACACCTCCCAGGTGTTGAGGTCGTCGGTGGCCCCGACGTCGTTGGGGAACACGTATCCCACCACTCCGCCGGTGAGTGTCGCCTTACCGGCGGGCACGCTCACCTCGGCCCACGGATCGAACTCCGCCAGATTGAAGCTCGACACCCCGCCACTCTGGCTGAAGTCGTCCCCGTCATCGTACCGCCCCAGGTCCACGTTGGCCCAGCCGCCGACGGTAGCCGAAGCATTCCCCGCCGGGAAAACCACGTATGCGCTCGGTTGCCCCACGGGCCGGTTGGTGACGCTGATGCCACGCCACACATAGCCGCTGAACAGACTCAGGTCGGCAGCCACGGTCGCCTGTGCCCCCGCACTCCGCCCTGCTGCCGAGAAGACCAGAGCCAGCACGGCGGCAACCGGCATCGTTCGTCGCAACATGGTATCTCCCTTCTGGATGGGGAAAACAAAAAACCCGCCTCGAACGTCGAGGCGGGTTGAAAAGCCGTGCGTCACGCGTACTACGGCCCGGAACCTCTACGTGAAGGCGTGGTCGATGGAGAGCGGATTGCGGTTTCGACGGGTCTCGGGGCGCATGAACCCAATGTAGGAATCGGAGCGGTGAGCCGTCAAGACGAGCCTGCCAGCCGCCTGAACCGGGGACGGGTGCGGAGCGGCGCCCAGGTGGGATCACTCCGGAGGAGGGCCGGAGTGATCCATCCGGGCATCCGGAGGAGCGGCTCCAGCGTCTCGAGTGCCTGGTCGTGCTCGCCCACCAGCGTATAGATCTGCGCCAGCTTCGCCAGGATGAAGGGCCCGGAGTTCGCGTCCCGCGAAGGCGGCAGCAACGTCGCGGCCCGACGCCCGGCGCGAACCGCATCATCCCTGCGCCCCGAGCGTGCGTACGCCAGCCCGGCCCGCACCAGGACCTTCGCGTCGTCGGGTCGCACGCGCGTCTGACGCTCGAGCAGGGCGACGGCCGTATCGGCGTGAGCGCGCTCGGCGGCAGGCAGGTCGCGGTACGCCGCGGCCTCGGCGAGCAGCAGATGATAGCGCGCGCTGTCGCCGTCGAACGACGCCGGCTCGATCGCATCCACCGCGGCGGCGAACGAGCTGTCCGAGGTCAGCAGCGCTGCCGAGATGGCGTCGGGGATCATCAACGCCTGGGCCAGGCGGCCGGCGGTCACCCTGGTCAGCGCGTGGGCCACCACCCCCCTGGCGCGCTCGCGGTCGCCCTGCCACGCCAGATACAGCATCGCCTTGTAGGCGTAGGGCTCGGCCCAGTCCGGCGCCAGCTGGATCGCGCGCTCGAAGCGCCGCTCCGCCTGCGCATAGTCGCGCACGGACATGTAGGTGTCGGCCAGGTCGAGCGTGCGCAGCGCGGAGCGCGGGTCGTAGCGCACGGCCTCCTCGAACAGGGCCAGTGCGCTGTCCCACGCTCCCCGGCGCCGCTGCACGTACCCGATGGCCGACAGCAGCTCGGCATTGCCGGGCTGCTGCCGGAGGGCGAGCTCGAACTCATCCAGCGCCCGCGGGTAGTCGCCCAGCACCCAGTAGTGGAGGTAGCCCCGCGCGACGCGCGTCTCCGGCAGGTCGGGCGCGAGCGCGAGCGCGCGGTTCACCGCCGCGCGTGCGGAGTCGACTCGGGCCGGCGACCGATCGTGGGAGAACCAGAACATGGACGCATGGGCGCGGGCGAGGCGTGCCCAGGCGAGTGCGAAGGTGGAGTCGAGGGCGATCGCCTTTCCGTAGAGGTCGGCGGCGGCCTCCACATCGGACCGGCCGTAGCTGCGGGCGGCGTACTCATTCCCGCGGAGATAGAAATCGTACGCCGCCGGGCTCGAGGTCTCCGTCGCGGCGGACGATGCCTGCGCCGGCTCCCGGAGGGCGAGGTCCAGCGCCGCCGTCACCCGCTCGGCGATCTCCGACTGAACCCGGAAGACCTCGTTGAGCTCGACCTCGTACTCCTCGCTCCAGAGGGGGCTGTCCTGGGCGACGGCGATCAGCCGCGGCGTCACCCGCACCCTGCCGGGGCCGCTACCCCCGCGCTCCCAGCGGACGCTCCCTTCCAGGACGTACCCGGCCTGGAGCTCGGCGCCGATTTCCCTCAGCGACTTCGGGCTGTCGCGATACTGCTCGGCGCTCGTGCGGCTGATCACCCTGAGCCCGCCGAGGCCCGCGAGCCGGCTGGTCAGCTCCTCGGTGAGGCCGTCTGCGAAGTACTGGTCTCCCGCGTCCCCGAGGTTCTTGAAGGGAAGCACCGCCAGCACGCGGCTCTCCGTATCGGTGCCACCGGCCAGGCGAGCCTCGCCCGGCTCCCGCGACCGGAGCCATAGCCCGCCCGCGGCGAGTGCGATCAGCAGGAGAACCAGCCGGAGCAGCCGCCTCCAACCGACCGGCGGGCGCCCGCGCGACGTGGAGGCGACCCGGGGCAGCGAGACGGGCGTAGCCGCATCCGGCCAGGCCGCCGTAAGCGCTCTGGCGAAATCCTCCATGCTGCCGTAGCGCTCGTCAGGCTGGCGGGCGAGCGCGCGCATGAGCACCTGGTCCACCGCACTGGGCACGTCGGGACGCACGGCTCGCAGCGAGGGCGGCACCGTCGTCAGCTTCTTGGCCAGGATCGCCCGGGCGTTCGCCCCGGGGAACGGAGGGACGCCCGCGAGCGCCTCGTAGATCACCGCCGCCAGCGCGTACTGGTCGCTGCGCCCGGTGAGCTCCTCGTCTCCCGCCGCCTGCTCGGGGCTCATGTAGGCGGGTGTGCCGACCGTGACTCCGGTTTCGGTGAGCCGAGGCCCGGAGGGGGTGTCGTCCGCGGCGTCGCCCGGCTGCTCGAGCGCGTACGCGATGCCGAAGTCGGCGAGGATCGCCTCGCCGGTGGGCGAGAGCATGATGTTCTCGGGCTTCAGGTCCCGATGAATGATGCCGAGCCGGTGAGCGTAGGCGAGGGCGGAGGCCACCTCCACCGCGAGCTGCACGGCGGCGTCGGTCTCCAGGCGTCCGACCCGACGCAGCCGGTCCCGCAGCGAGCCGGCCTCCACGTACGGCATCGCGTACCACAGCCTGCCGGTCGCGCTTCCGGAGTCGAACAGGGGCAGGATGTGGGGATGCTGCAGGCGGGCGTGGGTGTGGATCTCGCGCTGGAAGCGCTCCACACCGAGGGCGGCGCCCAGCGCCGAGTGGAGCACCTTCACCGCCACCCGTCGGCCGTGGCGGAGATCCTGGGCCAGGTAGACCGTGGCGCTGCCGCCCCGGCCCAGCTCCTCCTCGATCAGGTACTGGTCGGCAAGCTCCGCCGCGAGGAGGTCGTGGCGGTCGGAAGTGGTGCCCGGCTCTGGCATGAATGGTCGAATCTACGGTGCGGTTGGACGCCGGACCATCCGCGGCCGCGCGCACCCTGCGGCGCGTTCCGGGTGCAGCTCGCCGTAGTTGCGGAGTTGAGAGCGGCGTGGCAGCTTGCCACTACCCCTCGGGAGAGCCCGGCCTGGACCTCGACAATGTCTTCGTCAAGCGCTTCGGCGACCTGGTGGCGCTGCTGCGCGTGGACCCGGGAAACGACGCGGCGCAAGATCTTGCGCTCACCGCTGCGGCGAGTGCCGTCGCCCGCTCGGCGGTGGAGGTGGACGCCTCGAGCGACGCGGCCGGTAGCCGCGAAGGCGTGGGCCTTCGCGCCAGGATGATCGCTCGCCAGGTGGATCGCCTGCGAGTCGCCGCGGGCGCCGAGCCCTACGAGCTCCAGGCCGTCGCCCGCGCCCTCGCCCACGATCTCACGCCTATTCCCGCCACGCCGCACGTGCAGGTCGAGCTGATGCGGCTGCTCGCCCCTCCCTCCCGCTGAGCCGCCGGTTCAGCGGTGCACGTCGAATCCCTCGACGTGCAGGTCGAGATTGTGGTTCGCGCGAATCCCGACGATGCCGTCCAGGGCCATGCCCTTGGCGTTGGTCGCGTACACCTCCTGCCCGTTCACCAGGAACGCCAACCTGCTCGGATCGCGCTTGTTGTCGATCTCGAGGAGGTTGGTGACCGATCCGTTGCCCTCGGGCTTCTTCACCGCGGCATGCTCGACCCATCCCTTCGACACGTCGCTCGTCTCGTCGCCGTTCCGCCGCTTGATGAGGTAGCTCCCGTCCTGGCGGATCAGGAAGTACAGATACTGCTGCGCTTCCCCATCGAGCCCCTTACCGCCGACGAAGAGCCCGTAGCCTTCGGCATGCTTGGAGGGCCTGGTCTGGGTGAAGGTCGCCAGGGTATGGAACGGGCCGCTGCCACGAGTGTCATCGCGATACAGGATGATGGCGGGCCCGAGTGTCAGGTGGAGGCCCTTGCCCATCGCCTCGACCTTGGCGCCTGCCGCAGCGCCCCGATCGGCGCGGACCGTCCACCCGGCCGGGGCACTTCCGCCCCCCTGCGCGGCGTGATCGGCGTCGTCGGCATGGTCCTGAGCGGCGAGCGGGGTAGTGAGGGCCGCAGCCACGGCTGCGGCGGACAGCATCGATCGCATGAAATTCTCCCGGAAGCGTGTGAGTCGTTCGGGTTGCGGGAAGCGTCGCCCCAGGGTAACCTATGCCTCCACCTTGCCGGCTCTCCTTCGGGGACGCTCGATGTACTGGATCGGTGTACTCCTCGCCACCATAGGGGCGAGCTTGATTCTGGGGGCCCTCACCTTCGTGTCGGCCCTCATTGGTGTGCTGGTCAACGCGATGATCGTCCTCATGTGCGGTCCGATCATCGACAGCGTGCTCGCACGGCGGAGACGGACTCCGTCCCGCTGAGGGGCCCGGTCAGCCCTGATCCTCGGCCGGGGACTCCGGGGTGGTCGCCGCGCGCATGGCGCCCTCGTAGTTGACCTTGAGGCTTCCCAGCAACTCCCGCAGCCCCCGCACCTTCATCTGCAGCCCTCCGCCTCTCCGGGTCATGGTCGCCATGATGCCGGCCGTCTCGGCGAGTCCGGTCAGGCTGAGAGCTGACGCATTCCCCTTGATCTCGTCGAGCAGGCGCGCCAGCCCGCGGACCACCACGTCGTCCGCGCGCAACCCCGCCATCTCCTCGATGACCGCGTGGATCCGCTGGAACTTCGGCGGCAGGGACTGCAGATACGCGAGCTGGGCCTGCTGTCTGGACGAGAGCTTGAGCGCCATGTGGGCTGTCGTGACGGAGACGAGTCAATGTAATAGCCGGGGTGAATCTCCACCCCGGGCGTTTCGTAGGGCGACGTGCCGCCACCGGGCGGACGATTCGCCTCTCTCGACGTATGAGCTGCTACTACTGCTGCGAAGGGCCGCACCATGAAGCTCTCGGACACCTCCATCCGGCGCCCCGTGCTGGCCAGCATGATCAGCCTCGCGCTGGTGCTGTTCGGCGCCATCGGCTACACCGAGCTCGCGGTGCGCGAGTTTCCCGACGTGGACCCGCCGATCGTATCGGTGAGCACCGCCCTGCCCGGCGCGAACCCGCAGGTCGTGGAATCGGCGGTCACCGACATCCTCGAGGAGGAGCTGAGCACGGTCGAGGGACTCCGCACGCTCACGAGCTCGAGCGCTGAGGGGATCAGCAACATCACGCTCGAGTTCAACCTCGACCGTGAGGTCGAGGCCGCGGCCCAGGACACCCGCGACAAGGTCGCCCGGATTCGCGGGCGACTGCCCGAGGACGTGGAGGAGCCGGTCGTGGCCAAGCAGGACGCCGACGCCCAGCCGTTCTTCTGGCTGGCGCTTTCGGGGGAGAACTACGACCTGCTCCAGCTCTCCGACCTCGGCGACCGGCTGGTGAAGAGCCGCCTCCAGACGCTGCCCGGGGTGGGACAGGCCCGGATCTTCGGCGAGCGGCGCTTCTCGATGCGGGTGTGGCTCTCCGCCTCGGAACTGGCGGCCCGAGGACTCACCGTGCAGGACGTGGAGCAGGCGATCCAGAGCCGCAACGTCGAGGTCCCCGCCGGGCGGATCGAGTCGGCGCGGCGCGAGTTCACCGTGCGCTCGCTCGGGGAGCTCAAGACGCCGGAGGAGTTCGGCAATCTGGTGGTGAGCAACGAGGGCGGCGTGCTCATCAAGCTCAAGGACCTCGGGCAGGTGGAGCTCGCCCCCGAGGACGAGCGGAGCGCGCTCCGCTTCAAGGGCACCCCGGCCGTGGCCATCGGCATCATCCGCCAGTCCAAGGCCAACATCATCGCGGTGGCCGACGCCATCTACGAAGAGCTGCCGCGGATCCAGCAGTCGCTCCCGCCCGGTGTGAAGATCACCGCCGCATTCGACCAGTCGATCTTCGTCAAGCGGTCGATCCAGGAGGCGGAGGAGACCCTGATCATCGCCGCCATCCTGGTCGTCGTGATCATCTTCGTGTTCCTCCGGAACCTCCGGGCGACGATCATCCCCGGGCTCGCGATCCCGACATCCATCGTGGCGGCGTTCGCGATCATGTACTTCCTGGGGTTCTCGATCAACAACTTCACCCTGCTCGCGCTGACCCTGGCGATCGGCATCGTGGTGGACGATGCGATCATCGTGCTGGAGAACGCCTACCGGCACCAGGAGGAGCTGGGCGAGGATCCCGAGACCGCGGCCGTGAACGGAACCCGCGAGATCGCCTTCGCCGTGCTGGCCACCACCATCTCCCTGGTGGCGGTCTTCACGCCCCTCGCGTTCCTCAAGGGCTCCACCGGGCGGCTGTTCAACGAGTTCGGGATCGCGGTCGCGGGGTCGGTCATCATTTCGGGCTTCGTGGCCCTGACCCTGACGCCCATGCTCTGCGCCAAGATCCTGCGGGTGCCGCAGCGGCACGGCATGCTCTACCGCGCCCTGGAGAACGGGTTCAACCGGCTGGCCTCCGGCTACTCCCGCACCCTCAGGCTCGCGCTGCGGTACCGGTGGCCGGTCGTGGTCGCCGCCGCCCTGGTGACGGTCGGGGCCGTCTTCGTCTTCCGCACCCTGGAGCGGGAGTTCGTGCCGCCCGAGGACCGCGGCTGGTTCTTCTCCTTCATCATCGCCCCGGAGGGCGCCTCGCTGGCGTACACCGACGAGTACCAGCGCCGGGCGGAGGCGATCCAGTCGAAGACACCCGAGATCGAGAGCTACTTCAGCATCGTCAACATCGGTGAGGGCGTGAGCCGCGGCATGATCTTCAGCAACCTGAAGGACTGGGCGGAGCGGGAGCGGTCGTCCGAGGAGATCATCGGCGAGGTGCAGGGACAGTACTTCGGCATTCCCGGGGTGCTCGCCTTCGCCGTCCAGCCGCCGGCCTTCGGCTTTGGCAACCCGGTGAACTTCGTCATCCAGCACCCCGACTTCGAGGCGCTGACCCGCGGCAACGATTCCCTGCTGGCCCGCGCCCGCCAGGTGCCCGGACTGATCAACGTGGACAGCGACCTCCGGGTCAACAAGCCGCAGCTCACCGTGCGCTTCGACCGCAACCGTGCCGAGGACCTCGGGGTGCCCGTGGGCGACGTGGCGACGACGCTCCAGGTACTCCTCGGCGGGCGCGAGGTGAGCACGTTCACCCGCGCCAACAAGCAGTACGACGTGATCGTGCAACTCGACCCCCGGGCCCGTGCGACACCCAGCGACATGACCGGACTCTACCTGCGCGGACGGGGCGGGGAGCTGGTGAAGCTCGAGGCGCTCGCCGCGGTGGACGAGGGCGTCGGGCCCCGCGAGCTGGCCCACTTCAACCGGGTGCGCTCCGCCACTCTGACCGCCGGGCTCGCGCCCGGCTTCACCCTGGGCGCGGCGCTCGACTCGCTCAACAGGATCGCCGACGAAGTGCTGCCCGAGGGGAGCAGCACCGCGCTCGCCGGTGAGTCGCGGGAGCTGGAGGAGAGCGGGGCGTCGCTCTATTTCGCCTTCGTGTTGGCGCTCGTGGTCGTGTTCATGGTGCTCGCCAGCCAGTTCGAGTCGCTGGTGCACCCGTTCACGGTGCTCCTGGCCGTGCCGCTCGCGGTGACGGGAGCCATCTTCACCCTCAAGCTCGCGGGCTCGACCATCAACGTGTACAGCCAGATCGGGATGATCCTCCTGATCGGTTTGGTCACCAAGAACTCGATCCTGCTGGTGGAGTACATCAATCAGCTGAAGGAGGCGGGCATGGCGACCTTCGACGCCGCGCTCGAGGCGGGCCGGATCCGGCTTCGGCCGATTCTCATGACCTCGGTGGCGACCGTGATGGGCGCGCTGCCCATCGCTCTGGGGCTGGGCGCAGGCGCGCTCAGTCGCCGTCCACTCGGCTATGCGATCGTGGGCGGGCTGGTGTTCTCGACGCTGCTCACCTTGTACGTGGTCCCCGCGGTCTACCTGATCTTCGACGGAGCGCTGGCGCGCCTGCGCGGGCGGGAGTCCGCGCCCCAGCGCTCGCTCGCCGCCGTGGAGGCCGAGTGATCGCGGCCGCGCTCCTGGCAGTCCAGGTCGCCGTGCCCGGCGCGGCGGCGGACTCGGTGCCGACCGGCGACACGGTGCCACGCGTCAGCCTGCACGAGGCGATCCGCCGCTCGGCTCGGATGGATCCCGACTACGTGCAGGCGCTCGGGGAGATCGAGAACGCGGAGTGGGGCCGCCGGGCCGCGATGCTGGCGTTCTTCGTGCCCTCGGTGTCGCTGGGTCTGGATGAGACCAAGTACTCCACGGAGTTCTTCAACCCTTCGGACCCGGCCAATCCGACCAGCACCCTGGTGGTGGGCTCGGCCCGCGCCGATTACGAGGTCTTCAGCCTGCGGAAGTTCGCCGAGCTTGGCCGCACCCGCGCCGAGCTCGAGAGCGCCGAGGCCGGGGAGCTGGAGCAGCGCTTCCAGGCCGCGCTGGAGACGGAATCCAGCTACTACGACGTGCTGGTGAGCCAGGAGCTGAGCCGGGTGGGCCGCGAGCGCGTGAATCGGGCGCGCGAAGGCCTCGCCGTGGCTCGCGCACGCGTGGCCTCGGGGGCGGCGGTGCAGACCGACTCCCTCCAGCTGGTGCTGGAGCTGACCCGCGCGGAGGTGGAGCTGCTCCGGCAGCGCAACACGCTCCGGACCGCGCAGTTGGAGCTCGGCCGGCGGATCGGCGCCGAAGGCGCGGTGGATGCGGAGCCGCTCGACACGGCCCCCGCGCCGGACCTGCCGATCGCGCTGGCGCAGGCCCTGAGCCTCGCGCTGGACCAAGGCCCTCAGTACCAGGCGGCGCGCGCCGAGGAGCGGGCCGCGGAGGCCGATCTCCGGTCCCAGCGCAGCGACTACTTCCCGACCCTGGCCATCGGCGCGGTGCACCAGCGGTACGACACCGAAATCTTCCCCGGCGCGGCGAAGGTGAACTCGGTGACGTTCAGCCTCTCCTTCCCGCTGTGGAACAACGGGCAGCGGGAGATCGAGGCCACCCGGGCGCGGGTCGCGCGCGACGTGGCCCGGACCATCCGCGAGGACCTCGAGCGAGTGGTGCGGCGCGACGTCACCGACGCGTACGAGGGCTATCGGACCAGCCAGGCGGCCGTCCGGCTCGCGGCCATCGGGGTGCAGGTGGGCCGGGAGAACTACCGGATGCAGGAGATGCGCTACCGCGCCGGCGCGACCACCATCCTCGATCTGCTCGACGCGCAGGTCAGCCTCGCGCAAGCGGAGGCGGATCTGGTCGAGGCGCGGTACGAGACCCGTCTGGCGCTCGCCCGGCTGGAAGCGATCCTCGGCCGCAGACTCTTCTCGAACAAGGATGCACCGTGACACGCATATTCGCCGTCCTGATCCTGGGAATCGCGGCGTGCAGCCGCGCCGACGGGTCTCCCGGCGGGGGCGACGCGCCCGCGGGCGCCGGCGGTCCTCCTGCCATGCCCGTTGAAGTGGTGGCCGCCGACGCCGATACTGTGGTGGACGCCATTCTCGCGACAGGTCAGATCGAGGCCATCCACTCGGTCGAGCTCCGTCCCGAGATCGAAGGCCGGATCGCGGCCATCCTGGTCCGAGAGGGCGCCTCGGTGTCCCGCGGGCAGCCGCTCTTCAAAGTGGACGACGCCGAGCTCAGGGCCGAGGGCGCCCGGGCTGAAGCGGAACGCCATCTCACCCGCCAGTCGCTCACCCGTACCCGCGAGCTGCTGGCGCAGAAGGCCTCCAGCCAATCGGAGCTGGAGCGGGCGGAGGCCACCGCGCGCAGCACCGAGGCGCAGCATCAACTGCTGAAGGTCCGACTCGACCGCACCACCGTCCGGGCCCCGTTTTCGGGCGTCACCGGACGGCGGCTCGTGAGTCTCGGCGACTACGTCACGACTTCCACCGGCCTGTTGACCCTCCAGACCGTCTCGCCGCAGCGCGCCGTGTTCCAGGTGCCGGAGCGCTATGCCGAGGAGCTGAAGGTGGGGCAGGAGGTCACCTTCCGGGTGGCGGCCCTGCCGGGGAGGGATTTCACGGGTCGGGTGGACTTCGTGGACCCCGTGGTCCAGCTGCCGGGTCGGACGATCACGGTCAAGGCGCAGGTGCCGAACCCGCGGCGCGAGCTCCAGCCAGGCATGTTCATCGAGGTGCGCCTCACCACCGAGGTACGGCCCAGTGCCGTGGTGATCGCCGAGGACGCGGTGCTCCCGATCCAGGGCACCAACTACGTGTGGGTCGTGCTCGACGGAAAGGCCACCCGCCGGCAGGTGGAGCTGGGGGTTCGCACCCCCGGTTTCGTAGAGGCACGGAGCGGCGTCGAGGCGGGCGAGCAGGTGGTGGTTGGAGGGCAGGAGCGCCTCCAGGAGGGCGCGCCGGTCGCGGCGACCCTGGTGGATCGGAGGCCAATCAGCGGGCGCGAAA
>DATABZ010000350.1:0-6807 GCA_036259315.1 Gemmatimonadales bacterium | reverse complement strand
CGGAGGCGGCGGAGGTGGGGCGGATGACTTCGGGCGGTTTCGGGGGCGGGAGCTTCGGTGGAGGGGGTGGAGGTGGTGGTGGGATCTGAGGATTGGTGCCAGCAGGCGCGAGCACGTCGCGATGAGGTCGAGAAAGGAGTGAGGCAATAACGGCGAAGCGGAAGTTTTGGGTGGTCGCGGGGATCTTCTTCGCGGTCGGAATGACCTACCCAATCGCGGTGATATTGGGCGATCAGCCCTGGGAGGAGTCGCGGCGCTGGATCCAAAATGATCCCGGATTCACCGTCTTCTTGGCGCTCGTCGTGCCGTTCGTGGCGGGGATCCTGGCGGCGAAGCTGGATCTGAAGCCGCTGCGGCGGTTCACGAAGGTCAAACGCGTTGTGTCGATGGCGGTGTTCGTGCTGCTGATCGGGCTCGGGTTGAGGGTCGCAGTCCTGGATCTGAACGGACAGATGTCATCGCCGATCAGGTACGAGAGTCCTCTACCCGTTCTGGTCCACGAGACGCAGCTCCGCAACCAGGTGCGAGACGCGGTTGCGCTGGTGGAGACGGCGACTGGGGACGAGCGAGCGGCACGAAAAGTCGAGCTCGCTGCGGTGATCAAGTCGGCGCGGGAGGTGTACCTGGCAAGGTGGCCGAGGATCGACTCACTCTCTTCGCTGATCGCGTTCGGCTCGCCGGCGGCGTTCGTCGCCTTCGGACTCAATGCGTTCGTGGCTCTCTTCGCCGCGGTGCTCTTCTGGTACTGCTGGCTCCTCGTGCAGTTCCGAAACGACTGGCGAGCGACGGCCTACGACTGGATGCTCCTGACGGTCGGCCTGATGATGGTGTGGTTCCCGCTGCGGCTGTATTCGGAGTGGTATCTGCACTTCTTCTCGCTGCAGATTGCGGAGTACCCGATCTTCCAGTTCCTGGTCGTCGTGGCGCTGCTCGCCTATCTCTTCGTCGCGTTCCGGGTTGCCGCGAGGCTCAGCATCAAGATCTTCGCCGCGGTGGCGACGGGACTGATCGGGCTCCTCACAACGCTCGGGAAGCTCGCACCAGAGTGGATCGAGGAGCTCGCCTGGGCGCTGGAGGGTTGGGATTTCCAGCTCTACGTGGCGCTGCTCCTGCTGATCGTGCTGGCGCTCAGCGCGATGATCTGGTCGCTGGTCGACGAAGGGCTCAAGCCGGCTCCGGCGCCGGCGGCGGGGCGTCGGGCTGGGGGAGCGCGGAGGGTGCGAGCAGGTACGGGTTAGGCAGGTTGGCCGATTCGATCTTCGCGGGTCGCCGCGCCTCCCGCGCCCCTGCGTTCACCCGCAGGGAAGCGGGAGGTCGACGAAGGTGGGATATTGCCTCCGGGTGGGCGCCGCCGCCTCTCCCTCTAGAATGACCCCGTGTCGACGCAGCAGCGCCTGAGCTACGACGAGTCCGCCGGGGTGGGGCGGGTGGTGTCGCCGTACCTCGAGCTGGGGGCGTACGAGGCACTGTGGATGCGGGAGGGGATGACCGTCAGGCGGATAGCGGACCTCTTCCGGGCGCAGCCGGAGGCGCTGCCGAGCGACCTGGTGCCGGAGGACGAGGCGCGGGCGATGGCGGAGCGGGTGGTGGCGCTGCTGCGCGAGAAGGGCGTCGAGCGGTTCGGGGTGCGGGTGCATCGGGCCGGGGAGTACCCGGCGAAGCTGCGCGAGGCGCGGCACCCGGTCGAGCTGCTGACCTTCCAGGGCTGGTGGAGCTACGTCGAGCAGCGGTCGGTGGCGGTCGTCGGGACGCGGAAGGCCAGCGAGGCGGGGAGGCGGCGGGCGGCGAAGCTGGCTCGGGCGCTGGTCGGCGACGGGTTCGCGGTGGTGTCCGGGATGGCGGCGGGGATCGACACGGCGGCCCATGAGTCGGCCCTCGAGGCGGGTGGGGTGACGATTGCGGTGATCGGGACGCCGCTGTCGGAGACCTACCCGCGGGAGAACCGCGAGCTCCAGCGGCGGATCGCGGCCGACCACCTGGTCGTCTCGCAGGTCCCGGTGTGGCGCTACCACCAGCAGGACTGGCGGGCAAACCGCGGCTGGTTTCCGGAGCGCAACGTCACGATGTCGGCGCTGACCGAGGCGACGGTGATCGTCGAGGCCGGCAAGACGTCGGGGACGCTCATCCAGGCGCGGGCGGCGCTGGGTCAGGGGCGCAAGTTGTTCGTGCTCGAGAGCTGCTTTGCGGCCGGGCTCGAGTGGCCGGCGCGGCTCGAGGGCCAGGGGGCGGTGCGGGTGGCGAGCTACGAGGAGATCCGGGAGCGGCTCGGTGGCGGTTCGGCTCACTCGGATTGACGAGCTGCTGCGGGAGCAGCACTATTGGCTCGGCGAGGGCGACGAGTGCTACTTCCTGCGGGAGTACACGCCCGGGGTGGGATTTGGTGGCAGCGAAACGAACAACCTGATCTCGAACCTGAAGAAGAGGCCGGATGCTTCGCCGGGGGAGCTCTACTGGAAGGGGCAGGCGATCGAGCAGCTGGGGAGGGAGCTGGTCGACGTCCTCGATGCGCAGTGGCAAGGTCAGGTGTTTGTGCCGATGCCGCCGTCGGTGCATCGGGACGAGGCGGGCTACGACAATCGGTTGGTGCAGCTGCTGCGTCGGGTGGGGCTGGAGGTCGAGCTGGAGGTTCGCGAGCTGCTGGTGACGACGGAGAGCTATCCGGCGGCGTCGAGGAGCGCGTCGCGGTTGGCGCCCGGCGAGCTGGTCGAGCTGATGGAGGTCGACGAGAGCGTCGCCGAGCCGGCGCCGGAGCGGGTGGTCGTATTCGACGACGTCGTCACGGCCGGTGCGCACTTCGTGGCGGCGCGGCGAATCCTCGAGAGGCGATTTTCGGGGGTGGTGGTGGAGGGGCTGTTCGTGGCGAGGACGGTGCACGAGAGTTGATAACAGCTCTGCGAGCCACTTGACTCTTCGCTACTCTCAGCGCCAGCATAGGGGAACAGCTCCAACGGCGGGATGTGGCCATGCCCGCAGTCCGCTCCGCATAGCTGACGGTGAGTCGCACGGGAGGATCGACCATGAAGACATTCAAACTTGCCAGAATGAGAATCGGCGCGCTGTGCTTTTGCTTCGCCTTTGTTGGTTGCAGTGATTCTCCTGGCCCAGAGAGCCAGGGCGCGCGCGAAGCCGTAGAGGCCGAACTTCAGGACGTATTTTCAATATGGGTGCCATTGGGCAGTATTACGATTGACGCGAAGATCGCTAACGGTTACGGCAACGACTATGACAGGAAGTACCCAGCTGAATACGAGGAGTTTATTGGTTTGCTGGAGGCTCAAGGTTTCGTAGACGTCGAGCGCCCAGAGCAATCCTTGCGGCGTGGGAGAGGGCTCGGCTCCCGCGTGTTCGAACTGGAGGCCACCGAGAAGCTCCTGTCACTCCAGGAGGAGAAGCCGCTCAAGGATGACTATATCGCTCTGCAAATCGCTGACAGTAGTGGCGTGACGGTTGTAGAAGCGCTGCCGTCATCTGAGGTGACGCCCGGTGAGCGCAGTTGGTGGGTGACGGGGACTTTCGATGCAGCACCCACTGAGGCTGCAGTGCTTTTGGGAAGAGGGCGCCGTCCAGAGGGCCAAGCTAAATTTCGGACGGTGCTCACTTACGACATCATCGACAAGGTTTGGACGGTCAACGAATTCGAAGTCGGGTATGGCGAATCGTGGTGTCGGCCCGAGGGCGGCAGGATGCACTATATGGGCGGTGTAGGGCTAATCTGTTCGTGACGTTAGAAGGCGGCGAGCGTGAGAGGATCCGCTTGCCAGTGCTGCCCAGATTCGCTCACGCGCTAATCTGACATGCGCGCGTGCGATTGCAGGGCGTGCCGCGGGAGCACCCTGAGAGAGGACCGGATGAAGCGGAGTCGGTGGTCACCGTCTCACGCCACGCCGACCAGCCGCCGCCGCTCAAACCTCCCTGCCCGTCGACGACCCGCACCTGAGCGCCGGCGACGGGCGAGCCGAACGGCCCAAGGACCGTCACCGTCACTCCCTCGTCCCGAGGCAGCTCTGCCGGGGGCGCCTCGACGCTGTCCATCAGCGGCAGCTCGTGGCGCACCAGGGGCAGGCGGCCCTTGGAGCGCGCCACCAACCGCCACATCCCCGGGGCCGGCACCTCGAGCGCGAACCGGCCCCTCCGATCGGCGATGACCCTCGCCACCGCCTCAAGGTCCCGACCGGTGGCGCGGCGGACTGCCTCGTCGTACGCCGTCTCTACCGGCAGCAGGACGATCTCGGCGCCCGCCAGACCGCGGTCCGGCGGCGCGACGACCCGCCCCGCGACGTGCAGGGCGTCGGAGCCCTCGGTCAAGGCCGAAGGCGCAAGTGCGAGAAGCCCTAAGGCGAGCGCACGCGCGCTCTGCCTGGATCCAGCCAGCAGCAGCATGTGGGGAGGCTACCAGTCATCGTTCCGCGTTCGCAAATGCGAAGGAGACGGCGCAGGGGGGCGAGAATCGGCGCACCGGCGATGGGCGGGTCACGGCGCCGCATGCTCGAGCCCCGGACAACACAGGTGCAGTTCGGTGGCGGCAGCCGACGATCTGCACTCCGCTGTGTGCGGAGGCGGGGCCGGATAGGGCGGGGAGGGTGTCGAGCGCGGGCGAGGGCGACTGATCGGCTGTCGCGGCTGGCGGCTCCTCGGCCCTTTCCGGCGCCGCGGTGAACGGTTGCGAGGGCGGTTCAGACGCGCCCAGGGCGGTCAGGCGGAAGAGCATTGGACGGGTGGTGGCACGACGGAGTGGGCGAGCGTCGCGGACGCTCCAGGGAGCGGCTCGGGCGGCCAGACGCGCCGCGGGTGGCCGGGCGCCGTAGCCCGGCCGAAGGCTGCGAAGATCAACTGCACCTACCCGAGGAGATTCGTGTTCTGCACGCGGCGCAGGATTCTCTCGGGCGGGTTTGGAACATAGTGGGCCCAATCGATGCGCGCGCCCCCGGCGAGGCGCAAGACGACGAAGTCGCCGCACGCATTGTTCCAGACGTAGTTTTCTCGGTTCAGGTAGAGATGATGGAGAACGCCCTCCGAGGAAACCTGACCAGAGCCTGTATGCACGCGGATGGAGTGGCCAGGGCTCAGGCTCCCCCAGAAGTATGTGAGCTGATTCTCGCCGGTCTTCTGGCACCGGTTGTCGAACGTGTAGTGGAACAAGCGCAGCGTGTCGAGGCTGAGAGTCTTCTGCGTGGTGTTCTGGTACTCGACCCACTCCTGGTTGAGCTGCCGCTGTGACGCGCCGCCGTGGGGAGGACGGTCCTTCCCAGCGGGATTTGGCTGAGCCGAGGTGATGTAGAAATCTGGCATCGCTTTCCTCCTGGGGCTACCGGCCCCGGCCGGACTTGTTGTTGGTGGGATCGACGAGCACGTAGCTCATCTTCGGTCGAGGGGTGGGCGGAAGTGGCTCCCCCTTCACGACGGTGACTTCCTTCCCGGCACCGCCGCGAGGTCCGCGCTGTTCGTATTGGCCGGAGCGGGGGGCGGGTTGACCGGGCTTGAGGGGCGTGGTGGGCATCTGGATCTCCTTGAGTTGCGTTGCGATTGTCGAACGGTGCACCGAGAACCGTACACCATCCGAGGCCGCATTGCAAGTCTCGAACACCGCCTCTATAATCGGACGCAGGAGGAATCATGCCCAGCGCGACGATCGACCCAGGTGCGCTGTACGCTGCCGTGGACCAGAAGCGTTCCGCCGAAGGCTGCAGCTGGCGCGAACTGGCTGCGGAGCTCAAGGTGAGTCCGTCGACGTTCACGCGGATGGCCCAAGGCAGGCGCCCCGACGCGGACACCTTCGCCACACTGCTGCGTTGGCTGAACATGAGCGTCGAGGAGTTCCTCAGACCGCGCGCCAACGGGAGCGTCGAGCAGGAGCCGATGGCCGTGATCTCCAGCTACCTGCGCTCAGCCAAGAACATTCGTCCAGAGGATGCCGAGGCTCTTGAGGACATCATTCAGGCCGCTTACAGGCGACTGGTCAGGAGCAACCGCGATGGCTGACTCATTGCGGTACGGGTTCAAGGCCGAGGCCGAGCGGCGGTCCCTGAGCTTGCGGGCGCGCATGGGTCTCTCGGCGCATGATCGCCTCGACCCCCTCAAGCTCGCTGACGAGCTGCGGATCCCGGTGCTTACGCTGACCGATCTTCAGGGGGATGTTCACTCCGAGGGAAGCATCAAGCGCATGCTCTCTTCGCGGTCGGGGTTCTCCGCGGTCACCGTATGTGCCGGAAAAAAGCGGCTTATCGTGTACAACCCCCAGCAACCGCCGGGCCGCCAAGCCAACTCGCTCGCGCACGAGCTTTCCCATGTCCTGCTGGAGCACAGGCCGAGTGCTGCTCTCGGCCCGTGGGGCTGCCGTGATTGGGACGAGGCGCAGGAGTCTGAGGCGGACTGGCAGGCTGCTGCTCTGCTCGTACCTCGCGACGGTGCTTTGTGGTGGATCGAGCGGGGCGGGGCGCTCACAGAGGGTTCTGAGCACTTCGGCGTGAGCGAGCCGCTCTTCAGATGGCGGGTGAATCAGACGGGCGTCCTCCGACAAGTCACGTCGAGGCGGCGCCGGCAGCCCTCCTTCTCCGAGTTCGTCCGGCAGGCCACGGAGCAGTTCGGCCGAACCTCGACGGGGGGGAGTCGGCCGCCAAGGCCCCGCCGTCCGCTACCGGCCGAATCGCTTTCAGACAGGCGCAAGTTGTCGCGAGACTGACAAGAACGCTGAGCCGCACGTGGTGGGTGGCGATTGTCGCCTGAGCCGGAACCGAGAGCCGCGACGGCACGCCACAAAGGCGGTGTGGCAGGGGAAGAGAGAAGCGGGGGGGGGGGGGGGGGGGGGGG
>DATABZ010000349.1:0-13096 GCA_036259315.1 Gemmatimonadales bacterium | reverse complement strand
CCGAAGTGCCCGAAGAGCGCCGATCCGATCGGCCGCGCGAGAAACGCGATCGCGAAGGTCGCCAGGGAGGCGAGTGTGGCCGCCGCGGGATCGGTCGAAGGGAAGAAGAGGCGGGGAAAGACCAGCACCGCCGCGGTGGCGTAGATGTAGAAGTCGAAGAACTCGATCGCAGTGCCGACCAGGCTGGCGAACAGGACCTGACGGGGGCTGTTGATCGTCCGGGGTCCGGCCTCCGTCGTCAACACGACCGCGTGGTCCCGTCCTCGGCCTGGCTCAGCGGGTACTCCGCGCACTGCTTACGCGACCGCGGCAGGCACGCGCCAAGCAGTGCCCGCCGTCTCGTCACGGTGCGGGGCGGACCCCGACCTGCGGCGCCGGTGAGGGCGACCAGGAGCCGGCCGAGCTTTGGAAGCATGACGCAATGATACACGATCCGGCCCTTCTTGCCGTACCCCCTGACGCGCCGTACCTTCGAGGTCCATGCCCTTGCCAAGCTTCGGTTTCGGCCACCGACCGTCGTGGGAGTACGAGGCCCCCGACGCGAACGGCGCCACGCTCGAGGAGCCGGAGCTACAGCCCATCGGCAGAGGGTGGAAGGGCAAAGTCGCGGTGGTGACGGGCGGCGCCACCGGGCTCGGCCGGGCGGTGGTAATGGAGTTCGGAAAGCTCGGGTGCCACGTGGCCTTCTGCTTCGTGAACCTGCCCGGACGCGACGTCGTGGAGCAGGCCCTGCTGACCGAGACCGCGCTGGCGGCGATGGGCGTCGGCGTCCACGCCTCTCGCTGCGACGTGCGGGACCGCGACGACGTCGACCGGTTCGTCTACGAGGTCAAGCAGAAGCTTGGCGGGGTGCACTTCCTGGTGAACAACGCCGGCATCGCGAACGACGGCGCGCTCTGGCGCCTGAGCGAGCAGGCATGGCGGGAGGTGCTGGACACCAACGTGACCGGCGCCTTCAACTGCATCCGCGCGGTGGCGCCGATCTTCCGGCAGCAGCACTACGGCAAGATCGTCAACGTCAGCGCCCACCAGGCCAAACGGCCGGGCTTCGGCGTCGCCAACTACGCCGCGAGCAAGGCGGCGCTCCTGGGGCTTACCCGGGCGGCCGCCGTCGAGCTCGGCCCCGCCAACGTCAACGTGAACGCCGTGGCGCCCGGGTTCATCCGCACCGAGCGCATGGCGATGCTGCCCAGCGAAGTCATCGAGCGCGCCCAGAAGAGCTCCGTGCTCGGCCGGGTCGCCGATCCCGAGGATGTCGCCCACGTGGTCTCGTTTCTCTGCTCCGAATCGGCGCGGCACATCACCGGGCAGACCATCGTGGTGGATGGGGGTCTGTCGCTGGAGTAGGCTTCATCCCTCCCCCGCGTCCGTTTACTTTCCCGCCGTGAAGCCGATCATCGCCGTCCTCCTCGCGTGGCTGTCGATCAGCTGCGCCGCCGGTGCGCAGCAGCCGATGCCCGCGACTCCACCCCCGCAGCCGGGCCAGGTGGCACCCGTACCCACGGAGGCGTTGGTCGGCCAGAGCGTCGCCCTCATGCCGCTCACGCTCGTCGCCGCCGACCCGGCACTCCACACCGACACCATCTACGCTCCCTACCGCGAGCGTCGCACGGCACTGCTCTGGGCCGACTCCCTCATCGGCGACGCGTTCACCGGCCGCGCACCCGAAGTGCGCTGGATCCTGCCGCCGGAGCTGCGGAAGGTCGCGCGCCGCTCGCCCGGCATCGTGGGCGACCCGGACCAGATGGGCCAGGCGGCGCTGCGCTCACCCAAGCTGCGCCAGGTGCCGGACCCCCTGCGCTCGTCGCTGCGAAACCTCATGGCGGTGGTGGGCGGGCGTATAGTGATGGTGCCCGCGTCGCTCGGATTCGGTCGGCAGGCCGACGGCCAGCTTCGGGCCGATCTCTCCCTGGTGGTGGCCGATACCCGCTCGGGCAGGATCCTCTGGCGCACGCTCGCCGCCGGGAGCGGCGCCAACCCGCGTGAGGCGCTGGACGCCGCGCTCGCGGCGGCGCTTCCCCTCGACGCCGGCGGGCCATGACCTACGACGTGACCCTCATCCCCGGGGACGGGATCGGCCCGGAAATCACCGCCCAGACGGTGAAGGTCCTCGAGGCGACCGGGTTGCGCTTCAACTGGGACGAAGAGCTCGCCGGGGTGAGTGCCGTCGAAGCGACGGGCACCCCGCTCCCCGACGCCACCGTCGAGAGCATCCGCAAGAACGCCGTCGCCCTCAAGGGCCCGCTCACCACCCCCGTCGGCACCGGGTTCCGCTCCGTCAACGTCGGGCTTCGCAAGGAATTCGAGCTCTACGCCAACATCCGGCCCGCCAAGTCCATCCTGCCCGGCGGGCGGTTCGACAACGTGGACATCGTGCTGGTCCGCGAGAACCTCGAGGGACTCTACATCGGCGTGGAGCACTTCGTGCAGATCGGCGACGATCCCCGGGCGGTGGGAGAGTCCATGGCGATCGTCACCCGCGCCGGGTGCGAACGCATCGTCCGCTACGCCTTCGAGTACGCGCTCCGGCACGGTCGCCGCAAGGTCACCGTGGTGCACAAGGCCAACATCCTCAAGATGGTGAGCGGGCTGTTCCTCGAGGTGGGCCGCGATATCGCCCGCGAGTACGCGGGGCGGGTGGAGTCGAACGATATGATCGTGGACAACACCGCCATGCAGCTGGTGCTCCGGCCGGAGCAGTTCGACGTCATGGTCACCACCAACATGTTCGGGGACATCCTCAGCGACGAGGTCTCCGGCCTGGTGGGCGGGCTCGGCCTCGCGCCCGGCGCGAACATCGGCACCAAGGCCGCGATCTTCGAGGCGGTGCACGGGAGCGCCCCCGATATCGCCGGGCAGAACGTCGCCAACCCCTCGGCGCAGATCCTCGCCGCCGCGATGATGCTCGACCACCTCGGCGAGCTCGAGCGGGCCGAGCGGGTGCGCCGGGCGGTGGTGGACACCATCGTGACCGACGGCGTCCGCACCCGGGATCTCGGCGGGACCGCCAGCACGGAGGAGTTCGGCAATGCTGTCGCGCGGCGGGCTGCCTGAGGTCCCCTGCGCGAGGTGCGGGCGCCGGGTCATCGGGCTCGGGTGGGGCGAGCTGTGCCCCCAGTGCCGCGCCGAGCGCTCCCGGCGTGCATCCCGGATCGCCACCCGCATCTCCCTGGCCGCGACGGTACTGATGGGCCTGTACGTCGCATTCCGCATGCCCCCCGACCCGATGGCTCGGGTCTACGGGGCGGTCGCCATCCTGGCGACCTACATCATCGTCCGGCGGATCGCGGGCCGCGTGGCCATGGAGACCATGAAATGAAGACCCTGTTGCCGAAGACGCCGCTGCTGACGACATCGCTGCTGTTCGGGGCGCTCGCCGCCCCGCTCGAGGCGCAGACGAGCGTCACCATCTACAACGACGGCCGCGTCCTGGTGCGCCGCGAAGTGCCGGTGGCCGTCCCCCGGGGAGCCTCGAGCCACACCGTGACCCTGGGCTCCCTCGATCCGGCCTCGCTGTTCCCTCTCGATTCCGGCGTCGCCATCACCCGGGTGAGCTACGACGGCGCGACCGACGAGGCGAGCGCGCTGCGGCGGTCGGTCGGGCGCCGGGTGGTGTTCCGCCTGCCGGAATCGACCGACACACTGAGCGCCCTCGTGCTCGGCGTGGACCCGCTGCGGCTCCGGCTGCCGGACGGCCGGATCGCCTTCCAGGCCCCGGGGGCCGCGCTCTATCCGGCCGACGTCGTGGTGGCCGACCCCACCGCCGACCTGGATCTCCGGAGCGCCCGCGCCCGCCCGACGCTCCGACTCGGCTACTTCACCGGAGGCGCCACCTGGCAGGCGAGCTACCAGGTGACGATCGGCGGAAGTCGGGCCGGCATCTCGGGCCTCGCGGTCCTGGAATCACAGGGCCTCAGGGTGGAGAACACGGATGTCCAGCTCCTCGCCGGATCGGTGGGCCGCGCCGAGAAGCAGCCGGAGCCGCCCCGCCCGCTGGAGCGGCGGATGGAGGCCGCCATGGCGTTCGCCGATCAGGCCGCCCAGGAGCAGCGGGTCGGCGAGTTCCACCTGTACACGCTGCCGGGCAAGAGCACGCTGCTCCCCGGGCTCACCACCTCGGTGGCGCTCTTCGCGCCCGCCCAGGTTCCCTACGAGCGTACCTACGAGGTGCGGGGTCTGCTGCCCTACTGGGGCATCATCCACCCGCAGGGTGAGGAGAGCGAGGTGCCCGTGGAGGTGAGCTATACGCTGAAGCGACCCCACGGCAGCGAGTTCGGCGACCGGCCGCTGCCCGGTGGGGTGGCCCGGATCTACCAGCCGGACAGCGCGGGGCGCCCCCAGCTCGTGGGGGAGGGGCTGCTCGAGCACACTCCGGCGGGGCGGGACCTCCGGCTCGCGGCGGGGATCGCCTTCGACCTCACGGCGCGGCGGGTGCAGACCAGCTACGTCACCCGTCGCGACAGCACCGCGGCGCAGGGTGTTCGCACCGTCGCGACTGCCGGCTACCGTGTAACCGTCCGTAACGCCACGGACAGCGCCGCGATCGTGGACGTGATCGAGGAGCGGGGCGGTGAGTGGTCGGTGATCTCGAGCTCGGTGCCCGCCGAGAAGCTCTCGTCTACCCGGACGCGCTTCCGCGTGAAGGTGCCGGCCCGGGGCGAGGCCAGCGTGACGTACCGGCTCCGAATCGTCTGGTGGTGAGATGAGCGCGGGCCGGGTCGTCATCGCGCACCTGTCCGACCTGCACTTCGGAGGGTACGCCGATCTGGCGCAGATCGAAGCGCTCGAGACGTTTCTGCCGACCCTGGGGCTCGACGCCGTCGTCGTCGCGGGCGATCTTTCCCAGCGAGCCCGACACGGTGAGTTCCAGGCGGCGCACGCATTCCTCAATCGGCTGCGACCCCACGCGGCGCTGCTGGTGGTGCCCGGCAACCACGACATCGAGTGGTGGAAGAGCCCGCTCGGGCTGCTGGGAGAACGGCGCAAGTACCAGAAATATTCCCGGTACTTTCGGGAGCTGAGGCCGGTGCTCGAAATTCCCGGGGCGATCCTCGCGGGCGCACTGAGCAGCTACGGGGTGGCGTTCGGCTCGCTGACCTGGAACATTCGAGACGTGGCTGTGAAGGGACACCTTCCCGCCAGCGAGACCGACCGGGTGACCTCCGTGTTCGCCAAGGCGCCGCCCGATGCCGCGCGGGTGCTGGTGTTCCACCACAACGTGCTGCCCGGCGCGCTGTCGCGGCGGATGGGACTCGCCCGCTGGCGATCGGCGCACCGCCGCCTGCTCGCCACCGGCGCCGATGTCGTTCTGTGCGGGCACGACCACCAGGAGGGCGCCGGCCAGATCGACGGGAGCCTGGCGGTAAGCACCTCGGGCACCCATAGCTCGCGCTCCCGCGGGGGGCGCCCGTCGGTGTTCAATCTGGTGACCGTGGAGCCGGGCGCGGTGCACATCCAGCACTTCCGCTGGGAGCCCGCCTCCCGGCACTTCCACCGCTCCGACACCTTCTCCTTCGCGCGGGCGGGCGCGCCGAAGGTCGCGGTCTCGGTGGCCGGAGGAGATCAGGGCCTGTGATCGAAGAGCATCTGCCGGCCCGCCTCTACCTGCTCGGCCTCCACGGGGTCTCCCGGGTCGTCACCCACACCAACCGAAGCGTCATGGTGAGCATCGGCAAGCGGCGCGTGCTCCGGCTGCACGCGGGATACGCCCACGCCTCCGACAGCGTGCTCCGTGCGATCATTCGCTTCCTCGACCCCCGCCTGCCGCGCGCGATCCGCCGCGCCGCCGAGCGCGAGCTGCTGGCATTTCCCGCGGAGGCGTACGCCCCCGCCGCCCCGCGCGAGTTCCGCAGGGAGCGTCCACGCCCGGGCGATCTGGTCGTCCTCCATCGCCTCAGCCAGGCGTACGACCGGCTCAACCGCGAGCACTTCGGGGGTGCACTCACCTGCCTGCCGATCCGTCTGTCCGGCCGGATGCGAACCCGGCTAGGCGAGCTGAGCGTGGACATCCGTACCGGAGCGCCGCTGGAGATCGCGATCAGCCGGCGCCACATCGCGCGCCATCGCTGGTCAGAGGTGGAGCACACCCTCCTCCACGAGATGGTCCACCAGTGGCAGGCGGAAACCGGACTCCCGGTCGATCACGGCCTCGCGTTCCGGGAGAAGGCCCGGCAGGTGGGCGTCGCGCCTGGCGCGAAGCGGATGCCCGAGCTCAGCGGAGGTACTGGTCGAAGAAGTCCGCCATCCGCGAGTTGATGACCGAGCTCGAAGGGTCGATGGGCGCATCGGTGGGCTGCAGCGCGTGGTTCGCGTGCAGCACCCGGAGCAGCGAGGAGGGGACTCCGGCCTCGGTGAGTAGCTCGTGCATCCGCTCCGACTGGGCCGGCATCACCAACTCGTCCTCGTCCGCGACGATGAAGAAGAATGGCGCGTCCCCGGGCGAGACGTGGGTCACCGGGCTGGCCTGGATCATCTCGGCGGACGTGGAATCGGGCCAGGTCCGGAACACGCGTCGATAGTCGTCCAGCAGCTCCGCCATATGGGTGAAGTCGGTTATGGCGGAGATCGCGATCACCGCCTGCACCGCGCTCGACTGACCCTGAAAGCCACCCACACCGTCGAACCCGACGCCCGCGTCCGCTGTGCCGAGCAGGGAAACGAGCTGGCCGCCGGCGCTCCCACCCCAGGCACCGATCCGCTCCGGGTCGAGTGCGTACCTGGACGCACGGGCTCGCAGGTGCCTGATCGCGCACTTCACGTCCTGGATCTGCGCGGGGTACTTGTGCGTCGGGGCCAGTCGGTAGTTCAGGCTCACCACCAGGTAGCCGCGCTCCAGCAGCAGCGGCTTCATCTCGTTGAATCGGCTCCCTTCCGACTTGTTCCCGCTGATCCATCCTCCGCCGTGCACGTGCACCGCCACGGGTAGCGGCCGGGGCTTCGCGGCAGCAGGCACATAGACGTCCATCGTCACGGGCACACCGTCCATGGTGCAGTAGGTGAGGTCGGTCAGGGTGCCCTCACCGTAGCTCACGGTCACCTGCACCGTTCCGCTTCGGCCCTCGCTCGTCGCAGTCACCGTCGCGGAGCCCGGGGACACTGCGGTCACGGTACCTGCGGCGACAGTCGCCACGCCGGGATCGCTGCTGCTCCAGGTAATCGTCGCACCGGGCACCGGATCGCCCGCCGCGTCGAGTGCGCCGGCCGTGAACGCGACGGTCTGGCCCACGAGCAACGCGGCCTCACCCGGCGTGACGACCACCTCTGCTACAGGGGGATGCTGGACGGCGACCGTCGCCTGCTGGCTCAATGTGACTCCGCCGACCTCGGCGGTGATGGTCCTGGTCCCGGTCGACGAGGACCGGAAGGTGCCGCTCGCAGCGCCATCGGGCCCGGTGGCGGGCGGCTGGACGAGGGTGTTGCCCTGACCGCTCGCGCTGAGCCGCACCACGGCGCCGGCTACCGGATTGCCGTAGGCATCCCGCGCCGTCACCCTGATCGCGCTGATGGAGTCCGTGAGGACACTCGCGGGTTCTGCAACGATGGTCGAGCGTGCGGCGTCCACCGGGCCCGGCACCGCGTCAGCATGGAACTCGACCGACGCGCCCGGCAGTGCGGCGGTGGTGGCCCGCAGTGCATTCCCACCAGCCACGCTGCCCAGGGTCCACGCGGCCGGCGATGCCCGCCCGTCCGCCGCCGTCGTGACGGTCGAGGGAGTGACGCTGCCGCCGCCCCCAATGACGCTGAACGTCACGTTCACTCCCGCGACCCCATTGCCGCCCGCGTCCCGAACCACGACGACGGGCGCGATCGCGACCGTGCTGCCGGCGATCGCGTCCTGACCATCTCCAGCCAGGGCGAGCAGCCCGGCCGGCAGGCCGGTGGCCACCGGGAACGATTCGGTCTCCGCGGACGCCAGACCCTCTGCCACCGCGGTGAGGACGTAGTCCGAGCCGGCCGCATCGATCCGGAGCGCGGGGAAGACCGCGATGCCATCCACCGCGGTGACCGCCGCCGTTCCCGCCAGGGTGCCGCGGTTCACCGTCAGGCTCACGTCCACCGAGGAGCCGGGGACACGGTTGCCGTAATGGTCCTCTACTGCCACGGCGACCGGCGGGTCGAAGGCGATACCCGCCACCGCTCCACGCGGCACGGTCGAAAACCCGAGCCGCGCTGGGGCACCAGCGAGGGCCGTCGCCGAGATCGTCGCCGCCGGCAAGCCGCCGACGGTTGCGATCGCGCGCACCGGCCCCGCGTGTGGGCCGAGGGTCCAGACCGCCTGCGCCTCGCCGTCCTCGTCGGTCGCGGCGCTGGACGGCTGGAAGGCACCGCCTCCGGCGGGAGCGGCGAAGGTGATCGGCACCCCCGGCACCGGCCGGTCCTCCGCATCCGTCACCCGGGCTACCACCGGGAGCGCGAGCGGCCCGCCGACCGTGCCGGTCTGCCCCGATCCCGACCGGATCTCCAGCGTGGCCGGCGGGCCGATTCCCGACTCAGGACCCAGGTCACCCTGACAGCCGCCGAGGCTCAGGACCGCCAGGATCCTGATACCCGGTGTGCGAAGCTGGGGAAGTCGGGGCATGGGCGGCCGGTTCATCCCAGGTAACGGGTTCGACGCGTGGTGGTTGCCGCGCCGGGCGTTCGCAAGTTCGGAGCCGCCGGGCATGCTGTCCCAGGTCCAAGCAGCGGCGAGAGTTCGCGACATCCGGGAAAGTCGGTGTTGCCGTGGGCGCGGTACCCCGTTGCGCCGCCGCCCCGCATCCGAGCCGGTCGATCGTCTCCTACGGCCTGACGAGGGGTCGAAGCGTGGCAAGGACGCGCTGCAACTCTTGGCGGCAAGGGGTTGTACGGCTGCCCACCGGTCCTATCTTGCCGGGCGATGCGGACTGGCCGGGAAATTGCCGGAGCGACACGCAATCCGATCGCCATCCCGCGATCCGGCTCAGGGGACTCCTAGATGCCGAAGATGTGGAAGCTGGCCCGTCGGAAGGTCACGCCGATGGCAATGGTGCGGTTCTACTATTTCTGGAAGCACCGGGCCGTCATCAGCTCCAAAGCCGAGGTGGATCTCGCCTCCTCCACCGTGTGGGGGAAGGGGTGTGTCATCTCGGCCTTTACGAAGGTGAAGATCAGCGGGCCGTTCCTCATGGGGCAGCGGTGCCAGATCTCCACGGGCTGTTTCCTTGGCGCCGGGCCGGCGGGGCTGACCCTCGGAGACGACGTGCTGGTCAGCCCCAACTGCACGATTCTGACCGGCACGTACGTGTTCGAGCGTCTCGAGGTCCCGCTGCAGGAGCAGGGGACGGTCAGCAAGCCGGTGCGCATCGGCCATCGGGTGTGGGTGGGCTCGAACTCGGTGGTGCTCGCCGGCGCGGAGATCGGCGACAACGTGATCGTGTCGGCGGGCTCCGTCGTGAGCGGCAAGGTGCCCGCGAACAGCATCGTGCTCGGCAACCCTGCCAAGGTCATCTTCACCAGACGATAGGCGATGAGCATGGATCAGGAGCAGCAGATCGACAGCGGCCGGTTGCAGGAGATCGCCGCGGGCGTGCAGCCCGGGCAGCCGTGGTCCGCCTACCAGGCGGCCGCTCGCGCACTCGACCGAATTCCCGCGCAGACCGTGCCCGATCGCCTGCGGGCCCGAGTGGCGCTGCTGGGCTCGTTCACCCTGGACCCCTTCGCCCCCGTGCTCCGGGTGGAGGCGGCCCGCGCCGGGCTCTGGCTCGACATCTATGTGGCGCCGTACGGCCAGTATCTCGCGGAGCTGATCGATCCCTCCTCGGGCCTGTATCGATTCCGGCCCAACGTCACCGTGGTCGCGATCGACGCCGACGTGCTGTGGCAGCAGCGCTGGGCCGGCGCAGTGCCGCTCACCAGCGAGCAGGTCGTCGGCGGGCTCTTGCAGCCGCTCTTCTCCGGGCTCGACGTGTTCGAGCGTGCCGGCTCGGGCGTGGTGGTGATGAACGACTTCGTCGCGCCGCGCCGGAGCACCGAGGGGGTGAACGCCTTCCGGAGCAAGGCCAGCTTCGCGCACACCGTCGCCCATGCCAACAAGCATCTCCGGCTGCGTCTGTCGGGCCGCGACACCACCTTCCTGTTCCCCCTCACCGACGCGGTGGCCCAGATCGGGCGGGCCAACGCCTTCAACTGGCGCACCCATTACCGCGGCCACGTGACCTGGTCCGACGCGCTCATGGCGGCGGCGGCGGAGCGGTACGTCGGCTACGTTCTGGCCGCGATGGGGAAGGCGACCAAGTGCATCGTCCTGGACCTCGACAACACGCTCTGGGGCGGCGTGCTCGGCGAGGATGGTCCCGCCGGCATCGCCCTCGGCCCGCAGTGGCCCGGCAGCGAGTTCGTCGACTTCCAGCGCGAGCTCCTGAACCTGCAGCGCCAGGGCATACTGCTGGCGATCTGCAGCAAGAACAACGAGCCGGAAGTCCTCGCCCTGCTCCGTGAGCATCCCAGCATGTTGATCCGGGAGTCGCACCTGGCGGCGTACCGGGTCAACTGGGAAGACGAGGCCACCAACATCCGCGCGCTGGCCCGAGAGCTGAACCTAGGTCTCGATCACATGCTTCTGCTCGACGACAGCCCGCACGAGCGCGCCTGGGTCCGCCAGCAGATTCCCGAGCTGCGGGTTCCGGAGCTGCCGGCGGATCCCTCGGCGTACGCGAGCTGGGTCGGATCGCTCTCCTCGCTCATCGTGCTGCATCAGACCAGCGAGGACGCGAAGCGCACCCTCCAGTACCAGGAGTCGCGCAGCCGCGAGGCGTACCGCGGGTCCGTGGACTCCGTCGAGGAGTTCCTTCGCGGCCTGGACCTGCGGGTCGACATCTCGCTGGTGGACGCCGACAGCACGGCGCGGGTGGTGCAGCTCCTCGCCAAGACCAACCAGTTCAACCTGACCACCCGCCGCCACGACGAGGCGACCATCCGGCAGCGTACGGCCTCCGGCGCCTGGCGGGTGTACACGATGCGAGTGACGGACCGTTTCGGCGACTTCGGTCTGACCGGCGTCGCGATCGTCGAGACCGGCGACGAGGCGTGGCACGTGGAGTCCTTCCTGATGAGCTGTCGAGTCATCGGCAAGTCCGTCGAGACCGCGTTGATCGCGCGGATCGCGGAAGACGCGCGTGCGGCCGGCGCCGCCGTTCTGTCGGCCGAGTACATCGATTCGGGGCGAAACCAGGTCGCTGCGACGTTCCTGTCCAACCACGGCTTCGCGCCGGCCGGCGAGAACCGCTGGACCCGATCGCTCGACGCGCCTGGGCCCGAATGGCCGGCCTGGATCGAGCCGGCCGTTCTCAACCTGAGCATGGCGGCGCCGGCGGGCCGCGGGGAGGCTGTGCGGTGAGCGACCAGACCGGGATTGCTGCGCGTGTTCGCGAGGTAGTGGCACAGGTGATGGACCTGCCCGCCGAGGACGTAGGACCCGGGCTGTCGGCGAGCACGTCCACCGCATGGACGTCGCTCAATCACCTGATGCTGATCTCTCAGCTCGAGACCGAGTTCGGCGTGGTCTTTTCCAACCAGGAGATCAAGGAGCTCACCTCCTACAGCGCCATTCTCGAAACACTTGGCCGCCGTCTCGACATCCTCGCCTGAGGCCCCGGGCATCGGGATCGATCTCGCCGAGCCCGGTGCCTTCGATCACCTGCACGCCGCCACCGTCGCGCGTGCGGCGCGGCGGTGGCTCACCCCCCGCGAGCGTGCCTGGTGTGCCGGCCAGCCCTCCTTCCGGCACGCGATGGTCGTCGCGCTGAGCTGCAAGGAAGCCGTGTACAAGGCCTCTCGCGGACTCGTCCCGGTCCACGAAGTCAGGCTGCGGATGAAAGGCGACTGGCCGAGCGGCTGGGCTCGTGCCGAGGCGGGTCCGGCGGCGCCGGTGACCGTCCGCTGGGACGCTTCCGGCGGCCGGGTCCTGACCGTGGCGGCCGCTGGCCCGGAGGACCGCGCCCACGTTCTGCTGGACTGTATAGATCGTGAACGCCGCATGATTCGTGGACGCCGCGCCGGGGAGTCACTCTGACGCGCGCTCGCGACACCTCCCCCGCCCCCGCCTCCCCGCACCGCAGCAACATCAAGCAACACCGACCCCGCCACCGAAGTGCTTCAGGGCATGCTTCTTGTACTAAGATGCACCTGATCCAGATATACACGTCTCAGACGGTCCGAACCGGGATTCCGACTCCCACCCGGCAGCTTCAGCGCCCGGCAGGGTCGATAACCATCAAGGAGCGCGCATGCGGGTCCTCGTCACGGGCGGCACAGGGTTCACGGGCACGGCGCTGGTCCGCCGGCTGCTCGGCGCGGGCCACCAGGTGGTGGCGCTGGACTACAAGGACGGTCTCCAGTGTGACACCCTGCGGACCATGGGCGCCGAGGTGATCCTGGGCTCGGTGACCGACCGTGCGGCGGTGCAGCGCGCCATGCAGGGCGTGGAGTACGTGTTCCACCTCGCCGCCGCGTTCCGCGAGCTCAACGTGCCCAACTCGTACTACGACGAGGTGAACGTGACGGGCACCCGCATCGTGGTGGAGGAGGCTCTGCGGGTGGGCGCATGGAAGTTCGTCTACTGCAGCACCTGCGGGGTGCACGGGAACGTGGATCACCCGCCGGCCAATGAGGACGCGCCGATCCGACCGGCCGACTATTACCAGCGGACCAAGTACGAGGCGGAGCCGCTGGTGAAGCAGCTCGCGGCCGGGCGGATGGAAACGGTGGTCCTGCGCCCGGCGGCGATCTACGGTCCGGGCGACCCCGAGCGTTTCTTCATGATCTTCAAGCGGGTGGCCCGCGGCACCTTCCCGATGTTCGGCAGCGGCCGCACGCTCTACCACCCGCTCTACATCGACAACCTGGTGGACGCGTTCATGTTGTGCCTCGCTCCCGGAGTGGGGAACGGCCGGGAGTACCTGATCGCGGACGAGCACTACTACGCGATCGAGGACATCGTGAAGGCGGTCGCCCGCGCCCTCGAAGTTCCCGTGCGCATCCCGCATTTTCCCGTGTTGCCGGTGGTCGCCGTGGGGCACGTGGTCGAGAAGCTCTGCAAGCCGTTCGGCATCACGCCGCCGATCTTTCCCCGGCGGGTGGA
>DATABZ010000348.1:0-5055 GCA_036259315.1 Gemmatimonadales bacterium | reverse complement strand
GATCATCAACAACACCGCCTACGTGGTCACGCTCGGCGGCGAGGTCTGGACAATTGACAACATGGCCGGGCCGCCGTTCGGCCCGCCACTGAAAAGCAGAGCCGTAACTATTGATCCCTAGGTCTTGGTTTGAGTCCAATCCGTCTGAAAGACTTATGGGAAACTCCGGCGCTTGGGCGAGTTACAGTACGGCAAAGCGCTGACATGATGGCCAGCAAACTCCAGCATCGGGTGACACGAACTCGCGTAAGTGGTTGCAAGTTGCTGGAGTTGAGGCGGCACCTCGGTCGGGCCTTTTCGTTTCTACGCCCGGTGCTACCGTTTCTCCGGCCCGAGCAGGCGTCAAGCTATAGGGGGATGACTCGGCCGAATGTTCTTGGCACCTACGCGTGAGCTGCACATGACCGCTACCTAAGTGACCTGGGGGCGGCGCAGCGCGATGCATCTGCCGCGATGCGGAGCAATCGCGGCAGGTGCCACTAACCGACCCGGTGGAATTGGTGCCGGCTCGCCGGGAAAGGGCACCGCGCGTGATGCCGACCTCTTGCGCTCTGAGCATCGCGCTCGTGTGATGGTCATCATATGAGCGCCGCTCCCAGGAGGCGACCCGCCTCCAGCCGCAAGGAAGCCACCCACGAGCGTATCGTGGAGACCGCCGCCCGCGCCGTCCGTCGCAGCGGCTACAATGGCAGCGGGGTGGCGGAGATCATGAAGGAAGCCGGACTTACTCACGGCGGCTTCTACGCCCACTTCGCCTCCCGTGAGGGGATGCTGGCCGAGGCTGCCGACCGGGCGGGTGCCGAGGCCGTGGCCGTGCTCGCGCGTGTGGCGGCTGCGGCACCACCTAAGGAGGCGCTCGAAGCTCTCCGACGCGGTGCGCGAGGCGGCCCTGAACCACCTCACTCCCACCTAACCGCTGGCCGCGGGACCGGCGTCGCGCCTCCTTCGGTCGCCGTCGCCTGAGCGGCTGCGCCAGGAAGACCCCGAGCTGCCTGGAGCCGTATGCCGGGCGAGTCTGAAGTAGGTACTTGGCGCAACGGAACGGTCCGTAGGCGGCGAAAACCGCCCGGCCGACAGCCTGGAGGATGGGAGGTGCACCTGAGCGGGCACCGATGCTCGGAAGTGATCGTTTCCGGGCAACTTGACCGGAACTAGGCTTTCAGGGGCAGCCGCCCCCAGCTCCCCCTCTCTTCCCGTCCCACACTGCAACGAGAAAGAATGTCGATTACATGCACCCCCGTTCGATGTCTTGGGTGAGGGGAGCGGCGAATGACCCTTCCCCCCACCCAGGGGTAGATGGAGGCAATATGCGCGTCATGGTGATCGTAAAGGCGACGAAGGAGTCCGAGGCGGAGAACACCCCGCTCGAGATGGAAGGCGCCGCCGAGCTGTTCGAGGCGATGGAGAAGTACAACGAGGAACTGGTGAAGGCCGGGATCATGCTCGCGGGCGACGGGCTCAAGCCGAGCAAGTTCGGGAAGCGGATCCACTTCAACGGCACCAAGCGGTCGGTGACCGACGGCCCTTTCGCCGAGACCAAGGAGCTGGTGGCGGGTTACTGGATCTGGCAGGTGCGGTCGATGGAGGAGGCGGTCGAGTGGGCCAAGCGGTGCCCGAACCCGATGCCGGGGCCGAGCGACCTCGAGATCCGTCCGCTCTGGGAGCCGGAGGACTTCGCCCCCGGGATCGTGGCACAGGTGAACGCCCGCCGCGAGAAGATCGCCGAAGGGGGAAGTGAAATACCCGGCTCTCATGCGACACGCTGAAGTGGCCACAGCGTTTCGCTGCCGGATAGAGTCTAAGCTCACCCGGGCTGTCGCGGGCTAGCCGAGCCGGAGAGAGTAGCGGCCAGCAAGCGCTGTCATTGTGCGAGTGAAGCACGACAGCGACAGCTCTGGATCAGGAGCGTCCAAGTTCCCGCCCAGGAGGGGCAATGAAGCCCGGCCGCGCACCCGCGTGGTCGGACTTCATCGTGAGGCGAGGACTCTGCTACACTACTGGTCATGCCCTTCGACCTTCAGCCGACCCTCCGAGGGCCGTTGCTGACGCTCCGGCCCCTCCGGGCCGAGGACCACGACCGGCTCTTTGCGGTCGCGTCCGATCCCTTGATCTGGGAGCAGCACCCCGACAAGACACGGTGCACCCCGGAAGGTTTCCGCGCCTTCTTCGGGCAGGCGATGGACTCCGGCGGCGCCTTCCTGGCGCTGGAGACCGCGTCCGGTCGCATCATCGGCTCGTCACGCTATCACGGCTACGATGAGACCGCCGGCGAGGTCGAGATCGGCTGGACCTTCCTCGCCCGCTCACACTGGGGCGGGCGGTACAACGGCGAGATGAAGCGGCTCATGCTCGAGCACGCATTTCGCTACGTCGACCGGGTCGTGTTCTGCATCGACCCCCACAACCACCGCTCGCAGCGCGCGGTCGCGAAGATCGGAGGCACTCGCAGGGGCTCCCGCACCGATCCGAAGGGCCGCGAAGTCTGGGTGTTCGAGATCGCCGCACGGGACTGGATGGCGCGGCGCGAGTCGAGGAGCGGCCACGACGTGGCGGTCGCGGCTGAGGTTCCGGAGTAAGACAGAGGACCACATGCGACCAGGCATCCTGGCGACCCTCGCACTACTGCTGGCCTGCAGCGAAGAGCAGGGCGTCGCGCGCGCCGGCAGCTGGGAGTTCAAGGTCGATACCACTCCATCCTCCGCAGGCGATGGACCTCGCCAGACGGCCTGGCTGCGGGGTAGCGGGACCGAGGGACCGCGGGGTGAGCAGCAGAGCACGGCGACGGTTCTCAGCTTCGACTGCCGCCCGGACCACACCGGGGCCGCGATCCTGACGGAGCAGGCGCTGCGACAAGGCTCCATCGAGGTCGAGCTGACCCTCGACGCCGAGGAGCCCCGCCGGATCCCCGCGTTTGCCGGGACCACCCCAACCGGCGGGCAGGTGATTCTGTCGATGCCTCTCGATTCGGTTCTGTTACTGCTGGAGGGTCGCCGGCAGGCGACGATCGATTACGAGGACGGCGCCGGGTCGTCGCCGACTACCGCCGTGTTCCCCCTCGCCGGCCTCGAGACCTACCGTGATCGCTTCCTCGAGGCCTGCGATGGGAAGGGTGTGCAGCCGAGATAGATGTCAGGGCAGGGCCGCTGCGGGTACGTTCGCGCCCTGCTCGGCGAACGTCGCCGTCGACCGTAGGATCGCGACCTCGTCGGCGGTCATCTCGGCCGGGATGTCGGCGAACAGCGGCGTCGTGAGGTATCGCTCGCCGGTATCGGGCAGCATGCAGAGGATCGTCGAGCCCTGGGGCGCGCTCGCGGCCACCTCCATTGCCCCCGCGAACGTGCCGCCCGCCGAGATGCCGACGAAGATGCCTTCTCTGGCCGCGAGCTGCCGGCTCCAGCGCATCGCGTCCGCCGCGGACACGGTGACGGTACGGTCGACCTGCCCGGCCGCGACCGCGTCCCCCGCCAGCTTCGGGACGAAGTCGGGGCTCCAGCCCTGAATCGGGTGCGGCTTCCACGCCGGGTGCCGGGCGGCCGGCGTCCCGTCCGGGTTCCGATCCTGCCGAGTCCCACTCGACACCAGTGGCGCGTCCGCCGGCTCCACCAGGACGACTCGAGTCTCCGGCCGCTCCTTCGCGAGCACGCGGGCCACCCCCTTCAACGTGCCCCCCGTCCCGAAGCCGGTGACCCAGTAGTCCAGCCGACCGCCGGCGAAGTCGTCGATGATCTCGCGCGCCGTCGTGTTCGAGTGAAAGTCCGCGTTCGCCTCGTTCTCGAATTGCCGGGTCAGGAACCACCCGTGTGTTCTCGCGAGCTCTTCCGCCTTGGCCACCATCCCCGTTCCGCCTGCAGCCGGTGGCGTGAGCACGACCTTGGCGCCGAGAAAGCGCATCAGCTTGCGTCGCTCTACGCTGAACGACTCCGCCATCGTGACGACGAGCGGATACCCCTTCTGTGCGCACACCATGGCCAGGCCGATGCCGGTGTTGCCACTCGTGGCCTCGACCACGGTCTGGCCGGGCTTGAGCGCGCCCCGGCGTTCGGCATCCTCGATCACGCCGAGCGCCAGGCGATCCTTCACGGAGCCGAGGGGATTGAACGCTTCGATCTTGACGAAGAGGTCGATGCCCGGAGGTGCGAGCTTGGCGACCTTGACCACCGGAGTGTTGCCGATCGTCTCGAGAATGTTCGCGAATCTGGCCATGTCTTCACCGCCGGAGAGAGTCGAGGTGAACGGATGAGGAAATGTAGTCGGCCCGTAGACGTCCCGCCGGGAGATGCGCGCCGGGGCCGCTGGAGCGGACAGCCGGGACCCCACGCGTGACTTCGGTCACCCCTGAAGGCGGGATCCGGCGCTATCTGTGTCCCCACCTCGCCAGGGCCGCTCCAGGCACGAAGAAGGGCCGACTTCGCCGAGAGGGATCGTGACCCCCAGCCCCATGACCCAGGCCCGGCCGGGCTGCGGCCGCAACCGCCCGCTCCAGGTGATCACGCTCGTTTTCGCCGCGGTCTGGCTCGCCGCCGCCGTCGCACCGCGGGACCGCGCGGACTGGGCGATGGAGAATCTCCTGGTAGTCTCGCTCGTCGTGGCGCTGGCCGGCACCTACCGCGTACTGCCGCTCTCCGGAGGGTCGTACCTCTGCATCGCGACGTTCCTCACGCTGCACACCGTGGGCGCGCACTACACCTATCCCCAGGTCCCCATCGGCGAGTGGGCCCGGGAGCAGTTCGGCTGGAGTCGGAACCACTATGACCGACTGGTGCACTTCGGCTTCGGGCTGTTCATGACCTACCCGGTGCGGGAGCTCCTCATCCGCACGGCCGGCGCACGCGGCTTCTGGACCCACTACCTACCGCTGGAGATGATTCTGGCGCTGAGCGGGGCGTACGAGCTGTTCGAATGGGGAGCTGCGGCGGTTCTCGCGCCGGAGCTCGGCAGTGCCTATCTGGGCGCTCAAGGTGACCAGTGGGATGCGCATCGGGACATGCTCGCGGCGGTGTTGGGGGCCGTGCTTGGGATCACGATGACGGCCTTAGCGACGCGCCGCAGCACCAA
>DATABZ010000347.1:0-6658 GCA_036259315.1 Gemmatimonadales bacterium | reverse complement strand
GTCCGGCCATAGCCCTCGGTGATCATCCAGGCGTCGATGGCGGGATGGAGCGCGCGGACGCTGTCCCGCAGCTTGGAGTAGTTCTCGCCGTAAACCTTGGCACAGACCTCCTCGCCCCGGCGGGTCCACTCGCCGACGTGGCCGTAGTCCTGCCCCTCGTCGATGTCGGGCGCGGTGAGCGCGCTGAACTTGCGCCACACCGCGAAGGCCATGAGCGCGCGCGGATAGCCTACCATCAGCACCGACTGGAGGAGCAGCTCCTCGACCCAGGCCGGCGGCACCTGCGACGCACGGAGCGGTCCGACGCGATCGCGCAGCTCGGGTTCGTAGCCCTGGGCGATGGCCGCCGCGAAGCGCACGAGATCGCGAGTCTGGGGATCGAGGTTGTCCTGTTTGGTCATGGTCACCAAGATAACCTGCCGCCGCCTTTGACTCTCACGCGGTGATCCTGTTCCTTTCCCCGCCGATGCCCCGCCCCGCCCACGTCTGGCTCGCCGCCGCACTCCTCGGTGCGCTCGCCCCCGCGCGCGGCGCGGCGCAATCGTCCCCCTACCTCCCGCTCGACGATCCGCGGCTCCCCCTGATCGAGCATCTCATCGCCCGAGGCGATGTCTCCGATCCCTCGCCGATGGTGCGGCCGTTCCGCCGGGCCGACCTGCTGCAAGTGCTGACTCGCGCCGACACCGCGGGGGAGACCAGCGCCGCCGTGATCCGCCGCCTCCGCGAAGAGCTGCGCGAGCCGGCCGACTCGCAGCGCTGGCTGCTGGCGGCGCGCGCCGGCGTCCAGGCGTACAGCCATATCCGCCGCGATCTCTACCACCCGCTCGGCCCCGACGGCGTGCGCCCGTATGCCGAGTTCACCGGCGAAGCGAGCCTCGGTCCCTTCGCCCTGGTCAGCCGCCTCGCGGCCGAGCCGCGGATCACCGACGATCCCGAGTGGCCCGGCCGGCGCGACCTGGAGCTGGCGTGGCGCATGCCCGAGGCGTATCTGAGCGCGCAATTCAAGTACGGCAGCGTCTTTTACGGGCAGATGGACCGGAACTGGGGACCGGTCGGGATCGAGGGCATCGGCCTCAGCGACTACGGGTACAACGAGACCGAGCTGGCGTTCGACGTCGGGGTCGAAGCCGTGCGCCTCGCCGGCCTCGCACGATCGCTCGAGGACGCCCGCGACAGCGCGGGCGCGCGCGTGCACCGCTACTTCTTCGCTCACCGCCTCGGGGTGCGCGTCACCGATCGGCTGCGGCTGGGACTCTGGGAAACCACGGTGCTGGCCGGCGCCGACCGCGAGTTCGACGGCCGCTACCGGAACCCGCTCAGCCTGCTCCTTTTCGCCAACCAGTACGGGCTCGGCGCGGACGGCAACGTCCTCTTCGGCCTGGACGGCAGCTATCGGATCGGCAAGGGCACGACGCTCGAGGCCCAGGTAGGCATCGACGACCTCCAGTACGAGAACCCCACCGGCGAGGACCGCTACCCCAACCGCTGGGCGCTCACCCTGGCCGGCCACGGCCCGCTGGGCTCGCGGCTCAGCTGGCGCGCGCTCTACACCCAGGCGTCGAGCCTGGCGTTCCGCACGATCGATCCCTTCGAGAATCTCACCGACGGCGGCGTGGGGCTCGGCCGCAACTTCGCCGACATGGACCGGCTCACGCTGACCGTCGGCGTTCCGGTGCGAGGCCGCTGGCTCCTCACCCCCGAGCTCACGCTGCAGCGTCAGGGCGAGGGTGACATCAACGCTCCGTTCCCCGCCTCGCCCGAGGAGGCCGGTGCCCTGCCGCAGCTTTTCATCGGCACGGTGGAGCGCACCTGGCGCGCCGCCGTCGCGGTGGCCGGCAGACAGGGGCCGCTCGACCTGCGTGCCTCGGCGGGCCTGCACCATGTGGTGAACGCCGGCCACCGCGCGGGCGATACCGACAACCGCTTCGTGGGACGGCTCCAGGCGACGCTGGGCCTGAGCCGCCGGGGAGTGATCGAATGACGCACCCGCCGCCGCTGACCCGCGATCGCGTGTTGCAGCTGATTCAGCGGATGAAGAGCAGCCGCGTGGTCGTGATCGGCGACGTCATGATCGACCGCTACCTGTACGGTGACACGGAGCGGCTCTCGCCGGAGGCGCCGGTGCCGGTGGTGACCGTCCGCGAGCGGAGCGCGAAGCTCGGCGGCGCCGCCAACGTGGCGGCGAACGTCGCCGCCATGGGGGCAAGCTGCCTGCTGGTCGGCACGGTGGGGGACGACGCGGACGGCGCGGCCATCCGCCAGGAGCTCGCCGTCGCCCGGCTCGACGGGCAGTTCGTGGTGACGGTCGCCGGGCGGCCCACCACGTCGAAGACGCGCATCATCGCGCGGTCGCAGCAGATCGTTCGCATCGACGACGAGGTGGAAACGCTGCTGGACGGGCCGGACCTGGACCGCCTGGTGGGCGCCGCCAGGACGGCGCTGGCGGACGCGGACGCGCTCCTGCTCGAGGATTACAACAAGGGGGCCCTGGCGCCGGGGCTCATCACGGCTGCCATGGAGGTGGCGCGGCGGCGCGGCATTCCCGTGGTGGTCGATCCCAAGTACCGGCAGTTCTTCGAGTACGCCGGCGCGACCGTGTTCAAGCCCAACCGCCGGGAACTGGAGTCCGCCCTCGGCGCCGCCGTGGACCTCCAGAACCGGAACGTGCTGCCGGAGGTCCTGGCGCGCCTTCGGGTGGACAACCTGCTGGTGACGCTGGGAGCCGAAGGGATGCTGCTGGTGACCAAGGACGGCCACTCGCTCAAGATCCCGAGCATGGCCCGCGAGGTGTACGACGTATCGGGAGCGGGCGACACGGTGACCGCGTGGCTGGGAACGGCGCTGGCCGCCGGCGCGAGTCTGGTCGAGGCGGCCCAGCTGGCGAACTTCGCCGCCGGCGTGGAAGTGGGGAAACCGGGTGTGTCGACCGTGTCACCCGAGGAAGTGCTCGCCGTGCACGAGGAGCGCTTCGACCAGATCGGCCGGCTGCGCCGGGGCGGGCTGATCTAGGAGCTGACCCCGGTCCCGAAGCCGAGCCAAACGCGCCAGGTCTCCTTCACACCGTCGAGATACTCGCGGAGCAGACGGGCGCCCTCGACGTGCCGGGGGCTGAGCTCCACCACACCCGATTCGCTCATCCGCTGGCGCAGGAGATCGGCGCACTGCTCGCCCGCCACTTCGGCGAGACGCTCCTTGCTCCAGGAGTTCCGCGGCCGAACCCCACAGTGGGCGAGGAAGCCCAGCAGGTCGCGGCGGGTCCACCCGGAAAGCCAGCCTTTCAGCTCCGTCGCGGGAACCACCAGGCCGGTGTCCATGATCAGGCGAGTGGATTCCGCTACGTCGAGACCGCGCTTCCGGGTCTCGTACCGGCTCAGGCTCGCGAGCGTTCGAGGGACGCTGGGGTCGGCGACGAGGTGCCGAAGCACGTCGGCCGCGTGCGCGCGAACGCCGAGCGGGAGAGGGAGCAGCAGAGTCAGGACATCATCGAGGCGGGAATCGGCGGGCGGGACGATCGGGTGGAGCGCGTCGGCCACGAGCGGCGGCCAGGTGGACCAGTAGCTCATCTCGTTCGCCATCCGCGCCACGAACTCGTTGCGCTGCTCCACCAGCCGGTCGGCACCGGTGAGGGTGAAGGCGTGGGGGCTCACGGCCGCGGCCAGGAAATCCGCGGCCTCACCGGTCATGATGAATCCGGAGAAGCCCTCGTGCGCGGCCAGGATCACCAGCGCGGCCCGGAGATCGAGATAGGCCTGTTCGCTGCCGTCGAGCAGGTGTCGCTCGAGCGGGGCCTCCAGCAGCGACGCCGCCAGCGCGAGGTAGCGCCGCCGGAAGTCCTCCTCGGAGCTGCCGACGCCGGGGTTCGGCTCGCGGATGCGCCACAGGTACTCGCCGACCGCGTCGGCGTCGCCCTGGCGCACGCGCTCGCGCACCCACGGCGAGAAATCGACGCACGGCACACAGCTCGAGGGGTTGTGCGCCCGCGAGAGACACGGGTAGTCCGGGTGGCCGAGTCCTTGCGCGAAGCCGGGGAGATCGGCGGCGACTCGGTCGGCTACTGTAACAGCCGGCGAGCCGAAGTCGAGAGTCTGCATCGTCACGAGGCGACCCTGGTTTCGGTTCAATTCACTTGCATGGTCACGGGATCGACGAGCGGGACGCGCCGTTGCGCGCCGCGTTCGCAGGCCCGGGCCTGGGGGTCCACAATATGTCGACCGATCCTGCCTTTTTGGCAAGAGTCGGAGAAGCATGAATCTCGAGGAGAGGAACAACATGCCGGCAACGGCGGTGTGAGCCGAATACGACACGGCCTACCGAGCCGACGCGACCTTCACGTGATCTGGCGCCCGTCATCACTCCCGTTTGCGCATCCGCCACGCGGGATCCGACTCCGGCGACGGTGCACGCTCCATGGCTTGGCGGACCTTCGCCTGCAACTCATCCATCGTGTAGGGTTTCGCCAGGAACACCACATCCAGATCCTGCAGCCCATGCTCCGCGAGCACCTCCGCGGGATAGGCCGACATGAAGATGATGCGCTGCCCAGGGCGGTGGGCCAGGATCTGCTCGGCCAGGTCCACGCCGTCGGTCTCCGGCATCACCACGTCGAGCAGCACCAGATCGATCGGCTGCTTGGAGATCCGGAAGACATCGAGCGCTTCCTCCGCGCCGTCCGCCTCGAGGACTCGCATCCCGAGCTCCCTGAGCATGCGGGAGGCGACGTGGCGGGAGATGCGCTCGTCGTCCACGACGAGCGCGGTGACATAGGGCGGCGGTAGCTGATCGTTCACGTAGTTCCCCTGGTTTGTGCGCCGAACCCGCGCAAGCTATGACGTGTCGAAAGGTCAGAGTGTGATCCAGATCACACTCTGGGGAAAAAGCTCCCTGAGCCCGGCAGTACGTCTTAGCTAGCTACTCCGGCAGTACATCTTAGCTAGCTAGTAGAGATTTGGTGACTTGCCGCCGGGTGAGATCCGGGCCAATGTAGGCACCAGCGGCATGACCGGGCGTGCGTTACCTGTCGGCAAGGATCACCGATGCATCCATTCATCTCGGTTGGCGTGGTGGCCCTGCCACTCACGACGGCAGCGCTGGCGGCGCAAGCGCCGGTCACCGTGACCGTCTCGCAGGACACTCTGATCGCGACCGTCACCGGTTTCAGCGGACCTGAAGCGGTGCGCTACGATCCAGAGCAGGACGTGTACTTCGTCGGCAACTTCAACGGCGCGGGGGACGCGGCGGACAACAACGGCTTCATCAGTCGCCTGCGCGCCGACGGGAAAGTGGAGAATCTGCGCTTCATCGCTGGCGGCGCCAAGGGAGTCACCCTGCACGCGCCCCGGGGCATGTTCATCGTGGGCGACACGCTGTGGGCCGCGGACGTGGGCGCGCTACGCGGGTTCAACCGCCGCACCGGGGCGCCGCTCGCCACCGTCGACTTCGCGGCGCTCGAGCCCGGGTTCCTGAACGACGTGGCGGCGGGACCCGATGGCGCACTGTACGTCACCGACACCCCGAAGAACAGGATCTACAAGGTCGCGGGGCTGACGCCGAGCGTGGCGGTCGAGGACACCAGCCTCGGCCGGCCCAACGGCATCACGTGGGACGCGTCGGGAAACCGGTTCATCGTCGTGCCGTTCGGCGGGAGGCAGGCACTCTTCGGCTGGCGTCCCGGGCAGAGTGGCCTCGAGGTCTTTGCCACACCCCCGGGAGGACGTTACGACGGCGTGGAGGTGCTGGGTGACGGACGGATACTGGTGGCGAGCCAGGCCGATTCGAGCCTGCTGATCGTGGAGCGGGGGCAGCCCCGACGCGTCGCCCGTACCGCCGGCGCTCCGGCCGACATCGGGTTCGACTCGAAGCGGCGGCGCACGGCTGTGCCCTACATCGTACTCGATCGGGTCGACATCTTCCAGCTACCAGAGTAACGAAGGCTCCTGCCGCACTACCGCAGCTCGATGTCCGACACCGCGGTACGGAAGTCTCCCGTCGGGGAGTCGACGAGTCGAACGACCGCCTGGTAATCCGAGTCCTCCCCGGTTTGCAGACTCGTCACTTCCCCGTGGGCCTGGAGCCCGAACGAGTTCGCGCCGGGTCCCTCGCCCAATCCGAACACCTCGTTGTCCGTGCCCTGCCAGTCAGTCGTTCCTTCCCATAAGGGTTCCGTGGAGGCGAGAACACCGCAGAGATCGTCGGAGACGAACGGCCACACGAGCACGGGCACGTCCTCTCCTTCCCACCGCTCCTTGACCGTGCCGGTCGGTCGGATCACGTCGAAGAACTCCGCCAGGTGAGGCTGGGTGTTGCCGGTGAGGCAGAAGTCGGCCAGTTCGGCCGAGGTAAACCCTATCACGCTGGTCAGCTCGCTCCGCTCGTCGAGAATGATGAAGCCGAGATTGAGGAGGCCCCGCTGGATGACCGCGCCTCGCCCGTTCCCGTCTCGAGCAGAACTCATGGGCTTCGGATTCGCGTCCGGTCGAGTACTTGGCGCAGTGGCAGAATCCGTACAGGCTGTCAGCACGACGACAGTCATGCTGGTCCATGTGAGTCGGTGCATAAGTAGTCCCAATCCGTGTGAGTGACCTCGGTGCTCACGGCTGCGACAGGCGGCGCAGGGCCGCCGTCCCGTGAGCGGGAACGCCACCTTATCGATCGGGCGTGA
>DATABZ010000346.1:0-3953 GCA_036259315.1 Gemmatimonadales bacterium | reverse complement strand
CACCGCGCCCCGCAACGAGCAGACCGAGGCCTACATCACGGGGAGGTTCGGATGAGCGCCGCCGTGAAGCCGCGCACGACACTCGCGCCGCGACCGCCCTCGTTGACCACTGCCGAGCGCGGCGCCCCCGCAGTCGAGGTGAAGAGCTTCAGCTTCGCGTACGGCGAGCGCCGGGTGCTTCGAGACCTCGCCTTCTCGATCCCGCGCAAGGCGGTCACCGCCATCATCGGCCCCTCGGGCTGCGGCAAGTCCACCTTCCTGCGCTCGATCAACCGGCTCAACGACCTGATCCCGGGCACCCGGCACCAGGGCGACATCCTGGTGGAGGGCCGCTCGGTGTACGCGCCCGGCACCGACCTGGTGGCGCTGCGCCAGCGCATCGGAATGGTCTTCCAGCGGCCCAACCCGTTCCCCAAGTCGGTCTTCGACAACGTCGCCTACGGGCCGGCCCTCAACCGGCTGGTGCCGAGGCGCGACCTCCCCGACCTGGTGGAGCGCTGCCTCCGGCGGGCGGCGCTCTGGGACGAGGTGAAGGATCGGCTGGAGCAGCCCGCCACCGGGCTCTCCGGCGGGCAGCAACAGCGGCTCTGTATCGCGCGGGCGCTCGGCAACCAGCCGGAGCTGCTGCTGATGGACGAGCCCTGCTCCGCGCTGGATCCCATCGCCACCCAGCGGGTCGAGGAGCTGATCTTCGAGCTCAAGAGGGACTACACCATCGTGATCGTCACGCATAACATGCAGCAGGCCGCGCGGGTGTCCGACTTCACCGGGTTCTTCGACGGCGGAGCGCTGGTGGAGTTCGGCGAGACGGCGCGGATCTTCACCAGCCCGGCCCACGAGCGGACCGAGGCGTACATCACGGGGAGGTTCGGATGAGCCTCGACACGCACCGTCACTTCCACGACGAGCTGAGCCACGTCAAGGTGCGCCTGCTCACCATGTCGGGCGAGGCGGAGGCCGCGCTGAATCTGGCCGTGGAGGCGCTGCTCGACCGCGACACCGAGAAGGCGCAGCGGGTCATCGAGGGCGACCGGGTCATCGATAGCATGGAGGTCGAGATCGAGGAGCAGTGCATCAGCCTGCTCGCGCTCCAGCAGCCGATGGCCCGCGACCTCCGGATGCTCACCTCCGCCCTCAAGATCGCCAACGACCTGGAGCGGGTTGGTGACCACGCGGTGAACATCGCCCAGTCGGCCGAGCGGCTGGCCCGGAGCCGTCCGATTACCCCCGAGCCCGAGATCGTCGAGATGGCCCGCCTCGCGCGGGACATGCTGTCCGACGCGCTCGAGGCCTTCATCCGCGGCGACGCCGGCGCCGGGCGGGAGGTGTGCCTCCGGGACGACAAGGTGGACCAGCTCCACCGCTCGGTCTTCCGGATCCTGCTCACCCACATGATGGAGGACCCGCACACCATCGGAGCGGGCATGGAGCTCTTCCTGGTGAGCAGGAACCTGGAGCGCGTCGCCGACCTCGCGACCAACATCGGCGAGGACGTCGTCTTCCTGGTGGAGGGCAAGTCGATCAAGCACCACGCCGAGGACCGCGGGGAGGCCAGGGCCACGGCATGACCGGAGCGGACACCGGCGCCGAACGGGAGCGGATCGCGGCCATCGACGTCGGCTCCAACTCCGTTCGCCTCCTGGTGGCGGAGTACGACCCTGCCTCCGGGCTGGCCATCATCGACGAGCTCAAGGACCAGCCACGTCTCGCGGCGGGTCTGGCCCGCACCGGCAGCCTCGACGAGGCCGCCATGCAGCGGGCCATGCAGACGCTCGGCCGGATGCGGGAAGTCTGCCAGCGGCGCGGCGTCCGCCGCATCGCCGCGGTCGCCACCGCGGCCGTCCGCGAGGCGGAGAACGGCCCCTGGTTCGTCCGGCGGGTCCGCCAGGAGCTCGATATCCCGCTCCGCATCATCGACCCGGACACCGAGGCCAGCCTCTCCTACCGCTCGGTCGCCCACCATTTCCCCCTCGCGGGCGAGCGCGCCCTGGTGGCGGACATCGGGGGAGGAAGCCTGGAGCTCATCGGCGCAGTGGACGGGCTGGTGGAGCTCACCCTGTCACTCCCCCTGGGCGCCGTCCGGCTGACCGAGCTTTACCTCCCGGGCGAACGGTCGGCTCAGCGCGAGTTGGCCGCGCTCCGGAAGCACGTGCGCAAGCAGCTCAAGCGCGGCCTGTCGAGCCGCGCGTGGGCCGCCGCCACCGTGATCGGGTCCGGCGGAACGTTCACTACCCTGGGCCGCATCAGCCGGGCACGGCGCGGCTCCCCGCCTGCGGAATCGGTGCACGGGACCTCGGTGGACACCGCCGAGGTCGAGCGGTTGCTGGATTGGCTGGCCAGCCGGACGCCCGAGCAGCGGCGGCAGGTTCCCGGCCTCAATCCCGAGCGCGCCGACATCATTCTCGCCGGGCTGGCCGTGACGGCCGAGCTGCTGGACTGGGTGCGGACCCGGAGCATCACGGTGAGCGCGTTCGGATTGCGGGAGGGGCTCCTGCTGGACATGGCCGGCGCGGAGGAGCCGGTGGGGCGCGATCCGCTGCGGCTGTTCCGCGAGTTCGCCGAGCGCTGCCAGTCCGACCGCCCCCACGTGGAGCACGTCCGGCGGCTGGCGCTGCAGCTCTTCGAGCAGCTCGGTGAGGCCCTGAGCTGCGGTCCGGAGGAGCAGCTCCTGCTCGAGGCGGCGAGCCTGCTGCACGACGTCGGCCAACTGGTGAGCTATCCCAAGCACCACAAGCACAGCTACAGCCTGATTACTCACGCCGAGCGCCTCGGGTTGGCGCCTCGGGACCGGGAGATCGTCGCGCTGGTGAGCCGCTACCACCGGCGGACTGGGCCACGGCGGAAGCACCCCGAGTTCGCGGCGCTCCCGCCGCGGGATCAGGACATCGTGCGGCGGCTCAGCGCGATCCTCAGGGTCGCCGACGGGCTGGACCGGGGGCACTCGGCGGCGGTGGGGACGGTCACTGCCCAGCTGGATCCCGAGGCGCTCACACTGACGGTCACGCCTGAAACGCCCGGGGCCGATGTGGGGCTCGAATGCTGGGGGGGATCGCGCAAGGCCGACGTGCTGGCCAAGCTGCTGCAGCGCGATGTGGTCGTGACGGGTGCCGGTCCCTAGAGGTCCCCGAGGCCCTTCCTTGCCTCGGTCAGTATCTCTCCCGATACATCAGGCCGTGCTCCATGTTGCGGGCCAGGGCGCGGTGTTTGGCGACCAGGCCGGCGTCCTTGAAGACGGAGACCAGCACCGCCCCGGCGATGAAGCCGCCGGCGTGCGCCCAGAAGGCCACGCCGCCCTTCTCCTCCCCGAGCGTCGGCAGCCCGCCCACGATCTGGATCAGGAACCAGTATCCCAGCATCAAGTAAGCCGGGACGGCGATCCGGGTGATGAAGAACCCCAGAACGACCAGCATGTGCACCCGTACCTTTGGGTACAGCACGATGTAGGCGCCCATCACCCCGCTGATCGCCCCGGAAGCCCCGACCATCGGGATCGCGCTGTTCGGATTCACGAAGGTCTGAGCGGCCGCCGCCGCCACGCCGGAGAGCAGGTAGAAGGTCAGGTACCGGCCATGGCCCATCGAGTCCTCGACGTTGTTCCCGAAGAGCCAGAGGAACCACATGTTGCCGATGAGGTGGAACCAGCCGCCGTGGAGGAACATGGAGGTGAGCGGCGCGTACCATTCCTGCTCCGCGTCCATGACGCAGGCGAGGGTTTGGCTCATCGGCACCGCGTAGCCCTCCGGCAACCGACCCAGGAACTCGCCCGGGATCAGTCCCAGCTCGCACACCGACCTCGACAGAAACGGCTCGGCGCCCATCCCCTGCACCAGCACCCAGGCCGCGACGTTGAGGCTGATGAGCAGGAAGGTGACGGCTGGCGTGCCTAAGGTCGGGTTGTCGTCGCGGTAGGGGAACATGCAGGTAAGGTAAACAAAACGGGCGGCGGGGTCGCG
>DATABZ010000345.1:0-5978 GCA_036259315.1 Gemmatimonadales bacterium | reverse complement strand
CGGATGTGCTGCTCCCGGGTCTGCAGCGCCATGCGGAGCGCCGCCTTGCCGTCCATGTCGCGGGAGACGCCGATGATCCGCCCCGGCATGAACCGCTTGTACGCCTCGCGGGTGGCGAAGAACGCGGCGTGCGGACCGCCGTACCCCATGGGGACACCGAACCGCTGGCTGTTGCCGACCGCGATGTCGGCCCCCCACTCCCCGGGTGGCGTGAGCACGGTGAGCGCGAGGAGATCGGTGGCGGCGGTGACCAGGGCACCGGCCGCGTGCGCCCGCTCGCAGAGCGAGCGAAAGTCTCGCACCGCCCCGTCGGTGGCCGGGTACTGGACCAGGGCGCCGATGACGCCGGGCTCGAAGGTGAAGGTCTCCGGCTCGCCGACCACCACCCGGATGCCCCTGGCCTCGGCGCGGGTCTGCACCACGGCGATGGTCTGCGGGTGACAGTACTCGTCCACCAGGTACACCGGGGTCGCCGCTCCCTTGCTCACCGCCAGCGTGAGGCTCATGGCCTCGGCCGCGGCGGTCGCCTCGTCCAGGAGCGAGGCGTTGGCGATCTCGAGTCCGGTGAGATCCGACACCATCGTCTGGTAGTTCAACAGGGCTTCCAGCCGCCCCTGCGAGATCTCCGCCTGGTAGGGCGTGTACGCGGTGTACCACCCGGGATTTTCCATGACGTTCCGCTGCACCACCTGGGGGGTGAAACAGCCGGCGTATCCCATGCCGATGTAGGAGCGGAACACGGTGTTCATGCCCGCCAGCCCACGCAGCGCCTGGAGCACCTCGCGCTCGCTCCTGCCCGGCGGGAGCGCCAGCGGCCGACGCAGCCGGATCTCTTCCGGTACCACGGTGTCGATGAAGGTCTCGATGGAGTCGTACCCCAGCACGCTCAGCATCTCGCCCACGTCGGATCGCCGGGGACCGATGTGCCGGTAGGCGAAGTGGCTGGGATGGAGGACGTGCAACTCCGGGGTGGAGGACGCGGTGCGGTGGACGGTAGTCATGACTTCGGGGTCCTTGAAAGAAAACGCCCCGAGGACACGACCCCGGGGCATCGCTGCAATATGGTTCGGTTGAGACGACGATACGAGCGCACGGCCACCATCACGCGACGATCACTCCCCGATGTGGCTCCGGTAGTCGGCGGCGGAGAGCAGCGCGTCGAGGTCCTCGGTGCGGGTGACCCGGAGCGCGATCATCCAGCCCTCGCCGTAGGGGTCGCGGTTCACGACGGCCGGATCGTTCTCCAGCTTGTCGTTGACTTCGACCACCTCGCCCGCAACCGGCGCGTAGAGCTCGGAAACCGCCTTCACCGCCTCGATGGTGCCGAAGGACTGGTGGCTCTCGACCTGGTCGCCGGCCTTCGGGAGGTTCACGAACACGACGTCGCCCAGCTCGCCCTGGGCGTAGTCCGTGATGCCGATCCGGACGACGGACGCATCGTCGGTCCGTGCCACGTACTCGTGCTCCTTGGTGTAGGCGAGATCGTCCGGCACAGAGGACAAGGCGGGCTCCATCGTGGGGTGGCGGGTGGGAGGATAGGCGCACCCGCCGTCGAGGTCAAGCGCGCGCGACGAGTGCTCTCCACACCTCGACCGCGGCGCGTTCGAGCGCTGCGCGGTCCCCGTCGTTCTCGATCACGTAGTCGCTGCGGGCCCGCTTCTCGGCAGCCGGCATCTGCGCGCGGATCATGCTCGCCGCCTCGGATTCGTCGAGCCCGCGGCGTTCGACCAGCCGGCGGTGTCGCACCGGCTCGGGTGCGTCCACCAGCACCACGACGTCGAACTCGTCAGGGTCGGCCGCTTCGAACAGCAGCGGAATGTCGCTGACCAGGATCCGGTCGCCCCGCGCGGCGGCCGCGGCCGCAAGCTCGGCCCGCCGCGCGTGCACTGCCGGGTGTACGATGTGGTTGAGCGCGGCGAGCGCCTCGGGGTCCGCCATCACCAGCCGGCGAAGCGTCGGCCGGTCGAGGGAGCCGTCCTCCCGCACGACCGAGGGCCCGAACCGCTCGGCGATGCGCCGCATCACCGCTCCGCCCGGCGCCTGCACCTCGCGCGCGATCTCGTCGGCGTCGAGGACCGTGGCGCCCCAGCGGCGAAAGAGGTCGGCCACGGCCGACTTGCCGGCCGCGATGTTCCCGGTGAGCGCGACGTTCAGCACCCTGCCGCCGTTCCGCTCACAGCAGCCGCGTCTGGTCTTCGTCCTTCCGCGGTACCTTGTGGCAGTGCCGGCAGCGCGCCTCATAGCTCTCCCGGCCCCCGATCATGATCGTGGGCGAGTCGTAGCGCGCGGGCCTGCCGTCGATCAGCCGCTGGTTGCGGCACGCCGGGTCGCCGCAGACCACGCAGATGGCCTGGAGCTTGTCCACCATCTCCGCCACGGCCATCAGCTCCCCCATCGAGCCGAACGGCTCGCCCCGGAAGTCGGTATCGGTGCCGGCCAGCACGACCCGCACCCCGCGGGAGGCGAGCGCCGTGGCCACGCCCACGATGTCCGGATCGAGGAACTGGGCCTCGTCGATCGCGACGAGCTGGACGCCCGGCCGGACCAGCCGGAAGATCTCGGCCGCCGAATCCACCGGCGAGGCTTCCAGCTCGGTGCCGTCGTGACTGGAGACGCTGTAGAGTCCGGCGTAGCGCGCGTCCAGATGCGACTTGAAGACCTGCACCCGCCGGCGCGCGATGATCGCCCGCCGCACCCGTCGGATGAGCTCCTCGCTCTTGCCGCTGAACATCACGCCGCAGATGACTTCGATCCAGCCGGGGTGCTGCCCGTAGTTCATGAAGGCTCCGATCCGGGAGGGAGGACCGCCGAAAATGCATCGCCGCGCACGCAATCTCCAGCCACCTTGCGTCGCGCTCGCCCGCTCCACGATATTCGTGCCCCTCGCTGTCCAAGGAGCGTCGGTGAACAAGCAGGAGATCGTGAACGCGGTCGCGAAACGACTGGGCGTCACTCGCGCGCGAGCCGCCGAGATCACCGATCTCTTCTTCTCGCAGGGCGGCATCATCGCGTCGGAGCTCAAGCGTGGCGGACGGGTGGCGATCTCGGGGTTCGGCCAGTTCGAGCTCCGGCGCCGTGCGGCGCGCGCCGTGCGGAACCCGAGGACCGGAAGCCCGCTCGCGATCAAGGCCTCGACCGTCCCGGCATTCCGGGCCGCCAAGGCCTTGAAGGAGATCGTGAACCGAAAGCGCTGAGCGCCGGCGCGTCTCGGTCCCGCGGCGGCCGGGCGCCCGGCTCAGGCCCGCCGCTGCTGAGGCCGCGGGGATCGCGCCGGCTTGGCCGGGCCCCGATCCACCCGTGCGGTGATCCGCTTCCGCCGGATGGTCGTCCCGCTCAGGGCTCGCGCGATGCTCTCCGCGTCCTGGGCGGGCAGCTCCACCAGCGCATAGGCGTCGCGGAGCTCCACTCGTCCGATCTTGCCGCGCTCGACCCGCACTTCCTTCGTGAGCACTGCAACCAGATCGTTCACCGTGGCGCCGTCCTTCTTGCCTACGCCTACGTAGATCTTCACGGTAGCGGGCTCCGTACCCGGAGCCGTCGCCGGAGCCGCTGCCGGTGCCGCCGTGGCCGACGAGGTCCACAGGTCATAGAGCGCGGCGGCAACGGCTGCCGGGTCGTACCGTTCGAACAGCGGCGCGAGCGTCAGCATCGCGGCCTGGGGCCTCCGCTCCTCCAAAGTTCGAGCGATGGTGCCGCGGCGCGCGGCCGCCTCCGAAGTGGCCTCGTCGGCCGCGCCGGGAAGCCGCAGCGGTCGTCGCGGCGCGGCGATCCGCTCGACGTATGACTCGGTGCCGGGCGGCACCAGCAGCACCACCTCGCCTGCCGCCAGCAGACGCGGGAGCCGGTCGGCCGTAGGAAGGTCGAACGCGACCACGACCGCCGAGCGCGGCGGGTCACCGGTCACCACCCGGACCGCGGGATCACCGGGGGGCAGGGCACGCGCGATGTCCTCGTGCCGCGAGCGGTCGACCGTCCACACGGCCACCGACGCGGGGTCCAACACTTCGACCAGGTCGGACAGCGACGCGGCGCGCCGCTCCCAGGATACTCCCACCGTCCGAACCGGACCCGCCGCCGCCGGCGGTGCCGACTCCGCCGCCGGCGCACCCACGGTGAGCGCGCGGCGGGCATAGCGCTCGACCAGATCCGCCACCCTGTCGGGCGCCGCGGTACAGATGATCCGCTGGGTGTCCTTGTCCAGGTCCTGCATCAGCGGCGAGAGGCTCTCCGCTTCCTGCCAGCTCTCGGGCCAGGCGAGCGCCACGGCGCCGATCGCGTCGGCGCCGAGCGCCGAGCGCCGGAGGAGCGCGAGCGCGGTCTCCGGCGAGGTGACGACGAGGTCCACCTCCGCCGCCTTCAGTCGGCGCATGGCGCGTGCTGTGCCGCGGGCTACCTGGATTCGAAGCCCCTCACCCGCGATCCCGGCCACCAACGCCCCCCACTCGGCGAGCTGCGCCTCGGCGCAGAGCAGGAGCCCGCGAGTCCCGGGGCCGAGCCGGCTCAGCATGCCGGCGAGCCCCGGGGTGGCGTACGCAGGCGCGGGTGGCGCCACCACCACGAGGTTGTGCCCCCGGGCCGCGGTCGGTGCCGACTCGCGGACGGCCGGATCGTCGGGCGTCCAGCCCAGCCGGTCGAGGGCGGCGGCGATGGGAGGGGTGAGATGCAGATGGTCGAAGGACGGCACACGAGCCTCGCTGAGATGATGCGCCGGGCCCGCGGCCCGCGCCGCAACCTAAGAGCGGCGCGCGCGAGCGCCAAGCCCGCCGGTTGACTTCGCGGGGCTGGATGAGAACTTTCCCCCTCACGGCCGACCCTCACCACCTCCGGACACCCGCATGCCCGACCCGCTCTCGCAGAACGTGCAGCATCTCAAGGCCTCCGAAACCGTGGCCATCAGTAACGAAGCCAAGCGCCGGAAGGCCGCGGGGGAGGACGTGTACGATCTCGGCGTCGGGGAGCCCGACTTCGACACGCCGTCGGTCGCCGGCCAGGCCGGCATCCAGGCGATCCAGAAAGGCCTGACCCGGTACCCGCCCAACGTGGGCATCGCGGAGCTGCGCCGCGCCATCGCCGCGCAGCTCGGCCGGATGTCGGGTAGCCGCACGGTGGATCCCGAGTGCATCGTCGTGAGCTCGGGAAGCAAGCAGTCCATCTTCAACGCCTGCTTCACGCTCTTCGGGCCGAAAGACCGGGTGCTGATCCCCTCGCCCGCGTGGGTGTCGTATCCGCAGATCGTGCACCTCTGCCGAGCCGAGCCCGTGCTGGTGCCGGGAGACGTGGAGTGGGGGCTCAAGGTGAGCGCGAAGGATCTCGACCGGCAGCACACGACCACCACGCGCGGACTGATCCTCTGCTCCCCCTGCAACCCGACCGGCGCGGTGTACACCATCGCCGAGCTGCGCTCGATCGCCGAGTGGGCGCACAAGCACGACATCTGGATCATCGCCGACGAGATCTATCGACGCATCAATTACGGCCCGGGCCCGGCGCCCTCCATGCTCGATCTGCCCGACGAGCTGCTGGAGCGCACCGTCGTGATCTACGGCGCGAGCAAGGCGTACGCGATGACCGGATGGCGGATCGGCGCCGCCCTGGCGCCGCCCCATCTCGCCAAGGCCATGGCGGCGCTGCAGTCGCACACGACGACCGGGGCCAACCACCCCGCGCAGTGGGCCGCGGCCGCCGCCTTCACCGACGAGAAGGTGGACGCGGAGGTCAACCGCATGGTGGGCGCGTTCCGCCGCCGCCGCGACTACCTGGTCGGCCGGTTCCGGAGCGAGGCCCCAGGGGTCGAGTTCGTCGAGCCGCACGGGGCGTTCTACTTCTTCTTCCGGGTGGACGGCATCCGGGAGAAGGACCCGGTGACCGGGACGGCCTTCTGCGAGCAGCTGATGAAGCAGGAGGGTGTCGCCCTGGTGCCCGGCGCCGCGTTCGGTGACGACCGCTGGGTCCGGCTCAGCTACGCCGTGTCCGACACC
>DATABZ010000344.1:0-2281 GCA_036259315.1 Gemmatimonadales bacterium | reverse complement strand
GGGCCCCCGCTTCGTCTTTCCGCCTGCTTCCCGGCCGGCCTCAGACCACCGGCGTGCAGCAGGTGTTGACGATGGTCGGACACGAGCGGCAGGTGAAGGCGGAGCCGGAGATCGCGTGCGCCGCGATCGTCCCCCGCGTGTCCTCGCCGACGGCGGCCTCGAAGGAGGTCACGGTCAGCGCGTCGACGTTCAGCTTCAGCTTTTCCATGGCTTCTCTCCCGGATGAGGGGGTGATGGATGGCCGGCGGTGAGATTCCATTCTAAATCCGCCACCCTGTGGTTGGGAATAGGGGAAAGCGAGGCGTTTCACAATCGCAAGCGGACCGAACGTGCAATCTGTCGCGCCCACGATCCGAGTCTCGTGCTCGCCCGGCCGGGCAACCGCGTAATCGGGGGGTGTGGAGCAGGGGCCGGCTTCCGCGCCGACCCTCCCGATCACGCAGTTCGCGAGGCTCGAAGGCGCGGACGCGGCGGCCGGACGCGGATCGACCACCGTCCAGCGAGCTGGCATGACCGGGAGAAAACGCGAAGCACCCCTCCTCCCGCTGCGGGAGGAGGGGCGCTTCTTGGCTTCGGCCGTCGGCGCTTTCCGGCTACGCGGCGGTGTCGTCGTCGCGGTGGGCGCGGTCGGCGAGGGCGCGCTCCTGGGCGCGGCGCTCGGCGCCGGTGTCGACGATCCCGTCGCTCTCGGAGCGGATCACGGGGCCGGGCGGGTCGTCGGACTGGTCGAGCGGGTTGTGCGTGACCTCGGCGTGGGGCTTCGGGAACATCAGCGAGGCCACCACGGAGGTGACCAGCACCCCCGCCACCACCGCCAGCGAGACGCCGATGGGGACGTGCCAGTCGAAGAAGGTGACCAGCATCTTGGCGCCGATGAAGACCAGGACGACGGAGAGGCCGAGCTTGAGGTAGTGGAACTTGTCGATCACCCCCGCCAGGAGGAAGTAGAGCGACCGGAGGCAGAGGATGGCGAAGACGTTGGAGGTGAAGACGATGAACGGGTCGGTGGTGACCGCGAAGATCGCGGGGATCGAGTCGACGGCGAAGATCAGGTCCGTGGTCTCGACCATCACCAGCACCACGAGGAGGGGCGTGGCGGCGCGGCGCACGCTGCCGCCGATCTCCTCGCGGGTGAAGAACTTCTGCCCGTCGTAGTGGTTGGTGACGGGCATGAAGCGGCGGATGAGCTGGAGCGCCGGGTTCGACTCGGGCTCGATGTCCATCTCGTCCTGGGTGGCCATCCGGATCCCGGTGAAGACCAGGAAGGCGCCGAAGACGTAGATGATCCAGTGGAAGCGCTCGATGAGGAGCGCCCCGGCGCCGATCATGGCGCCGCGCATGAGCAGGGCGCCCAGGATCCCCCAGAAGAGGACGCGGTGCTGGTACTTCGGCGGGACCTTGAAGTACGAGAAGATCAGGACGAAGACGAAGATGTTGTCGACCGACAGCGCCAGCTCGATCAGGTAGCCGGTGACGAAGGCCAGCGCGTCGCCGGTGCCGCCCACGTTCTGGATCGGGAGCGTCCGCGTGGCGATGCCGGCGGCGAAGAGCAGGGCCAGCACCACCGTGATGGCGCTCCAGCGGCCGGCTTCCTTGAGCGAGACGACGTGCGCGGTGCGGTTGAAGACGCCGAGGTCGATGGCGAGCATCACCAGCACGAAGGCGATGAACGCGACCCACGGCCAGACGGAAGCCGTCAAAATCCCAGCCTTTTGCTGCGGGTGATCGGGATCGGACGCAAAAGGGCGAGCCCCTCGTCCGCGGCGCCTCCCGCGAAGGGGGCGCCGGCTGAACGAAGGTCTCGCCCTGACGGGGCGCGATGACGCGCCCGTCGCCCCGGCCGGACCGTGCGGGGTGTCCCGCAGTCTTGACGATCCGGCCGCCGGGTGTCTCCCCGGTGAGCTACTCCCCTTCGGAGAAGTCGGGCAAGCTACAGCGCAAGTTGCTTGCCGTCAATGTGGTGGGCGAGACCGGGAAGAGCGGTGGTGGGGGCGCCGCGGACGCGCGGAGGAGCCGGTCGCACACCATCGACGTTCCGCGCGGTTGCGTGAGGGATGCGGGCCCGGAGGGCGAAGACCCTGGCGGGGGGACATGCGAAGGCGGCCGCGGGTCCGTGAGGAGATCGCGGCCGCCGCAAAAGTCCGCCAGGGGCTTCGCGCCGTTGGAAACGGTAGTATCGTTTCCTACTTGTAGACCTCTGTGGAAGTGGCGGGTATCTTCGTGCTCTTCGTTCACTTTCCTCGAACAGGAGCCCGACATGCGCAAACTCCACGTGGTGAAG
>DATABZ010000343.1:0-17198 GCA_036259315.1 Gemmatimonadales bacterium | reverse complement strand
GCGCAGGGCACGCTTCCCGCGGAGATCGTCGACGTCCTCAACTTCGCGTTGACGCTCGAGTACCTGGAGGACGAGTTCTATCGCACCGGCCTTGACGTGGATACGGCCGGCGTCGCCGCCGAGCACCCCCTGGAGCAGCGCCACGTGGGCCGTTTCGTGTTTGCTGATCTGCTCGAACACGGTGCGGGTGTCGCCCAGATCGAGGACGCCGGCCGTATCCGCGTCAAGGCCGGTGCGATAGAACTCGTCCTCCAGGTACTCGAGCGTCAACGCGAAGTTGAGGACGTCGACGATCTCCGCGGGAAGCGTGCCCTGCGCGAACGCTTTGCGGGCAAAGAGCCCGAAGGCGACGGGCATGGACGCGATGGCCAGTGCCCCTGCCATGCGGCCGCTGCGGGCCACGGCGTCACGCCGGGAGACGACCCGGGCCGTGACCTCAGGATCGAGGCCGCCGAAAATGGTGACTAATTTCATGGTCTCAGTCTCCTACGCAGTGGGCAGGCCCGACGCATCGATCGGGGTGGTGACGAAGGAATCGGCGGCCGCCAGGACATCGCCGGGCGCGGTGGCGCGATCCAGGCCCGTGTCGGGATCGACGACGTCGTCGCCGGCGAAGTCGGCGCTGAGCGGATTCAGCAGGTCCCGGATGGCCGCCGCATGGCGGGCCTCCACCGAGACGATCTTCCCCGCCAGCAGTAGGTAGTCGGCGCTCTCCAGGAGCTGGCCGGCGCCGTTGTACGCCGAGACGCCCAAATCTTCGAACGTCCTGGCCGTGCCGAGCACGCTGTCGCGGGAAGTGAAGTCCACCGACGTGAAGTCCACGGTGAGATCGGGGATGGCCCCGGTGCCGAGCGCGGCCTTGAGGAAATCACGGTGGATGATCTCATGGTCACGGATATCGGTGAGGATCTGGGTCTCCTCGGCCGTGATCCCGGTGTACAGACTGGCCACCACCTGGGTGTAGAAGGTCGCCTCCAGCTGCTCGAGCGCGAAGGCGTAGTTGAGCACGCCGACGTCCCCGGTGCCGAGGCTGACGGCATTCTCGCTCACCGAGATCGTGAAGGGGCTGCCGGCGATGGCCGCTCCGTCGAGCGTGATGACCACCGTATCCTGGCCCGCGTTGGCCGCGGTGTAAGTGATGGTGTAGGTGCCGTTTCCGTTATCGGTAGCCGCGATCGGCCCGCCAGGGTTCGCACCGGTAATGGTCGCCGCGACCAAGCTTCCCCCGGTGGTCAGGGCGCGATCGTCCGCGTCCCTGGCTTGCACGGTGATCGTCACCTCCGTGCCCATCGCTACCGTGGCCGGTACGATCGCAGTCGTGTTGGAGGGGCTGACCGGGCCGGTAGGTCCGGTGCCGTTGTCGTCGTCGTCATCGCCGCAGCCGGTGGCCACGACGGCCAGCGTCACCCCGGACCAGGTCAGGAATTTCCGGCGATCGGTGGATCGGGCGACCTGGGAAAGGAACTCCAGCTCACGCGACCCGTGAGTGATTCGGTCCAGCATCGTTGGCAGCCTCGAAATAGCGCGTGTGAATAACCCCGGACTCGTCCGGGAGGACTGGCATTGCGTCAGGAAAGGAGAGCGGACGGGAGCACGACCGGGGGCATTCGCAGGAGCGAGGAGCGCACCAACATCGTATTCGATATCAACCGCTGGACCAATGTGACCACTGCCAGCCGGCAATGTCAGGCGGCGTTCGCGCCCCTGCAGTGATTCCTGACACGCAGTCTGCGTGAGTAGAGAGCGAGTACTGATCGGTACGCGGGTCGAGCGCGCGGTCGCTCGCGGCCTGCTCTGGGCTCATGTAGGCGGGTGTGCCGATCGCGAGGGTCCGTCCGGGTGAGAAGGATGGTCTCGGGCTTGATGTCCCGGTGCACCACGCCGTGGTGGTGGTCTCGCCCTCGACATGCGGCATCGTGAACCAGAGCCGACTGCCGGTCTCGCCGGAGTCGAGGACCGTCAGCGCCGGGCGCCCCGCTCCCCCTGAATCCGCCGCACCAGCGCGGGCAGGTTCTGGATGACCACGATGCGCGCAGCGGGACTGCGGCGCACCATCACGAACGTCTTCCCGTCGGGCGACAGGTCGTAGTTCGCGTGCGGATTGGTCGCCACGACGTCGCCTACGGGGAAGAGCCGCCGCCGCCCGGTTACCGCGAGCGTCGGGCTCGTCCGGATGCTCGCCGCGACCAGGTACGGATCGCCCGGCCCGGTCTCACGATAGAACAGCTCCCGCCCGTCGTGACTCCACACCGGCTCGGTTCCGCCCTCCAGGGAGACGAGGACCTGGTCGTGCTCGCCCGCCAGATCGCGAACGTACACCTCGTCGCGCCCCGACTGGTCCGAGACGAAGGAGATCCAGCGGCCGTCGGGCGAGGCGCCGACGTACCACTCGGCGAAGGGGCTGGCGACCAGAGGCTCGATCGGGCCCTTGCCCCCGTTGCGCACGATCGCGGCGTCGGCGCCCGCATCGGCGGAGTCGGCCGCGCCAGGGCTGCGGCGCAGGCCTGACACGGTGGTGACCAGGGCGCTCCCGTCCCGCAGCCAGACCCCGGTATAGGACAGCTGCCGGGAGACGACCAAGGTGTCCGGCGGCTCGGCGCTCGCGGGGCGCTTGCGCAGCAGCACCAGCGTCACCCCATCGGGCCGGCTGATCGGCGCGATGTAGGTGATGAACCGGCCGTCCGGGGTCCAGGTGGCGTCGTGGCCGTCGCGGTCGAAGCTCGCCCGGGTGAGCGTGCCCTCTTCCAGTCCGAGGACCCACACGTTGCGGCCCTCCACCGAGCTGAAGTCGAGCGAGAGGCGGCGGCCGTCGGGCGAGAACATCGGGTGGTGAAAGTTGCGCCGCTCGGGGGTGGCGAGGCGGCTCGAGCCCGCGCGATCCACGAAGACGAGCGAGTACGGCTCCTCCGGGATGTAGGCCACATTGCCGTTGGGCGCCACCGCGAGCTGGACCACCGCCGTCCCGGTGGTGGCCACGTCCGTCGCCACCGTCACGGCCCCGCCCGCCAGCCGCCGCCCGCTTCGGTCCAGCTGGGCGGCCTGCAGGGCGCCGCCGAGCGGGACGAAGACGAGCCAGCCGCTGGTGATCCGCGCCTCCAGCACCGGCGTATCGAGCAGCGTCGTCTCGCTGCCGTCCTGCAGATCCACCAGCAGGACGGGGCCGGTGGCGTTGCCCACCCGGGCACGGACCGCGAGCGCCGTGCGTCCGTCGGGGAGTATCTGCTGCAGCCGGTGCTGGCCCCTCGAGGGAATCGGAACGAGCGAGTCGCCCACCACACGGCCGATGCGACCGGTCGTGGCGTCGCTGATCCAGAGGTTGCCGTCGGGAGCCCAGGCGGCGTCTTCGGCGGTGAGCAGCTTGCGGACGACCAGCTCCGGGCTGCCCCCCTCCAGCGGCAGACGGAGCACCTGGCTCCTGACCCCCTGCGTCGCGATCACCCAGCGGCCGTCGGGGGAGACGAGCGGGCTGCTCAGCTGGACCGCGCCGGGGATCGGCGTCGGCGCTTCCGCATCCAGCGGCTGCCGCACGAGGTGGAGCATGCCGTCGGTACCGACCATCGCGTACACCAGCGTCCTCCCGTCCGGCTCGAACGCCAGATGGCGCTGCGACGAGCTGGCGCCGCTGCCGCCGAGGCCGGGGGCCAGGATGGCGAGACGGGAAGGCGGCAGCTCGTCGGGCGGGCGGCGGAGGGCCCAGACCGCCACCGCCGCGGCGACGCCCGCCGCGACCCACCCGAGCCACGACCCCGCGGACCGCCACACCGAGCGCGGCGGGGTGCGCGCGGAGGCGAGCGGGACGGTCGGGGCGCTCGGCGTGTAGTGCGCGCCGGCGAGTGCCTCGGCGAACTCCTTCGCCGAGCCCCAGCGGTCGGCGGGCAGCTTCTGGAGCGCGGTGAGGATCGCCGCCTCGGCGGCCGGCGGCACGCTCGGTCGCTTGGACCGCAGCGACGGCGGCTGCTCGGTGAGGACCTTCGCGACGATGGCCTGCGAGCTGGGGCCGGTGAACGGCGGCTCGCCGGCGAGCATCTCGAAAGTCATCGCGCCGAGCGCGTAGACGTCGCTCCGGGGGCCGATCTTGCGCTCGCCCATCGCCTGCTCGGGCGACATGTAGGCCGGCGTGCCGAGCGACATGCCGGTCTGCGTCATGCGATGGCCGCCGGCCTCCTCGACGGCGAGGGCGATGCCGAAGTCGGCGACCAGCGCCGCCCCGTCCTGAAGCAGGGTGTTCTCCGGCTTGATGTCGCGATGGACCACGCCCTGGCGGTGGGCGTAGTCGAGCGCGGAAGCGACCTCGCGCGCGAGCCGCAGGGCTTCGTCCACCGGGAGCTGCCCGTCGCGGGCCAGGCGGGCGCGGAGCGATTCGCCGGAGACGTACGGCATGACGTAGTAGAGCAGGCCGTCCGCCTCGCCGGAGTCGATCAGGCCGAGGATGTGCGGGTGCTGGAGGTTGGCGGTTACCTTGATCTCCCCCAGGAAGCGCTCGCTGCCGAGCACGGCGGACAGCTCCGGGTGGAGCACCTTGATGGCGACCTTGCGGCCGTGCCTGATGTCCTCGGCGAGGTAGACGGTCGCCATGCCGCCCTGGCCCAGCTCGCGCCCGATGCGGTAGCGATCGGCGAGCGCCGACGCGAGCCGGGTGGCGGGTGTCGTCATGCGAGGAGCCCTTCCTCCAGGGAGCCTGTCATAGCGCGAGATGAGGCGAACCTACGGGCCGGTCCCGCATAGCGCAAACCGGTGCCGCCTCCTCGCGCGCGCAACGCCGGTGAGTGGCACGACGTCGACGTCGTAACCCTTGCGCATGGTGGGCCGGCATCCCAGGTTGCGCGGATCGGGCCAAGCGAAGCCACGACTCGGCGGCTGAAGCGGCGTCACAGGCCCGGACCACCCATCCGACACTCGCGAGGCGTCGCTCCTCCGCTCCGTTCCTCCCGGAGGTGACGCATGAATGTCCCTACCCTGCGGGCGCTCGATGGCACCCGCACCCGACTGTCCCTGAAGGACCTCGAGCAGCTCGCCGGCGGGCTCCGGGGCGAGTTGCTCACACCCGATTCACCCGGCTACGACCAGGCACGCACCGTCTGGAACGCGATGATCGATCGCCGACCGGGGCTCATCGCCCGCTGCGCCGGCGAGGCGGACGTGGTGCGCACCGTCGACTTCGCCCGCGCCCACGGCCTGCTGGTGGCGGTTCGCGGTGGAGGTCACAACATCGCCGGTGCGGCGATGTGCGACGATGGCCTGGTGATCGACCTCTCGCCCATGCGATCGATCCACGTGGACCCGGACGCCCGGCTGGCCCGGGTGGAGCCCGGCTGCACCCTCGGGGACTTCGATCACGACGCGCAGGTCTTCGGACTGGCCACGCCGATCGGCGTCAACTCGACCACCGGGATCGCCGGGCTGACGCTGGGCGGTGGCTTCGGGTGGCTCAGCCGCAAGTACGGCTTGACCATCGACAACCTCGAATCGGCGGAGGTGGTCACCGCGGCCGGCCGGGTGGTGCAGACCAGCGAGCGCCGCGACCCCGACCTGTTCTGGGCCATCCGTGGCGGCGGGGGCAACTTCGGGGTGGTCACCTCGTTCACCTTCCGGCTCCACCCGGTCGGACCCACCGTACTCGCGGGCATGGTCATCCATCCGTTGGAGGATGGGGACAAGGTGCTCCGGTTCTACCGCGAGTTCGCCGCCGGCCTCCCGGACGACACGGCCGTCTGGGCGGTGCTGCGGAAGGCGCCGCCGCTCCCGTTTCTGCCCGCCGAATGGCACGGGAAGGAGGTCGTAGTGCTCGCGGCCTTCCATGCGGGCGACCCCGGGGAGGGCGAGCGGATCCTCGAGCCGCTGCGCCGCTTCGGCCGTCCAATCGCGGACGTGATCGGTCCCCATCCCTACGCGGCGTGGCAGCAGGTATTCGATCCCCTGCTGGCGCCGGGCGCCCGGAACTACTGGAAGAGCCACGACTTCGAGCGGCTGGACGACGCTCTGCTGGCCACCGCGCTCGATTTCGCCGGCCGCCTGCCCTCGGACCAGACCGAGGTCTTCATCGGCCAGGTCGGCGGCGCCATCGCCCGGGTGCCCGTCGCGGAGACCGCGTACCCGGCCCGGGGGGCGCAGTACATCATGAACGTCCACGGCCGCTGGGAGCGGCCCTCCGAGGACCGGAACGTCATCGACTGGTCGCGGGCGTTCTTCCGCGAGGCGGCCCCGTACGCCACCGGCGACGTGTACGTCAACTTCCTCACCGCGGACGAGAGCGAGCGGACCCGCGCCGCCTACGGCCCCAACTACGATCGACTGGTCCAGGTGAAGAGCGAGTACGATCCGGACAACCTGTTCCGCATGAACCAGAACATCCAGCCGGCGGTGCTGGCGTAGACCGCTCCGACAGAGGTGGCCGTCGTGAAGCTCGGTGCCGGCAGGATTCAGGCGCCGCGGAGGGTGATCGCCTTTCCATAGGCGGCCTGCGTGAAGGCCTTCGCGGCGTCGTCCAGGCTCAGGCCGGGGTACTCCATGCGGGACGTGTCGGTCTCGCCGAGCTCGAGCCGCTCGGCCTCCCACAGGTGCCGCACCGCCTGCGGGTTGAACCCGAGGAGCCTGGCCCCGACACAGTCGGCCGCGAGCGCATCGGTGCTCGCGATCACCAGCCCGGTCTCCACCGCGATGCCGCCGGTGGGCCCCGTCGCGATCATCGCCGGATGCCCCACCGTGATCGCCAGGTGGATGGGAAATCGCTTGGCCATCGCCGCGATGAAGGAGTGCATGTCGTCGAAGAAGGCGTGCCGGTGGTCTTCCTTCTTCCGCGGGTGGCCGTAGTAGTCGGCCGCCGGGAAGGACATGGCGATGTTCTTGAGCGCCATGGTCACGGTCGCGGTGCGGTGGAGCTTGAGCTGGTTGACGGCGATCAGGGTTTCGTACTCCAGCACCCGTGGGTTCACCATCACCGTCCGCTGCGGGCCCTTCACGTCCCGCTCGGGGGCGTACGCCAGCGCCACCTCGGTGAATGGGGGGCGGTTGTGGTCCACCAGCTCCACGCCCTCCTCGCGCACGGCGTCGAGCATGCCGCTGTAGCGGAAGACGTCCTCGGTCTCGGCCGCGCCGGCGCCGCCGGTGACCACCAGCTCGCGGGGCACGTGACGCTTCACGGCGCGGAGCACGGCCCGGAGCGTGTCGCCCTGCGTCACCGCGGACGTGTCCTGCTCCGTGGCCCAGGTCTCGTTGGGCTTGACCGCGACGAGCTTGCCCCGCACGAGTGGCTCGAGGTCGATGTGCCGGAGCGCGGCCTCGATGGCCCGGCCGATGTCCTCGCGGTCCTGCGTGATGCTGACGCTCGCCATGGTGCACGGCCTCGCTGGTAGTGGCTGCTCGCCACGAACGCTCCGCAGGCCGGCGGCCACCGTGAGGAGAGTCACACGCGGCCGGCTGCGCCGCGCCGTCGCCAGGGTGAGGGCTCTCACGGAGCGGGGAGCACATGCGCGTGCACCTTGACCAATCATCGCACGCCTGGAGAGGCGCATGGCTCGACGCAAGGCTCGACTGCGACCAGAATACGCGGCGTGGTACCCCCAGCTCGTCGCCGGGGAGTGGCACGACGCCGGGTGGGCAGCGGAGAAGGTACTCCAGCAGCACCGAACGGATTCGCCTCCCTGGAGCCTGGGGAGGCGAACCCTGAGCGAAGCACACTTCGAGTTCGAGGGAGGAGACTACAGGCCGCCGGAGGGCCGCGAGCGACGGCTGACCCACCTGTCCCAGCATTCCGATCGAGTCTGATCGGCCCTGCCCTCGTTAGATCAGCACACCCTCATTGCCGAGCTTGTAAGGCCCGCGGTATTCGGCTCTGGATCGCCAAGCCCCGGTCCCGCCGTCCCGCTTGCGTCCGCCGCGGAACTCGAAGTGGAGCTCGCACATGAGCCTCCTGCAGCCACAGTCGTGCACCCGTTGCTGCATCCGGTCAGCCTGCCGGATCATGCGGGCAGCCCTGGTGGCACTGATCCACACACCCGGCACCACTTCCGGGTAGCGCGAAGCGAACTCGGGGCGCACGCGTACACGCCGCACGATGAAGAAGTCCATGGTCTTCTGTGCTGAGGTGGAACAGGGGGTGGGCAAGCTAGTCGTCCAGCATCGTGAGCCGCAAGGAGCCGCTCACAGCCCCGAGCACCGTCGGCTTGACGGCGCCCGGGCGTTGCGCGAGGTTCGGCGTACTCTTTCCCGAAGCCCTCTGGAGGTAACCATGCATCCCCGCGCCTGTCGGGTTCCGCTTGCCGTGCTGGCGGGACTGGCGCTCGTGTCCTGTCGCTCGGACAAGCCCCCGGCGGCAGAGGCCGGCGCTCCAGCCGCCGCCGCGTCCGCCGCTCCCTCGACCGTCACCGTCATCACCACCGACTACAGCTTCGACGCTCCCGCGGAGCTGCCCGCCGGGCTCACCACCTTCCGTCTGGTGAACCGTGGGCCCTCACTGCACCACATCCAGCTCGTCAAGTTCGGCGAAGGCAAGACCCTCGACGACTTCATGGCGGCGCTCAAGGCCGGCGGCCCGCCACCCAAGTGGGCCACGATGGAGGGTGGCCCGAATCCCTCGGAGCTGGGTGACACTGCGAGCACCACGGTGACGCTCGAGCCCGGCAACTACGCCATGGTCTGCTTCATCCCGGATCCGGACGGCGTCCCCCACATCGCCAAGGGGATGGTCCGCCCCCTGACGGTCACGGGCGGCGGCGCGGCGGGAGCCGAGCCCGAGGCCGACGTGGTGATGAAGCTGGTGGACTACGACTTCGAGCTGTCGAAGCCGCTCCCGGCGGGCCGACACACGATCCGGGTCGAGAACGGCGGTCCCCAGGAGCACGAGCTGGTCATCGTGAAGCTCGACAAGGGGAAGGAGCCGATGGACTTCGCGAAATGGGGCGAGAAGCAGGTCGGCAAGCCGCCCGGCACGGTGCACGGCGGGGTCAGCGGCATCATGCCGGGTGACAAGGCGTTCGTCGAGGTGGACCTCGCGCCGGGGGAGTACGGCCTCATCTGCTTCGTTCCGGACTCGAAGGACGGCAAGGGGCACCACCATCACGGCATGGTGAAGAAGGTGACCGTGTCGTAGCGGCCGACGAGGAATCGGACCCATGCGGAGAATGGCAGGGCTACGTGTCACGGTGGCCTGCGCGGGACTGATCTGCGGGGCGACCCGCGCGGCCGGCTTGCGAGCGCAGGCGCCCGCCGACCCGGCAGAGGGACTGGGAGCCGCCCACTTCGAGATCTCCTGCTCGCCGGCGGCCCAGGCCGCGTTCGATCGGGCGGTAGCGCTGCTGCACCACATGACGTACCAGGAGGCGAGAGCCGGCTTCCAGCGGACGGCCGCGCTCGATCCGCGATGCGCCATGGCGCATTGGGGCGTCGCGATGACGCTGTTCCAGCCGCTGTGGTCCACCAGGCCGAGCCCGGCGGACATCCGCCGCGGTCGGGGCGAGATCGGCCGGGCGCGCGCGCTCGGCCCGCCCACCGAAAGGGAACGGCTCTTCCTGGAGGCTGGCGCCGCATTCTTCCGCGAGCCGGACTCGGTCCACTACTGGGATCGAATCCGCGGCTGGCGCCAGGGCATGGAGCGGGTCCATGCCGCCTACCCGCAGGATGCCGAAGCGGCGGCATGGCTCGCACTGGCGACGCTGGCCGTGCCGCCCGCCGAGGGTCAGGCGAGGGCGCAGTCGGATCGGGCGGCCGAGCTGCTGCTCGGGGTGTACCGGCGAAACCCCGAGCACCCCGGCGCGATGCACTACCTCATCCACGCCGACGACGTGCCGGGACGCGAGCACGAGCAGCCGGAGGTGGTCGGGCGCTACTCGGCTCTGGCCCCGCGCAATCCGCACGCCCTCCACATGCCCACGCACATCTACACCCGGCTGGGCGAGTGGGAGCGGGTGATCCAGGGGAACCTGCGCGCGGCACAGGCGGCGCTGGAGCACCCGGTGGGAGACGGCAAGCTCGTGTGGGACGAGTTCCCGCACGCCGTCGAGTATGCCATCTATGCCTATCTCCAGCTCGGCCGCGAGCGAGAGGCCAAGGCCCAGCTGGAGCGGCTGCGCGGCACGGAGCGGCTGGACCCCACGTTCAAGACGGCGTTCCACCTGGCCTCGACCGCGGCGCGCTACGCCCTGGAGCGGCGCGACTGGGCGGGGGCGATGGCCCTACGGCCGAGAGAGCCGGCGGGGCTCGACTGGGACCGGTTCGCATGGGCGGAGGCGGTGACGTGGTTCGCCCGCGGGCTCGGTGCCGCGCATCTGAGGCGAATGGAGGAAGCGCAAGCCGCGCGCGCTCGGCTCGAGGAGCTGGAGTCCGCCGCCGGACGGTCGGGCGAGCCGATGTTCGCGCGACAGATCGGGATACTGCGGCTGGCGCTCGCGGGCTGGGTGGTGCAGGAGGAGGGCCGGCCGGATTCCGCGGTCGCGCTACTGCGGCGCGCCGCGGCGCTGGAGGCGAGCACGCCCAAGCCCGCGGTCACCCCGGCGCCGACGCTGCCCGCTGAGGAGCTGCTCGGCGATCTGCTGCTGGAGCAGGGCCGCCGCGCGGAGGCGCTGGAGGCCTATCGGCAGTCGCTGAAGCTCTATCCCGGGCGGCGCAACAGTCTGGCCGGCGCTGCACGCGCCACGTCCTCGAACGGGACCTAGGTGCGGCTTCCCGCCGCACGCTGAAATTCTGCCGTCAGACCGCCAGGCGCTCGGACGTGATGATCGCGACCCCCGCGGCCTCGAGATCCGAGCGCACCCGCGCGTCGGACCCGGGGTCCACGGGCCGCGTCAGGTCCCACAGGACGACCGTGCGGAACCCGTCCGCGACCGCATCCTCCGCACTCCACTTCACGCAGAAGTCACGCGCCAGACCGCAGATGATCACGTCGCGGACGCCCCGCTCCCTGAGGTAACCGGCGAGACCGGTCGGGGGCCGGGCGCCCGCGGCGTTCCAGTTGTTGCGGAATCCGCTGTAGGAGTCCACGTCGGACTCGGTCCCCTTGCGGATGACCGCCGAGATCCGCTCCCAGGGCAGGTCCGGGTGCAGGCGAGCGCCGGGCGTGCCCTGGACGCAGTGATCCGGCCACAGCGTCTGCTCGTGGCCGTGCAGGGTGATCGTGTCGAACGGCTGTCGTCCCGGATGGCTGCCGGCGAAGGAGGCGTGGCCGCGCGGGTGCCAGTCCTGGGTGGCGACGTAGAGCGGGAACAGGTCGCGGCTCAATAGGCGCCGGATCGGCTCGAGCACCTCGTCCCCGTGGTCCACCGGCAGCGCGCCGCCGGGCAGAAAGTCGGGCTGCACGTCCACGACCAGGAGGGCGGATCGCTGCCGGTCGTATCGCACGCTCACACCTCGCCGCCGCCCGCCGCTTCCGCCGGCCAGCCGCCCACTCTCCCCGTCAGACGCTCCCGACGGATGGCCGCGTCCGCCCCGTACGGATGCCCACCGAACCCGTGCCGCATCATCGCGATGGCGCGGGCCCAGAGCCGCCGGTCGTCGCGCGACGTGAACAGCTGCATCACGGATTGGGCGATGACCGGGATCGGGACCTCCAGATGGAGCGCGTCCGACACCAGCCAGTCCACCTCGCCCGTGTCCTCCACGTAGGGGGGGATACGCTCGAGGCCGCGCTCCTCCCGGTATGCCTGCTCCATCAGGTCCACCAGCCACGAGCGGATCACAGACCCGTGTCGCCAGCAGCGGAGAATGTCGGGGACGGCGAGGCCCGCGGGATGCCGCTCCAGCAGGTCGATGCCCTCGCCGATGGCCTGCAGCATGCCGAACTCGATGCCGTTGTGCACCAGCTTCGCGAAGTGGCCGGCGCCCGGCGGCCCCGCGTGCACGTACCCGCCGGGCACGGCGAGCGCGGTGAGGATCGGCTCCAGCAGCGCCACCGGCTCCCGCTCCCCGCCGGCCATGAAGCAGGCGCCGTTCCGCGCACCCTCGACACCGCCGGACGTGCCCAGGTCCACGAGGTGGATCCCGCGCTCTCGCAGGCGCGAGTGGCGGCGCACGGAGTCGCCCCAGTAGGAGTTGCCGCCGTCCACCACGATGTCCCCCGGCTCCAGCACGGGGGCAAGACGGTCGAGGAGGTCGTCCACGGCCGGTCCGGCGGGGACATAGAGGAAGACCCGTCTCGGCGCGGCGAGCGTCTCGCGAAAACCGGACAGGTCGTGTACTTCCTGCATCCCCGCGCGAAGCAGCTCGGGGCTCGCGCTGCCGAGGGTGAACCCGCTGACGCGCAGGCCCTTCTCCAGAGCCTGCAGGGCCAGGCCGCCGCCCATCCGGCCAAGGCCCACGATGCCGAGCTCGCCGCTCATTCGATCAGCACCGCCCGGGCCGGCGCCCCGTCGAGTCCCTCCAGCCGAAGCGGCAGGCAGATGAACTGATAGACGCCCGCCGATACCGCCGAGAGGTCGAGGCCTTCGACGATGACGACCCCGCGACCCAGAAGGAGGTGGTGGACCGGGTAATCGGACGAGCCGAACGGCTCGATGGAGAGGGCATCGATCCCGACGAGCTCGACGCCGCGCTCGAGCAGGTACTCAGCGCCGTCCAGCGCGAGGGCGCAGTAGTCCGGAGTGAACCGCGTCCCCGATGCGGTCGCGGAGTTACGGGTGCGCAGCAGCACCCGCCGGTGCCCACCCAGCTCCTGCGGGGCCAGGTCCGCGGCCCCCACGGAGGGCAAGTCGCCGGGCAGATCCAGCACCGCCGCGGGCCCGATCAGGCGCTCGAGCGGAATGCGGTCCACCGGGGTGCCGCCGGGCAGGAAGTGGCTCGGTGCGTCCACGTGGGTCCCGCTGTGCGAGCTGAGCCCGAGCGCAGTGACGTTCGCCGGGTCCCCGGCATCGATGGAGCTGTGAGCCCGGAAGGCGATCTCGGGGTCACCGGGGTAGGTCACGCCGCTCGCCCGCAGCGACCGGGAGACATCGTACACGCGACCGGAGGAGGGGCGCATGGCCGAAGTTGGGAATCCGCGCACGGGATTGCAAGAGCGCTGCGACAGGGCAAACGTTGGGCATGACGATGCACGCGGATCGTGAGTCATGAAGGCCGTTGCCGTCTGGCCCGAGCGTCGCCGCGTGGCCGTGGAGGAGCGGCCGGCACCGGCGCTGACGTCGCCGACCTCGGTGCGGCTCCGGATGCTCGACGTCGGCATCTGCGGCACCGATGCGGAGATCTGCCGGTTCGACTACGGCGGCACCCCGCCGCCCGGGGAGGACCACCTGGTGGTGGGGCACGAAGGCCTGGGCCGTGTCGTGGAAGCGGGCGGCGCCGTGTCCGGGCTCGCGCCAGGCGATCTCGTGGTGCCGATGGTGCGCCGCCCCTGCGATCGCCCCGAGTGCCGCGCCTGCCGATCGGGCCACCAGGACTTCTGCGAGACCGGCGCCTACACCGAGCGCGGCATCGTGCGCGCCCACGGGTTTCTGGCCGAGGAGGTGGTGGAGGAGGAGCGCTACCTCGTCCGGCTCGCGCCGGAGCTGCGCGAGGTCGGCGTGCTCACGGAGCCGCTCACGATCGCGGAGAAGGGGGTCCGCCAATTTCTCGAGGTGCAGCGGCGGCTCCCCTGGCTCACCGAGGCGAAAGAGGCCGAGCTGCTGCGGGGCCGGCGTGCCGTCGTGCTGGGCGCGGGCCCGGTGGGGCTGCTCGGCTGCATGCTGCTCAGGCTCCACGGGCTCGAGGTCTCCGTCTACTCCCGCGGCGGATCGGATAGCCCCCGCGCGGCGCTGGTCCGGCGTCTTGGCGGAGCGTATCTCCCCTCGGAGGACGTTCCCGTGTCCGAGCTGGGCGCCCGGATAGGCGGGATCGATCTGGTCTACGAGGCGGCGGGCGCGTCCCAGCTCGCGTTCGACGTGCTGCCGCAGCTCGCGGCCAACGGCGTGTTCATCTTCACCGGCGTGCCGGGGCGCAAGCACCGGATCGAGGTGGCCGGCGACGCCATCATGCGCGCTCTGGTGCTCCGCAACCAGGCGGTGATCGGCACGGTGAACGCCGGCCGGGCGGACTTCGAGTCGGCCGCGCGGGACCTGCTCGCGATCCGCGCGCAGTGGCCCGGAGCGCTGGAGGCGGTGATCACGGGACGCCACCCCATGTCGCAGTTCTGCGAGCGCGCCGGGGACGGGCGCGGCATCAAGGACGTGATCGCGGTGGGCGAGGCGGAGTGAGGGGGAGCGACGGCCGGTATCCTCCGATCGAGTCGCACGCCATCATCGGCGACCTCCAGACCGCCGCGCTGGTGGCGCTCGACGGGACGATCGATTTCCTCTGCCTGCCCCACTTCGATTCGCCCTCGGTGTTCGCGAGCCTGCTCGACGCTGACGAGGGCGGGTGCTTCAGGATAGCCCCCGAGCTCGACCACGCTCGTCACAAGCAGCTCTACCTACCCGACACCAACCTGCTGCTCACCCGGTTTCTGGCGGCCGAGGGCGTGGTGGAGATCTCCGACTTCATGCCGGTGCATCCCCAGGAGCACACGAGCCGGGTGGTGCGCCGCGTGAAGACGGTGCGGGGGGAGATCAGGTACCGGGCGCGGTGCGCGCCGCGCTTCGACTACGCCCGTGCGACGCACACGGCGGAGCCAGCCAAGGACGGCGTGGTGTTCACGGGCGCGGACGGCACGGTGCTGCGGCTCTCGTCCACGGTCCCGCTCCGCATCCAGGGGGGCGACGCCGTCTGCGAGTTCACCCTGAGCGCGGGCCAGGTCGCCACGTTCATCCTGGAGCAGGAAACCGGCGATCCGCTGTATCCCACCGATCTCGACGGGTACGTCACGGACTCGTTCAAGGCCACGATGAACTTCTGGCGCGAGTGGATCGGCCGGTCCACCTACGCCGGCCGCTGGCGGGACGAGGTGAACCGCTCCGCACTCACGCTCAAGCTGCTCAACGCCCGGTGGAGCGGCTCCATCGTGGCCGCCGCCACCTTCGGCCTGCCCGAGACGATCGGCGGCGTGCGCAACTGGGACTACCGGTACTCCTGGATCAGGGACGCCTCCTTCACCCTCTACGCGCTGAGCCGACTGGGGCTGACCGACGAGACCGCCGCGTTTATCGCCTGGCTCGCCCAGCGTTTCGAGTCCAGCCGCCCCGAGACCCTCCGGACGCTCTACACCATCGCCGGCGGCAGCGAGCTGACGGAGCGGACCCTCGATCACCTGGAGGGATACCGGGGCTCGCGGCCAGTCCGGATCGGCAACGCCGCGGCCGACCAGCTCCAGCTCGACATCTATGGCGAGCTGCTGGACGCGATCTACCTGTTCGACAAGTACAAGGAGTCCACCAGCTACAGCCTCTGGAGCCGGATCGCCGCGATGGTGGATTGGGTGGCCGCGAACTGGCGCCAGCCTGACGACGGCGTGTGGGAGGTGCGCAGCGGGCGGCGCGATTTCCTCTACTCCCGGATTCTCTGCTGGGTGGCGATCGATCGCGGGATTCGCATGGCCCTGAAGCGCTCGCTGCCGGCGCCGCTGGCGCATTGGCACGAGGCCCGGGACGCCATCTACCGCGAGGTGCACACGGAGTTCTGGGACCCGGGGCTCGAGGCGTTCGTGGGGGTGAAGGGCACTCACCGGCTGGACGCGTCCTGCCTGGTCATGCCGCTGGTGCGCTTCATCGCGGCGACCGATCCGAGGTGGCTCTCCACCCTCCGCGCGGTGGAGCGGCGGCTGGTGGAGGACTCCCTGGTCTACCGGTACGAGATCGAGGGGCCCGAGACGGACGGCCTCGAGGGCGCCGAGGGCAGCTTCTCGATCTGCTCGTTCTGGTACATCGAGTGCCTGTCGCGCTCGGGCGACCTGCAGAAGGCCCGCTTCCTGTTCGAGAAGATGCTGGGGTACGCGAGCCACGTCGGGCTGTACGCGGAGGAGATCGGGCCGGCGGGGGAGCACCTGGGGAACTATCCCCAGGCGTTCACGCACCTGGCGCTCATCAGTGCGGCGTACGATCTGGACCGCAGGCTGTCGCGGGCGGGGTACGGGTCCTGAGTTGCTGCGCGGGCTCCCCGAACCTGCGGCGCATCGCCATGCTCATTCCTCCGGCATGCCGGGGAACCGCAGCCCGTGCTCCCGGCAGAGCCGCGCCACGCTCTCCGGCTGGTGGTAGTGGCCGTACCGGGCCGCGAGGCCCCTGATGTCCGGCACCCCCGACACGTTGACCGCCTGCGCCTCGGCCATCTGCTCGCCCAGCTCGTTGAAGAAGTGCTCGAAGCCGGCGGGCGAGATGATCTCGAGGATGCGGCACGGCGTATCGCCGGCGTTCCAGAACGTGTGCCACTGGTCCCGCGGCTTGAACACGAGGTCGCCCGGCTCGGCGTACACCACGTCGTCGCCCAGTTGCGCGCCCATGCGCCCCTCGAGCACGTAGCTATACTCGTCCTCGCGCTCGTGCAGGTGCAGCGGGGCGACCAGGGTCCGCGGCGGGATGGGGTGCTCGACCAGCGAGAACTCGCCGCTCGACTCGGCGCCCCAGATCATGAAGCGGACGCCGACCGAGCGGAGGTCGACGAACTTGCCGTCGCGGGGGCCGATGATCCGGGGACCGGTCGAGCCGTCGAACCGGCGGGTGGGGATCTCGGGCTGGGTTGCCCGGGACGGCTCGGGTTGGAGCAGCGTAGCCATGGTATCTCCTGTTCGCGTTTAGAGTTGGCTCGACACTTCATTACGATAAACAGCTATGTTCATCGAATCCCAACCACGATATGGCCCCGGCTCCCGGTTGTCAAGACTTCGGTGAACACTTAGGTTCATCCAAATGAAGACGCGGAAATACACCAAGCGGCGGCGGGCCGAGCAGGAGTCCGAGACCCGGCGGCGGATCGTCGAGGCGGTCTATGCGCTGCACGCCGAGATCGGCCCGGCGCGCACGACGATCAAGGCCATCGCCGAGCGGGCGGGGGTCGAGCGGCTGACGGTCTACCGCCACTTCGCCGACGAGGGCGAGATCTTCGCGGCCTGCGGCGCGCACTTCCAGGCGGAGATCCCGCCACCCGACCCGGGCGCCTGGGGCGCGATCCAGGACCCGGCTGAGCGCCTCCGCGCCGCGCTTCTCGCCTTCTATGGCTACTACCGGCGAGGCGAGAAGATGCTCGCCAAGGTCAACCGGGATGCGGCCGAGCTGCCCGCGCTCGCGGCGGAGCTGGCGCCGTTCGGCCGGTTGGTGGACGCGGTGCGCGAGGACCTGCAGGCCCGCTGGGAGCCGGGCGAGGGTGCGGGC
>DATABZ010000342.1:0-21117 GCA_036259315.1 Gemmatimonadales bacterium | reverse complement strand
ATTCAGGGTCACGTCAGACGACCAAACCACCGTCCACCACCAGCACCTGGCCGGTGATGTAGGCGGCGAGATCGGAGGCGAGGAACAGGGCCGCACCGGCCACGTCCTCGGGCCGTCCCAGGCGCCCCAAGGCGATGCCCTCTAATAATGTTGCCTTCGCGGCATCGGGCAAGCCGCTGGTCATGTCCGTTTCGATGTAGCCGGGCGCGATGCAGTTGGCGAGAATCCCGCGACCGGCGTACTCCTTGGCGACCGACTTGGTGAAGCCGATCAGCCCGGCCTTGCTCGCCGCGTAGTTGGCCTGCCCCTTGTTGCCGGTCAGCCCCACGACGCTGCTGACGTTGATGATTCGTCCGCTGCGTCGCTTCATCATCCCCTTGATGACGGCGCGGGTGGTGTGAAAGGCGCCCTTGAGGTTGGCGTCCAGCACCAGGTCCCAGTCGGCATCGGTGAGCCGGAGCAGGATGTTGTCGCGGGTGAGACCCGCGTTGTTGACCAGGACGTCCACCGGGCCCAACGCTGCCTCCGCGGACGTCAGCGCGGCTTCGACCTGCTCGGCCACGGCGACATCGCACCCGACGCCGGCGGTGCGCTCGCCTAGCTCGGCGGCGATTGCGCGCGCGCGCTCGGCCTCGCGACCGACGATCGCGACCTTGGCACCCGCGCCGTGCAGTGCCCGCGCGATGCCGAGTCCGATGCCGCGCGTGCTGCCGGTGACGAACGCCACCTTGCCGGTGAGATCGATGGTCACGGGCACGGGGTTCTCCCCTGCGCGGTGCCACGACAGCGGTGAGTGGGCGCGCGCGTCATGCCAGGAACCGCTCCACTTCGTCGGCCGTCCCCAGCGTCACCGCGCGCGCGCCCGGCACGATGCGCTTGAGCAAACCGGACAGCACATTGCCTGGTCCGACCTCGACGAAGGTCGCCTCGGGCGCCAGCGCCGCCGCGGACCGCATGCAGTCCACCCACCGCACCGGTGCGGTGAGCTGATCGGCGAGCAGCCGCTTGGCGTCCACTCCGGTGCGCACGGCCCGGCCGCTCGCGTTGGCGATCACGGGAAACGCGGGGTCCGCGAAGCGTGCCGTGCCGAGCGCCTCGCGAAGGCCGTCCACCGCGGGCGCCATGAGCGGTGAATGGAAGGCTCCGCTCACCTTGAGGGACACTACTCGCTTGGCTCCCCGCGCGCGGCAGTCCTCACCGGCAGCCGCCACCGCAGCGGGATCGCCGGAGATCACCGTCTGGTCGGGCGCGTTGAGGTTGGCCGCGACGGCCACGCCGCCGTCGCGCGAGGCCTCGTTGCACGCGGCCTCGACCTCGGCCGTGTCGAGCCCCAGCACGGCTGCCATGGCGCCCGGCCGGGCCCGCCCCGCCTCCAGCATCAGCTCCCCGCGCCGGCGCACCAGCCGCGCCGCCTCGGCCGCGGTGAGTGTCCGGGCCGCGACGTGGGCGCTGTACTCGCCGAGGCTATGCCCCGCACCCGCGGCCATCATCCCGAGCCGCTCGCCCACCACCGCGAGGACGGCGGTCGTGTGAGCGAGGATCGCGGGCTGCGCGTTGTGGGTGAGGGTGAGCTCGTCCTCGGGCCCCTCCCACATGAGGCGGGAGAGCGGCACGCCGAGCGTCTCGTCGATGGCGCCGAAGGTCTCGCGGGCGACGGGGTAGCGCTCCGCGAGGTCCCTGCCCATGCCGACCCGCTGCGCACCCTGGCCGGGGCACATCAACACCATCACCACCGGACGACGGCGCTCCCCCAGGTGAACCCGGCCCCGAAGGCGACGAGCAGGATGAGCGATCCCGGGCCGACCCGGCCTTCGGCGACCGCCTGATCGAGCGCCAGCGGGATCGAGGCCGAAGACGTGTTCCCGTAGCGATCCAGGTTGACCATCACCTTGGACATCGGGATGCCGGCGTGCTTGGCGGTCGCGTCGATGATCCGGAGGTTCGCCTGGTGGGGCACCAGCAGGTCTACCTGATCGGCGGTGATCCCGGCCCGGCTGAGCGCCTGGTCGCAGGCCTCCGCCATGGCGAGCACGGCCGCCTTGAACACCTCACGGCCGGCCATCTTCATGTAGTGGGAACGCTCGCAGACCACCTTCTCGCTGATCGGATCGGACGACCCACCGCCGGGGCGGTAGAGCAACGGGGCCAGGCGGCCGTCGGACTTGAGGAAGGTCGAGAGAATGCCTCGCCCCGGCTGGGTGGAGCGTCGGAGCACGGAGGCGCCGGCGCCGTCGCCGAACAGGATGGCGGTGGAGCGATCGGTGAAGTCGGTGATCGTGGAGAGCTTCTCGGCGCCCACCACCAGCACCGTGCGGCTCTGCCCGGAGGCGATCAGGCCCTCCGCGACCGTGAGCGCGTAGAGGTAGCCGGGGCATGCCGCACCTACGTCGAACGCCGCCGCATTGTGCGCGCCGAGCAGGGCCTGGAGGTCGCAGGCGGTGGACGGAAGCAGCCGGTCGGGGCTCGCCGTGGCGAGCACGATGCCGTCCAGGTCCTCGGCCGTGATCCCTGCCCGCTCGAGGGCGAGCGCGCTGGCGTCACGGCTCAGCATGGCGACGCTCTGCTCCGGAGCCGCGATCCGACGCTCGCGGATGCCCGTGCGCTCGACGATCCACTCGTCGGAAGTGTCGAGCATCCGCGTGAGATCGTGGTTGGTGAGCACGCGGTCCGGCACCGCGGTGCCGACGCTGGCCACTTCGGCGAACGGCCTGGGGATCATGCCGGCGCCGCCGTGTGACGCAGGGCGAACTCGGCCCCGATATGCTGGCTCAGGCCGGCGCGCGCCGCCTGGACCGCGACCCGGATGGCGTTCTTGATCGCGTTCGGGGTCGAGGCGCCGTGGCAGACGATGGATACACCTTTCACGCCGAGCAGCGGGGCTCCGCCATACGTGGAGTAATCCAGGATGCGGTTGAGGTCGGCCATCTCGGGCCGGTCGAACGCGTCGGGGATGCGGGTTTTCACCAGCCCGACGAACACCCGCGCGGAGGACTCGTAGAACTTGAGCACGATGTTGCCGACGAAGCCGTCGCACACGACCACGTCCACCGGCACCCGCTGCTGGGGACCGGGCAGGATGTCCCGGCCCTCGATGTTGCCGGCGTAGTTGAGGCGGGGCGCCTGCTTGAGGAGCTGGTGAGCCTCCCGCACGACGGCGGTCCCCTTCTCCTCCTCCTCACCCACATTCAGCAGTCCGACCAGCGGGTTGGGTCGGCCCATGAGATCGCGCATGTAGATGGTGCCGAGGTAGGCGAAACCGAGCAGCTCGCGGGGGGAGCAGTCGAGGTTGGCGCCGCCGTCCAGGACGAGCACCGGCTCGGAGCCGGTGGGAAACAGCGTGGCCACCGTGGCGCGCTCGACGCCGTCGTGGAGACCGAGGAGCATGGTCGAGCCGGCCAGCATCGCGCCGGTGTTGCCGGCCGAGATGAACGCGTCGGAGTGGCCGTCGCGCTGGAGCGCGAGGCCGACGACCATGCTGGAATTGGGTTTCTTGCGGATGGCCTGGAGCGGCTTCTCGCTCATCCCGATGACGTCGGCCGCCTCGCGGATCTCGATCCGGCCGCGGTCCACGCCGGGATGCCGGGCCAGCTCGGCCTCGACGGCGGCCGAGCGGCCCACGAGTTGAACCAGGAATCCTCCGGGGAGATCGGCGAGAGCCTCGACCACTCCCGCGACTTCGTTGCGCGGAGCGCTGTCTCCTCCCATCGCGTCCAGGGCGACGCGAATCACGCTCAGGCGTCCTCGACCTCGACCCGCTTCTTGCCGCCGTAGTAGCCGCAGGAGTCGCACACCCGGTGCGGCAGCTTGGGAGAGCTGCAGCGCGGGCAGGGCTGCGTCCGCATGCCCGCGCCGGTGTGATGTCCCCGCCGCAGACGCTTCTTCATCTTCGAGGTCCGGCGCTTCGGAACGGCCATGATATCCTCAAGCAGGTTCGGCGGGAGTGTGACAGGCGCACGGCCCCGCGTTCAAGTCGGCCCCGCACGTGGGGCAAAGGCCGGCACAGTCCTCACGACACAGGAGCAGGTGCGCCTGGGCGGTCAGCGCCAGCTCCTCGCGCACCACCGCCCCGACGTCCACCGCGGCGTCCCGATCGGACATCGGATAGAAGTCCGGATCGTCCACCGCCTCCGGATCGGAGCTGAACACGGCGGCGTCCACCGCGACATCCACTTCGTCGAGCACCTCGGTGAGACAGCGCCGGCACTCGCCCCGCACCACGCCGTGCAGGTCGCCCCGCCACAGGTACTCGCCCTCGCCCGTGGATTGCAGCTGCCCGCGCACGCTCACGGGTCCCACCAGGTCGAGCCCCAGGCCATCGAAGGTCGGATCGTCGGGCGGAAGCTCCCCGTCCGTCCGTACAGGGCCCCGGTTGAGGTCCCGAATGTCCACGCGCAGCATAGCCCCTTAACGTAGTCGGGACAACCACTTGAAGCAACCCTGCCGGGCTCAGCTCGCAGGGTCCCAGAGCCCGGCGAGCTCCCCCTCCGTGAAGAAGAACCGGATCTCCCGGTCGGCGTTCTCCCGGCTGTCGGACGCATGGATGGCGTTCCGGCCCTTGGACTCCGCATAGAGCTTCCGGACCGTGCCCTCGGCCGCTTCCGCCGGGTCGGTGGCGCCGATGACGGTCCGCAGGTGCGCGACCGCGTCCTCGCGCTCCAGCGCCATCGCGAGACAGGGGCCGCTGGTCATGAACCGAACCAGCTCGTCGTAGAAGGGACGGCCGCGGTGCACCTCGTAGAAGGCGCCGGCCTGGCCGCGTGTGAGTCGGACCAGCCGCGCGGCGCGCAGCACGAATCCCGCCGCCTCGAGGTGCGCCACGATCTTCCCGGCCTTGCCGCCGGTGACGGCGTCGGGCTTCACGATGCCGAGTGTAAGGGTGGATGCCGCCAAGGAATCTCCCGGTATTGAACTGCGTGAAGGTGCGGCGGGACGTCAGACCCTGCTCTTCGCCTTTCCCGCCCTGCGTGTCTGGAGCAGCGCCACGACGTCGGCCGGACGCCGCATGATCCCGATGCCGGCGTCCTCGAACGCGGCGAGCTTTTCCTGCGCGGTACCGGAGCTGCCCGAGATGATGGCACCGGCATGCCCCATGCGCCGTCCTTTCGGGGCGGTCTGGCCGGCGATGAACCCGACGACCGGCTTGCGCACCTTCTCCTTCACGAACGCAGCCGCGTTCTGCTCGTCGGTGCCGCCGATCTCGCCGATCATCACGATCGCGTCCGTCGCGGGATCGGCCTCGAAGGCTTCGAGACAGTCGATGAAGTTGGTGCCGATGATCGGATCGCCGCCGATCCCCACGCAGGTGCTCTGGCCGATCCCGTTTCTGGTGAGATGGTTCACCACCTCGTAGGTGAGCGTGCCGCTCCGGGACACGAGTCCCACTCGACCGGGGCTGCAGATGTTGCCGGGGATGATGCCGACCTTGGTGCTGGTGCCGGGCGTGATGAGCCCCGGGCAATTGGGCCCGATCAGCCGCGCGCCGCGGCTCCGCACGAACGGCATGGTGCGGCTCATGTGCATGACGGGAATGCCTTCCGTGATGCACACGACCAGCGGAATGCCGGCGTCCGCAGCCTCGACGACCGCCGCCGCGGCTCCCATCGGAGGGACGTAGATGACGGCGGTGTTGGCCCCGGTCTCCCGGACCGCGTCGGCGACCGTGTTGAACACCGGGACCCGCGCCTCGAACGTCTGCCCGCCTTTGCCGGGCGTGACCCCCGCGACGACGTTGGTGCCGTACTCGAGCATCTGCCGCGCGTGGAACGAACCCTCCCGGCCGGTGATCCCCTGGATCAGGAGCCGGGTGCCCGCATCGGCGAAGATGCTCACGCGCCCCCCTTCGCCAGCTTCACCACCCGCTGCACGGCCTCGTCCATATCGCTCAGCGCCGTCATGCCCACCTCGTTGAGGATCCGGATGGCTTCGGCCTCGTTGGTGCCGGTCAGACGGATGACCACGGGGACATCCACCTTGAACTGCCGCGTCGCCGCGACGATGCCGTTGGCGACGTCGTCGGTCCGGGTGATGCCGCCGAAGATGTTGAAGAGAATCGCCTTCACGTGCGGGTCGGCGGTGATGATCTTGAGCGCGTTGATCACCTTCTCGGGGCTCGAGCTGCCTCCGATGTCGAGAAAGTTCGCCGGGTCGCCCCCGTAGTACTTCACCAGGTCCATGGTGGCCATCGCCAGCCCCGCGCCGTTCACCACGCAGCCCACGTTCCCGTCGAGCTTGATGAAGCTCAGGTTGGCCCGTCGGGCCGCGGCCTCGCTGGGCTCCTCGGCCGAGTCGTCGCGCAGCACCCCCAGGTCGGGGCGCCAGAAGAGCTCGTTGTCGTCGATCACGATCTTCGCGTCGAGCGCCAGGACCTTCCCGTCAGGCGTGGTGACCAGCGGGTTGATCTCCGCGAGCGAGGCCCCGTTGTCGGTGAACGCGCGGTAGAGCTGCTCCATGATCTTCGCGGCGGCCTTCGCGTGCGCGAAGTCGCGATAGAGGACGAAGGCGAGCGTCAGCGCCTGGTGAGGAAAGAGGCCGTAGGTAGGGTCCACCGGAAGGCGCACGATCTTCTCGGGCGTCCTGGCGGCGACCTCCTCGATGTCCACCCCGCCCGCGGAGCTCACCATGAAGACCGGGCGCTGCGTCTCCCGGTCCATGATCAGCCCCACGTAGCTCTCGCTGGCGATTTCCGCCGCGGGCACCACGAGGACCTTGTGGACCGTCAGGCCCTTGATCGTCATCCCCAGAATCTGGGCCGCCTCGTCCGCCGCCTCGGCGGGATTGCGGGCCAGCTTTACGCCGCCGGCCTTGCCGCGCCCCCCGGCGTGCACCTGCGCCTTGATCACCACCGTGCCGCCGATCCGGCGGGCGATCGCCTCCGCCTCGGTCGGCGTGGAGGCGACGTCCCCCTCGAACATCGGGATGCCCGCCGCCTTGAGCAGCGTGCGCGCCTGGTACTCGTGCAGGTTCACTCGTCCCTCACGATCGTGGTCCCGGTCTCGCCGCGGAGCGCGGCCACGCCCGACCCGAGGTGGGCGATGATCGCGCGGCCTCCTCCCGCTCTCACGAACCCCGCGGCGGCCTCGACCTTCGGCCGCATGCCCCCCGCGTCGAACGCGCCATCGGCGGTCAGGGTGTCGGCGTGATCCAGCGACAGGCGGCGAAGCGGGCGGGCGGCGGGCGTTCCCCACCCTTCGTACACCGCATCGACGTTGGTGAGGATCATCAGCACGTCGGCCCGCAGCTGGGTGGCGAGCACCGCCGACACCCGATCCTTGTCCACCACCGCGTCCAGCCCCTCCAGGCCGAGGATCGGATCGTCGTACACCGGGGGGCCACCGCCTCCCGCCGCGATCACGATCACGTCCTGCTCCAGCAGCCGGCGGATCACCGGGAACTCGACCACGCCGAGCGGATGGGGACTCGTCGTCATCCGGCGCCAGGCGCCGGAGCCGTCCCGACCCACGGCCCGGCCGGCCTCGCGGAGGCGCGCGGCCTGCTGCTCGGTGAGCGGCTGCCCGATCGGCTTGGTGGGCGAGCTCAGCGCCGGATCGAACCGGTCGACCAGCGTCTGCGTCACCACCGTGACCACCTCGCGGCTCACCCGCCCGGCCGCGAGCGCGTTCTGCAGCGACTGCTGGAGCATGTAGCCGATCCAGCCGGCGGTCTCCGCCACCAGGACGCCGAGCGGCAGGGGCTCGACCACGGACCGGGCCACCTCGTTGCGCACGAGAGAATCCCCCACCTGCGGCCCGTTGCCGTGCACGATGACGATGCGCCAGCCCTCTCGGGCCAGCGGCACGACGGCCGCCATGCTCTCGCGCGCGTGGCGGAACTGATTGCCGATCGTGGCCGGCTCGTCGGCTCGAGCCAGCGCGTTTCCCCCGAGAGCCAGCACGGCGGTGTTCAGGAAGCCGTCCCGCGCAAAACGCGCTGCAAGCTAGTCCTGGCTCCTGGGCCGAGCAAGCTCACCGCTCCGCGGTGTCGGCGGGCAATCCGAGCGCGTCGCGGAGGCCTCGCCACGCCTGGCCGAACCCCGACCAATCACCGGTGCGGAGCGCCGAGTCGGCGCGCTCCAGCCAGCGCCGCGCCTCCTCGAGGCGGGTCGCCTGGGCGCTCCCGGCGACGGTGGGGACGGTCGCGCCCAGCAGGTTGCTCCACGCCTCGCGCAGCGAGCGCCCGGCGCCGATCAGCCGGTCGCCACCGGCGGCGACGCTGACCCAGGAGAGCGTGATGCCGCCGCGCTGGTCGCGCGCGAAGTGCGACTGGTACGCGACCGGTCCGCCCGTGCCGAGATCGATCCGCACGGGCCCGGGCTCGAGCCTGCCTCCCTCCTCGGTGATCGAGTCGCTGAGCGCGTCGTAGGTGGCGAAGTGGCTCCAGCGGTTCTCCAGCGCGCTGCGACTCTCCAGCCCACCGGCGGAGTCGAGCTGCACCAGCCGAAGCCGGTCCGACCCTCCGGCGACCGTCGCGGTCAGCAGCGCGCTCACCCGCCGCTCGCTGGGGCGCTCGAAAATCGCCATGCGCAGGGGCCCGGAGGTATCCTCACTCCAGGCCAGGTCGGTGACCGGAAGCTCGACGCGCCGAGACCCCGGGGGACCGCCGAGGGTGCCGAGCTGAGGCCGCTTCTCCTCGAGGTACATGGCTTGGACCCGAAAGAGCTCGAGCGGGTACGGCGCGGCCTGAAGGACCGCCTCGGGAATCGCCGATGCGGGCTCGACCAGCCCCTGGGCGATTCCCGCCCAGGCGGCGGCAGGCCCGTTCGCGCCCGGGCGGAGAAAGATGCGGGTCGCGCCGGTCGTGGCGTCCACCGTCGCCAGGAAGCCCGCGTGCAGCGCGCCGATCTCTCGCTCGCGCCACTGGAGCCTGGTACTGAGAGGGAAGGTGCGGGGCGCCAGGTAGCCGTAGGCCACCCAGACCAGCCCGCGATCGACCACGCGCGGGACGGGCTCGCCCCATCGGGCGAAAGGCGCGAGCGCGGCCAGGCGCTCCGCCGGGGACAGCCGCCAGTCCACCTTCGCGGCCGAAGGCAGGTCCTGGAGGAGACGCCCGGCCTGCAGCGCCCAGGCGAGCATCATGCGGCGGCCCCAGCCGCCGAGCTCCACACCGCGTCGGTCGGCGCTCTCGAGGCGATAGGCGGGAGCGTCCGGCCGGTACGCTTCGGGCCCGAGCTCGAGGTAGCCTTCGCGATCGAGCCGAGGAGCGGTATCGCCCGGCGTGTAGAAGAGCGGCTGCCCGGCGCGGCCGGCTCGATCGTCGGCGATGGCGGCCAGGGTGGCGCGGCCGTCCGGGCCGGCCTGCAGCGCCAACCAGGCGGGCCTGGGTCGGCCCCTGACGGTCACCACCGCGGCGTCGATCGCGAGGACCTCCAGCGAGTCCACCGCCGCGATCTGACCGATGACCTCCACGTTCCAGAGCGAAGGCGGCGCCGGGGGCACCGGCGGTCCTTCGGGAACGAGGCGCTCCTCGACGAGCGCGTCCAGGCCGTAGGCGAGCCGGTCCAGCCGGTCGGCGACCCGCTCGGCCGCGGCGGGCTCGCCCTCGCCCTCCATGGCGGGCGGAACCATCCAGTGCCCCACCAGCGACGCCAGCGAGAGCACGATCCACCCGGCCGCGGCCAGGGCGTGCCGGGGCCGGAGCGCCCAGGCCGCCGAGAGGCCGGCAGTGGCGAGCGCGACACCGACCAGCAGTGGGGAGACCAGCGTGGTGGCCCGCCACGCGGCGAGGTCCAGCGGCCGGCCGAGCCCGGCCACCAGCTCGTACGGCTCCAGGACGTAGCCCCAGACCAGGGCGAGGGCCAGGGCCGTGAGGAGCCATCCGATGTGGGCCCGCGCGTGGTCGTTGATCGCGGGCCGGCCTTCCATCCAGCGCACCGCGCCCACCAGGACGTAGAGCGCGAACACGACGCCGAGGGCGAGGACGACCAACAGGAGAGCGAAGCCGTGCGCGAGTCGCCAGACGGGGAGCTGGGCCACGTACAGTCCCGCGTCGTGCTGGAGCAGTGGCTCGGCCACGCCATAGCCGACCCCCTGCCAGCCGAGGGCCACCTGCTGCCACCGCTCCGCGCCACCGGTGCCGACCAGCAGCCCGAGGAGCGCACCCGCGCCTATCGCGACGGCGAGGAGCACACCGGGGGTGAGCGCCTCCCGGAATTCGAGATTGGCCACGTTGCGTCGAATCTGGACGGAGCCGACCGCCCGATAGACCACGAGCAGGTGCCCGATGAACCAGGCGGAGGCGAGCAGGAAGCCGGCGAGGTCGAGCGTGAGCCGGAGAATGTGCCAGTCGGTGAGGAAGGCGACGGCGGCGGGAGAGATCTGTGCCGCCCACCAGCGGTCGGTCAGCAGCCCCGCCGCCCAGCGGCCGGCGAAGAGCAGGACGACCACGCCGGCGATCGCGGCGACCAGCCGGCGGCCGCGTCGGGTCACGGGCTAGAGGCGCACGCCCTGACCCGCGAGCCAGTCGGCGACCTCGCCGCGGTAGGCATCGAGCGCGGCCGGGTCGGTGGCCTCGAAGCGCAATACCAGAATCGCCTGGGTGTTCGAGGCGCGGAGCAGCCCCCAGCCCTCCGGGAAGGTGATGCGCACGCCGTCGATGGTGTTCACCGGGTATCGGGCCGCGAAATGCGCCGCCGCCCGCTCCACGATGGCGAACTTCTCCTCCTCGGGCGCGTCCACCCTGATCTCCGGTGTGGCGAAGGTCCGCGGCAGGTCGGCGAGATGCTCGGCGAGCCCGAACGGCTTGCCGCTCACGATCTCGAGCAGGCGGGCCGCGGCGAAGATCGCGTCGTCGAAGCCGAGGTAGTCGCCCCCGAAGAACATGTGCCCGCTCATCTCACCCGCAAGAGGGGCCTTCAGCTCCTTCATCTTGGCCTTGATCAGCGAATGTCCCGTCTTCCACATCACCGGCTCGGCGCCGGCCTCGCGCAGCGCCGACGGGAGCACCTCCGAGCACTTCACGTCGAAGATGACCGGGGTCCCGGGCCCGTACCGCCGCACGGCGTCGCGGCCGAGCACCACGAGCAGCTGGTCGCCCCAAATGATTTCGCCGGTCTCGTCCACGGCGCCGATCCGGTCCGCGTCGCCGTCGAAGGCGATGCCCAGCTCCGCGCCCGTGCGACGGACGGCCTCCTGCAGATCCTCGAGATTTTCGGGGACCGTCGGATCCGGGTGGTGGTTGGGAAACGTGCCGTCCGACTCGCAGAAGAGCGGCGTCACCTCGGCGCCGAGCGCCTGGAGGGTGGATACCGCGATCACGCTCCCGACGCCGTTGCCGCAGTCGGCCACCACCTTCACCGGGCGGGCGAGCCGGTGCCGCGAGACGATGGCCTCGCGGTAGCGCCCCAGCACCGAGGCGTCGGTGGTCTCGCTTCCCTTCCCGCTCCGCCAACGCTCGGCGACGATGATCTCCCAGAGCCCGAGGATCTCGTCGCCGTGGAAGGCTTCTCCGCCGAGCACCATCTTGAAGCCGTTGAACTCCGGCGGGTTGTGCGAGCCGGTGACCTGGACGCCGCCGTCGGTCTCCAGCGCGGAGACCGCGAAATAGAGCGCGGGGGTGGGCAGCGTACCGACGTCCACCGCGGTGCCGCCGGTGTCCGCGATGCCCAGGCGTACGCCCTGGGAAAGCGCCGGGCCCGAGGGCCGGTTGTCGCGCCCGACGGCGAGGACCGGCGCCTTGCCGAGGCGGTCCCACGCCACCGTGGCGAAGGCCCGCCCGAGCGCGCGGGCGAACTCGGGCGTGAGCTGAGACTCGACGAGTCCACGGACGTCGTACTGGCGAAAGATCGACTTGGGGACGTTCATCATCGCGCCCCCGCGAACGGGAGCGCGGTCTGCGTGAGGGTCCGGGCGCTGGTTCCCGCGAGATCGAGCAGCACGTTGGGCCAGAACCCGAAGAGGATCACCGCCACCACGGACACCGCGATCACACCGGCCGCCGTGGCGCTCAGGCCGACCGCGGCGTGCCGCGGCGCGCTCGGCGCCGGCCGCATGTACATGGCCATGATGACCGGGAGGTAGTAGCCGGCGGACAGCACGCTGGTGAGCACCAGGATGACCGGCAGGATCATCTGCTCCTCGGCGACCGCGGCACTCAGGAGATACCACTTGCCGATGAAGCCGAGGGTGCCCGGGAAGCCGATCAGGGAGAGCATGCAGACGCTCAATCCCAGCGCGATCCCCGGCCGGCTGCCGGCCAGCCCGGCGATGTCGTCGTAGGTGACGTCGCGCTCTCCGCCGCGACCGAGCGCGGTGAGGAATCCGAAGCTGGCCAGCGTCGTGACGCCGTAAGCCAGGAGGTAGAACAGTACCGACCCCGCGCCGGTCGCGGTTCCGGTCCACACCCCCACCAGCATGTAGCCCGCGTGGGCGATGGCGCTGTACGCCAGCATGCGCTTGAGCGCGGGCTGCGCCAGCGCCACCAGATTGCCCACGACCATCGACGCGATGGCCAGCACGGCCACAACCGGCTGCCAGAGGCCGATCGCGGAGGGGAACGCCTCCATGAGGAGCCGCACGAGCGCGGCGAAGGCGGCCGCCTTTACCCCCATGGCCATGAAGCCGGTGACCGGTGTGGGTGAGCCGTCGTAGACATCCGGCGCCCACATGTGAAACGGCACCGCCGAGATCTTGAAGCCCAGGCCGATGAGCAGCAGTCCGAGTCCGAGCGCCCCCATGAGCGGAATGGGGCGGCCGGCGAGCTGCGCGCCGATGAGGGACAGGTTGGTGGTCCCCGCCACGCCGTACACCAGGGCGATCCCGTAGAGCAGGAACCCGGACGCGAACGCGCCGATCAGGAAGTACTTGAGCGCCGCCTCCGAGGAGAACGGGTCGGCGCGGTTGTACCCCGCGAGGACGTACACCGCGACCGACATCACCTCGAGCCCGAGGAAGAGGACGATCAGGTCCTCCGCGCCCGCGAGGAACATCATCCCGGCGGTCGCCAGCAGCACCAGCGGGTAGTACTCCGGTGCCAGGAGCCTCTCACGCTCCAGATAGCCCAGCGACAGGAGGACCGTGCCGACGGCGGCGAGAAGGGCGATCGCCGAGGCGCCGTATCGGAACGGGTCGAGCGCCACCATCTGCGGCAGCCCCTCGGGCCGGACCCCGCCTACCCACATCGCCGCCAGCGCCGCGCCCGTCACCAGGAGCCCCGCGAGGGACAGCCAGCCGGCCAGGCGGCTGTCCTGGCCGGTCTGGTGCCGCCAGCTCACCACCAGCAGGACGATGAGGGCCCACCCGGAGAGCAGGATCTCCGGAAGGAGCGCGAGCGCGATGCCGCCCGGCGTGCTCAGATCGAGGCGGTTCATGGCGCGGCCTCGGCCGGGGCGCGTTCCAGCGCCATCGGCTCCGCGGAGCGGGCCGGTTGCGTCAGCTGCACATAGCGCTGCACCGACGGCTCCATGCGGCGCAGCACCGGCGCGGGATACAGTCCCAGCCAGACGATGCCGATCAGCAGCGGTGCCATGATCGCGAGCTCACGGCCGCCCAGGTCGGTCATCCGCTCGTTCTCGGGATTGCTCAGCGGGTTGAAGATGATGCGCTGCAGCGCCCACAGCAGATAGGCCGCCGCGAAGATGACGCCGGTGGTGGCGAGCACGGTGGCCAGGGGGTACGCCTCGAAGCTGCCGAGCAGCACCAGGAACTCTCCGACGAAGCCGTTGAGTCCCGGCAGACCGATCGAGGAGAGCGCCACCACCGTGAGGATCAGGCTGAAGAGGGGCACCACCCGCGCGATGCCGCCGTAGTCGGCGATGAGCCGGCTGTGCCGTCGCTCGTACATCATTCCGATCAGAAGGAAGAGCGCTCCGGTCGAGAAGCCGTGGCTGATCATGACCATCAGCGAGCCCTGCACGCTCTGCAGGGTGCCGCCCCAGATTCCCAGCATCACGAAGCCGAGGTGGCTCACCGAGGAGTAGGCCACCAGCTTCTTGAAGTCCGGCTGCACCATCGCGACCAGCGCACCGTAGATGATCCCGATCACCGCCAGCACCACGATGAGAGTGCTGACCGCGGGGCTCAAGGCGACCTCGGGGAAGAACGGCACGGCGAACCGGAGGAAACCGTAAGTGCCGATCTTGAGCATCACCGCCGCGAGCAGGACGCTGCCGGCGGTCGGCGCCTCGACGTGGGCGTCGGGAAGCCAGGTATGGAACGGGAAGACCGGCACCTTGATGGCGAAGGCGATCGCGAACGCGGCGAAGAGCCAGGGCGCGAGTCCCCCCACCGATCCGGCATGCTGGAGCAGGACGTCGTAGGAGAACGACATCGTGCCCGTGACCGACTGGACCCGCCACACCAGGGCGATGATCGCCACCAGCATCAGGAGCGAGCCGGCCATGGTGTAGATGAAGAACTTGATGGCCGCGTACAGCCGGTTGGGCCCGCCCCAGATCCCGATGATGAAGTACATCGGGATCAGCATGACCTCGAAGAACACGTAGAACACGAAGAGATCGAGCGCGATGAACACGCCGATCAGCCCGGTCAGCAGCGTCAGCATCAGGGCGTAGAAGCCGCGCTCCTGGCGGGTGATGTAGTTCCAGCTCCCCAGCACGCTGAGCGGCATCAGCAGGGTGGTGAGCAGGACCATCACCAGGCTGATCCCGTCGATGCCGACCCGATAGTTGATGCCCCAGGCGGGGATCCAGGGAGCGTTGGAGACGAGCTGGAGGGTGCCCCGCGAGGGATCGAGCGCCCACCAGAGCCCGAGCGACAGCACCAGCTCGAGCGTGGTCACCACCAGCGCGGTGCGCTTGGCCGACGACTCGGGCCCGAGGAGCACCGGAGCCACGCCGAGGAGCGGGAGCACGACCAGGGCGTGGAGGATCCACTGCCCGTAGCCGATCGAGTCGAGGAACTCGGTCATCGGTTCACCGGATCATGGCGCGCAGGATCCACAGCACGCCCACGAGGAAGAGCACGACGTACACCCCCACCTGCCCCGTCTGGAGCCGGCTGCCGAGCCAGCCCAGGCCGCGCGAGATCCTGGCGGTGCCGTTGACCGCGGCGCCGTCCACGACCCCCTGGTCCACGCCTTTCCAGAGCACGACGCGGGAGAGCCACAGGGTCGGCCGCACGATGGCCGCGTCGTAGATCTCGTCCACGTAGTACTTCCGGTTGAGGACCCGGGCCAGTCCGGTGTCCGCCGGCGCTTCCCGCGCGGTGGGGATCCTGCGCCCGAGCGTCATGCGGTAGCCGAGCACCAGTCCGACCACGCCGACGAGCACGGCGCCGCCCACCAGGAAGAGCTCGGTGCTGCCGTGGGGAAGCTCGACCCGGGCGAAGGCGGCCCCGGCAGCGGTCACCGGCTCGAGCCAGGTCTCCAGCCAATGATGCCCGCCGACGAAGGCGGGCAGGTTGATGACGCCGCCGATGACGGACAGCACGCCCAGGACGACGAGGGGACCCGTCATGATCCAGGGCGCCTCGTGCAGGTGCCGGCGTTCTTCGGCTCCCGTGCGGTTCTCGCCCAGGAAGGTCATGGCCATGAGCCGGGCCATGTAGAAGGCGGTGAGGAACGCCGCGATCACCCCGAAGGCGTAGAACACGTAGTACGCCGGCATCTCCGCGCCCCGGGCGAAGGCGGAGGCCAGGACCTCGTCCTTGGAGAAGAAGCCCGAGAGGGGCGGAACGCCGGCGATCGCCAGGGTCGCGACCGTCATGAGCCAGAACGTCCACGGCAGGTACTGCCGTAGGCCGCCCATGTTCCGCATGTCCTGGGCGTCCTCGTGGGCGTGGGTGGCGTGGTACGCGTGGTGCATGGCGTGAATCACGCTGCCCGAGCCGAGGAACAGGAGGGCCTTGAAGAACGCGTGCGTCACCAGGTGAAAGATGCCTGCCGTGTACGCCGCCGACCCGACGCCCATGAACATGTAGCCCAGCTGGGAGACGGTGGAGTACGCCAGCACCTTCTTGATGTCGTACTGCCGGAGCGCGATCGTGGCCGCGAAGAGCGCAGTGACCGCACCGATCCCGGCGACCACCGCACTCGAGAGCGGCGCCATCGCGAAGAGCACGTTGGTGCGCGCCACCAGGTAGACACCGGCGGTCACCATCGTCGCCGCGTGGATCAGGGCGGACACCGGGGTCGGGCCCGCCATGGCGTCCGGCAGCCAGGTATACAGCGGGATCTGGGCCGACTTGCCGGTGCAGCCCAGGAAGAGGAACAGGGTGATGAGGGTGACGATCGTGCCGCCCGCGGTGAGCGTCTCGGGTGCGAGCTCGGCGATCCGCGCGAAGTCCAGGGTCCCCAGCTCGCGCCAGAGAAGGAACATCGCGACCAGGACGCCGAAGTCGCCGATCCGGTTCATGATGAAGGCCTTCTTGCCGGCATCGGCGTTGGCCTTGTCGTTGAACCAGAACCCGATGAGCAGGTAGGAGCAGAGCCCCACGCCTTCCCACCCGATGAACAGCACCGGCAGGTTGGCGCCCAGGACCAGCACCAGCATGAACACGACGAAGAGATTGAGGTACGCGAAGTACCGCGCGTAGCCCGGATCCTCCCGCATGTAGCCGACACTGAACAGGTGGATCAGGCTGCCCACCCCGGTCACCACAAGGAGCATCACGGCGGAGAGCTGGTCCACCTGGAAGGCCAGGTCGAGCTCGAGCGCCCCGACCGGCATCCAGGACCACAGCCGGACCAGGTGCGGCTCGTGAGGTGGATCGCGGAGGAGGCCGAGGACCACGCCGAGCGACACGGCGAAGGCCGCCAGGAGGACGCCGGGGCCCACGATGGAGACGGCGCGGGTGGCCGGGGTCCTGCGCAAGGCCAGGGCCCCGTTCACCAGGAATCCCGCCAGCGGGAGCGCGACGGCGAGCCAGATCCACTGGGTGGTGATCATCAGCCCCGGAGCAGGTTGACGTTCTGAAGGTCCACCGACTGCTTGTGCCGGAAGATGGCGAGGATGATGGCCAGACCGACCGCGGCTTCGGCGGCCGCGACCGTCATCACGAAGAACACCATTACCTGGCCGCTGGCACCGTGGAGCTGGGCCAGCGCGACGAAGGTCAGGTTGACCGCGTTCAGCATCAGCTCGATGCAGACGAACAGCACGATGACGTTCCGTCGGAGCAGGACGCCGGCCACGCCCAGGCTGAAGAGGATGGCGGAGAGCCCGAGCGCGGGACCCAGGAGCGGCGCCACGGCGTCGGCCATCAGATCCTCCGCTTGGCCAGCACCACGGCGCCGACGATGGCGACGAGGAGCAGGATGGAGGTGATCTCGAAGGGCACCAGGTAGGTCTGGAAGAGCGGCAAGGCCACCGCCCCGACGACGCCCCGATCGAGGGCCTCCTGTCGGGCGAACTGCCCCGCGGCGAACGCCGCCGCAGGGTCACTCAGCTGCGGGGCCTGGGCCACCTCGGCCGCCAGCCGGCCGGGCGAGTAGCTCCAGAGGGCGAAGAGCTGGATGACCAGGAGCCCGACGATCACGACGGTGGTGGCCACCACGGCGGGGCCGCGCATGTCGCTGGTGGCGTGGCCCAGGTTGAGGAGCATCACCACGAACAGGAACAGCACCATGACGGCGCCGGCGTACACCAGCACCTGGATGGCGGCGACGAACTCGGCGCTGAGCAGCACGTAGATGGCGGCGAGCGCGAGCATCGTGACGGTGAGCCAGAGGACCGCCGACATCGCGCTCCGGGAGAGCACGCAGAGCGTGGCGGTCACGATCGTGATGGCCGCGAAGATGTAGAACACCGCTTCGGTCATCTACTCTCCCTCGGGATCCGAGGGGTCCCAGAGCGTCGAGACCGCGTGGGTCTGGGAGGAGAGTCGCTCGAGATCGTACACGAAGCGGCCCCGACTGTACTCCGAGTTCTCGAAGTGGGTGCCGACGTGGATCGCCTCCTCCGGGCAGACCTCCTGGCAGTAGCCGCAGAAGATGCAGCGAAACTCGTCGATCTCGTAGATGAGCGGATAGCGGTGCCCCTGCTCGTCCTCGCCCGGCACCAGCTTGATGCAGTTGGCGGGGCAGATCTGGGGGCAGAGCCCGCAGGCCACGCACTTGGAGCGACCCTGCTCGTCGGTGAGCATCCGGTGGGTGCCGCGCCAGCGGGGCGAGAGCGCGTAGGTTCCCAGCCCGTGGTCGCTGTCGGTGCTCTTCTGCTCCGGGTACTGCATCGTCACCTTCTTCTCCAGCATGTGCTTGAAGGTGAGCGCCATCCCCTTGAGCGTGGCCCGGACGTAGCTGACCTGCCGCTCCGGGCGCTTCATGACCTTGACGCCGATCGCCATCAGCCCGCCACCGCGGCGCGCGCGCCGCGCTCCTTGAGAACCTGTTGCTGCCGGTAGCCGGAGCCCCGGATGAACACACCGCTGTCGAGTACCCCGAACACCAGGAACGCGAGTACGACGTTCAGGCCGAAGAGCGCCAGCGAGGCCATGACGGGCTCGGTGACCCCGAGCACCCGCTCGACCACGTACATTGCCACGCACATCACCATGATGTACGCCAGTGCCAGCGGCATCATGACTTTCCAGCCGAGCGCCATGAGCTGATCGTACCGGAATCGCGGCAGGGTCCACCGGATCCACATGACGAAGAAGATCCAGAAGAGGACCTTCAGGAAGAAGAACAACCAGGTCGCGAGGGTGGGCAGCACCCCGCCCGACCGGTCCCAGTCGGTGAACGGAATGTCCCACCCGCCGAAGAAGAGGGTCGTGATCATGGCGCAGACGGTCACGACGTTCGCGTACTCCGCGATGAAGAAGAACGAGAACTTCATCGCGCTGTACTCGGTGTGGTACCCGGTGATCAGCTCGGACTCGGCCTCGGGAAGGTCGAACGGCAGCCGGTTGGTCTCGGCGAACCCGGCCACGGTGAAGATGAAGAAGGAGAGGAACAGCGGCATCACGTACCAGAGCCCGGCCTGCTGGTGCGCGATGATGGTGCTGAAGCTCACGTCGCCCGACAGGAGCAGCACCGGAATGAGGCTGAGCCCCATCGCCACCTCGTAGGAGACCATCTGCGCGCTGGCGCGGAGCCCGCCGAGCAGGGAGTACTTGCTGTTCGAGGACCAGCCCGCGAGCGCGATGCCGTACACGCCCAGGGAGCTGATCGCGAGCACGAAGAGGAAGCCGACCGGCAGATCGGCCACGACCATGGGCATGGGGCCGTGGTGCACGAAGCGACCCAGCGGCCCGAGAGTGAAGTCGAAGTCCACCGGCAGCGGAGCGGCGAACGGAATGACCGCGGAGAGCAGCAGCGCCGGGATGAAGGAGAGCGCCGGCGCCACCGTGAAGAGCCACCGGTTGGCCTGCGCGGGGAAGGTCTCCTCCTTGAGGATGTTCTTCACCCCGTCCGCGGCGGGCTGGAGCAGCCCCGCCCAGCCGACCCGGTTCGGGCCGTGCCGGTTCTGCATCCAGGCGCTCACCTTCCGCTCCATCAGCGTGAGGAGCGCCACCCCGATCATGATGATCGTGAACACCACGAGCATCTTGATGACGCTGAGCAGGAGAAAACCCTTGAGCTCCGGCGTCACCGTGCGCCTCCGACAGCGGCCGGCGCCTCGGCCAGCACCCGTCCGGTGTAGCCCAGGGCGTCGTGGCTCAGGCCCGCGAACACCGGCCAGCGCTCGCCCAGGAGCGCGAAGGCCTCCGCGGCGGTGGAAGGCGCCGACGCGTCGGGCCCCGGACCGGCGAGCACCTCGCCCGCCACCCACCAGGCCGGCCGCGCCATTCCGGGCTGCGCCTTGGCCTGCTGGTAGCGCTGGATGCGGCGGTCGCGGTTCACGTAGGTCCCGTTCTCCTCCGCCATGTTGGTGATCGGCAGGATCAGCTCGGCGTTCCTGGTCTCGGGCATCACCGTGGCGAGCCGGACGACCAGGCCGGGTGCGGCGGTCAGGACGGCCTCGTCCTCGGGGCCCAGGTCGGCGTCGAGCACGACTACGAGCCCCGCCGTGCCGATCTCCGCCATCGCCCGCTCCCATTGCACCCCGTAGCCGAGCAGCTCGGCGCCCGCCAGGTTGGGCGCCCGCTCGCGCCGGAGCGCGAGGTTCGGGATCCCGGCGAGCGGCGCCTCGTCACCGAGCGGCACCTGCACCGCCGCCGTGACGTCGAAGCGGTCCAGCATCCGGCGCACCAGACCGAGCGACTCGGTGGAGGCCCGGCCGGTGGCGAGGATGACCGCGCTGCCGGAGGTTCCGCGAAGGGCCTGCTCCAGGCGGGCGAGCGCCGTATCCCAATCGGTAGCCACGTGGCGGGCGCCGTCGCGCACCAGGGGAGCTTCCACCCGGTCGCCCCGGTTCATCCAGCGGTAGTTCAGCCGGCCGTAGTCACAGATGAAGTGGCGGTTGACCTCCAGGTTGGGCCGGGGCCGGATCCGCACCACGACGTCGTCGCGGGTATCGATGCTGATGTTGCACCCCTGGGTGCAGCCGGGGCAGACGCTGGGGTTCTTGTCGAGATCCCAGGCCCGCGCCTTGTGCAGGAAGTCCTTGGACAGGAGCGAGCCCACCGGGCAGAGGTCCACCACGTTGCCGGACCAGGCGTGATCGAGCCGCTGCTGCTCCGCGATCCCGATGTAGGCGCGGTCACCCCGCTCCGAGACGTTCAGTACCGGCGTCTCCGCGACGTCCTCCATGAAGCGGACGCAGCGGGTGCAGAGGATGCAGCGGTTCGGCACGTAGAGCACGTCGGGCCCGAAGTCTTCGACCGGGTTATAGCGCTTGGCGTACTCCTTGTACCGCGTGCTCGGCCGACCCTCCTGGAAGGTGTAGTCCTGGAGCTCGCACTCACCGGACTGGTCACAGATGGGACAGTCCAGCGGGTGATTGATCAGCAGGAACTCCAGCACGCCCTCCCGCGCCTTCTTGGCGGTGGGGCTGTTGACGTGGACCACCTGGCCGTCGGACACTGCCGTGACGCACGCAGGCATCAGCTTGGGCGCCTTCTCCACCTCCACCAGGCACATCCGGCACACTGCCGGCGAGGGCAGCGACGGATGGTAGCAGTAGTGGGGCACGAGGATGCCGGCCTGCTTGGCGGCCTCGATGATCGGGGTGCCCTTCGGCACCGCGACCTGCATGCCGTCGATGGTTACTGTGACCAGTTCTTGGTCGGACATTCGTCTTCCTTCGTGGTTTCCAGGGGGCGGACAGGCGGACGGGCGGACGGGCGG
>DATABZ010000341.1:0-2752 GCA_036259315.1 Gemmatimonadales bacterium | reverse complement strand
GGTGCGGCGTGCCAGGTGAAGCCGTCCACCGTGCTCACGTCCCACCCCGCCGCGAGGAGCAGAACGTCCGAGAGCCGGTTCGCCCCCGCGCGGCGAAGCGTCTCCCCGCTGATCACCTGGTCCCCGGCCTCGGGCTCCGCTTCCTGTGCCCAGGCCTCGGATGCGATCACTGCGGCGGTCGCCAGGGCGATCAGTCGAGGAAGTCGCGCAGCCATGCTGGAGTCGTAAAGCGCCGGCCGAGCCCGGCGGAGAGGAAGACCTGCTCCATTCTCGGGTGCGTGAGCACGGACTGGTAACTCAGCGAAGCCTCCGTGAACCAGGCTCGCCCGGGCATCCATCGCAGTGCCACTCGCGTGGCAAACCCCAGCTCGCTCTCGCCTCGCCTGAACCGGGGAATCGTGTCGCCGTCGAATCGCATGGCCATCACACCGGCCCTGAGCCCCGCCCCGGCGGTCAGGCCGCGGCCGAGGTCCTGCCGCCCGCCCCAGCCCGCATAGGCGAAGAATGAGCGGAACCCCGGCACCTCGTCCCGCAGCGCCGTGGGATGCGCGTACTGCAGGCCAATCTCGATGCTGCCGAGGTAGAACGGCATCGCCACCCCGGCGCCGACCGCCGGTCCGGGAGACCACCATCGGTGGAGGGTTCCGCTGCCTACGTCCGCGAGGAGTGCCAGTCCGAGATCGAGCGTCTCGAAGGGGGCCGGGGTGGATCGAGTCTGCGCGCGGATCGCCGGCGGGGAGAGCATGTGGACGACCAGTGCTCCGAGCCACACGACCGACATGACCGGGGAGGGCAGTCGCTTCCGAAGAGACGCCGGAGGCATGCGTCAATATGCGCACGTCCCGCGTGCGCGGCGAAGAAGCCACTGGAGCGGAAGGCTCGCAGGTCCGAAAACGGCGAGCCCTGCGGCTCCTGCCGGTTAGACTCACAGGCAGCCCTGACTCACGCACCCCTCCACCGGACTCCCATGATGCCGACCACACCTGACCGCGCCGCCGCCTTCCGCAGCCTGCACGGGTCGCGAGACGGCGAGACCTTCGTCCTCCCCAATGCCTGGGATGCCATGAGCGCCAGGATCATCGAGCACGCCGGCGCCAGGGCCATTGCCACCACGAGCGCTGGGGTCTCCTGGGCCCTTGGCCGGCCCGACGGCCAGAGCCTGACCCGAACGGAGATGCTGGCGGCCGTCCGCCGAATCGTGCAGACCGTTCAGGTGCCCGTCACCGCGGACGTCGAGGGCGGCTACGGAGCCGGCACCCCGGACGATGTGGCCGAAACGGTGAGGGAGGTGGTCTCCGCGGGTGCCGTCGGCATCAATCTCGAGGACGGGCCGGGACGGAGGGGAACGCCGCTGCTGGAGCCCGAGGAGCAGCAGGCCCGCATCGCCGCAGCGCGCGGGGCTGGAAGCGAGGCCGGCCTGTTCATCAACGCACGAGTGGACGTCTACCTCCGCGGCGTGGGTGTCGAATCCGGGCGGTTCGATGAGACGGTGCGGCGGGCGCGGGCCTACGTCGCCGCCGGTGCGGACGGCATTTTCGTGCCGGGTGTGGTGGACGCTTCCACCATCGGGCGCCTCGCCACCGCGCTCGAGGTCCCGCTCAACATCATGGCGCGCTCGGGCGCTCCGCCGGTCGGCGAGCTCGCGCGCCTGGGCGTAGGTCGGGTGAGTGTGGGTCCCGCGATCACGCTCTCGGTGATGCGGTCTATCCACCAGGCGGCGGCGGAGCTGCTGAGCGGCGGTACGTACGACGCGCTCGCGGACGGCATGTCGTTCGCCGAGGCGAACGGCCTGTTCGCGACAGGGTGACAACGGTCACCGCAGCGCGCACCGCTGCGGGCTAGCGTGACGGCGCCTGAGTCGCCGATCACCAGGAGAGAGACCATGAGCGCATCATCGGAGCACCGGCTGGCGGTCGTCACCGGAGCATCGAGCGGCATCGGCTTCGAGCTGGCCCGGCAGTTCGCGGAGCACGGGTTCGACCTGGTGATCGTGGCGGACGACGAGGGGATCGTGGGGGCGGCGGACGAGCTGCGCGACCTGCGCGTCCAGGTGGAGCCGGTGCAGGCGGACCTGACCCGCGCGGGGGAGGTGGACCTGCTGTGGGAGCGGGTCCGGGCCCGAGGGCGTCCGCTCGAGGCCATCGCCCTCAATGCCGGCGTTGGCGTGGGGGGGCCGTTCGTGGACAACGACCTCGAGGAGGAGATCAGGCTCATCGAGCTGAACGTCGTGTCCACGGTCCGGCTGGCCAAGTACGCCGTGCGGGACATGGTGAGCCGGGGGAGCGGCAGGATCCTCATCACGTCCTCGATCGCCGCCGAGCTGCCCGCTCCGTTCCTCGCGGTCTATGGCGCCTCGAAGGCCTTCGTGCAGTCGTTCGCGGAGGCGCTGCACAACGAGCTGCGCGACACCGGCGTCACCGTTACGGCGCTCCAGGCCGGACCGACGGACACCAACTTCTTCGAGCGGGCCGACATGATGGACACCAAGGTCGCGGTCGACAAGAAGGACGATCCGGCGGAAGTGGCGCGCGAGGGCTTCGAGGCGCTGATGGCCGGCAAGCACCGGGTGGTGGCAGGCTCGTTCACGAACAAGGTGCAGAGCGCGATGGGACACGTGCTGCCGGAGCAGGTAAAGGCGCAGCAGCATCGCAGGATGACCGAGCCCGGGTCGGCCGAGAAGAAGAAGTAGAGGAAGGAAACAGGCCGGCCGCCTCACGTCATGGGGCGCTCTCCGCACCTGTGATGCGGAGAG
>DATABZ010000340.1:0-26514 GCA_036259315.1 Gemmatimonadales bacterium | reverse complement strand
GTGACCGACGACGGCTGGCGGCCTGCCACCGACCAGATCGGCCAGACCGGACGCATCGTAAGTCCCGACCTCTACGTGGCACTCGGCATCTCCGGCGCGATCCAGCACCTCGCCGGGATGCGCACCGCGAAGACGATCGTGGCGATCAACAAGGACAAGGACGCTCCCATCTTCAAGATCGCCGACTACGGGGTCGTCGGAGACCTCTTCGAGATCGTGCCTCGCCTCACCGAAGAGGTCCGCAAGGCTCGCAGCGGGCACTAAGCCGGTCCGCCGGCGAACCGGGATGCCGGCGGACTACCTGGCCCGCTGAGCGAACGCGCCGACCATTTCCTGGATCCGGTTCACCCCCTCCGCGACGGTCGTCTCCTCCGGGCCGAAGGAGAACCGCACGTAGTGGCGGAACCGGGACGGCCGCCCGCTGCGTCGCTTGCCCGGATTCACGTCGAAGAACTCGCCGGGAACGCAGATCACCTTCCGCTCCAGCGCCGCCCGAAAGAACGACATCCCATCGTTGATCGCCCGCGGAAGCCCCGAGACGTCGCCCCACCAGTAGAACGTCCCTTCCGGCTCGACGTCGAAGCGCACGCCCGCTCTCCTGAGTGCCTCGCCCATCAGCGTGCGCTTTCGGAGGAAGGCTTCGCGGATCGCCTGAGTCTCCGCCTCGACGACGAGCGGGTCGAGGAGGGGCACGGCGGAGCGCTGGAGCGGCTTGCTGCCGCCGCCGTCCAGGAACGACCCGCTGCTCGACACGGCGTCGATCACCGGTCGGGGTCCCACGATCCAGCTGCATCGCCAGCCGGGATAGCGCCAGTTCTTGGTCAGCCCGTCGAAGAGCACCACCGGATCGGTGTCCACGTCGTCCACGTAGCGCGCGGCCGAGACCAGGCCGTCCCGATCCTCGGTGTCTCGCCAGACGTAATGCGAGTAGAACTCGTCCACCAGCAGCGCGCAGCCGAGCTCGCGCACGACGTCGACCCAGCCCCGGAGCTCCTCGTCGGCGATCACCCGACCCGTCGGGTTGCAGGGATTCGAGAGCAGCACCGCGGAGAGCCCCCGCCCGGTGATCTCCTCCCGGAGATGCTCGGGGCTGAAGTGGTAGCCGTCCCGTCCCTCGAGCAGGATGGGAATGGACGTGAAGAGCTTGAATATGTCGAGCAACTCCTCGTACGCCGTGTAGTCCGGGAGGAAGTGGCCGAGGTTCACCTGACCCAGCGCCGCGACTGCGCGGGTGAGCGAGGAACGACCGCCGCCGCAGATGCACACGTTGCGCTCGGTGTACCGGGAGCCCTTGCCGCTCCGGTAAAGCCGGTTGTACAGCTCCGCCACCGCGCGCCGCAGCTCCCAGATTCCCGGGACGGGCGCGTAGTCCTGGTCGTCGGGGCCGATCTCGACGTGGTGCACGCGGGGCGGCGCGCCGGGCAGCGGCCCGGTCTCGGGTTGACCCTGGCCGAGATTGCACCAGTCGGGATGCCCATAGCGATAGCCGAGGCGGCCTGCCTCCGCCATGACGAAGATGACGCCGGTGAACGGGACGGGACGGAAGCCCGGGATCGCGGGCGACGGAGGCTGCGACATAGGCGGGAAGCGTAGAGGAGCCGGACTGGCGGCGGAAGGGTGCGGAAGGATCGCCGCTCCCTATAACACTCTGCGCGGCACGTGCCTCATGTACGCCTCGTACACGGGATACCGCTGCACGAGCCAGCGCTCCTCCGCCTTCGCCTTGGCGTTGAAATACGCCCGCGCCACGAGACCCACCACCAGGGCCAGCGTCCAGTTGCTCCAGGCGAGCGTGTAGCCGGTCAACGCGAGCACGATGCCGGCGTAGATCGGGTGTCGCACGTGGGTGTACGCTCCCGAGGTGACCAGGGGTGCGCCCGGTAAGGGCTCGGTGCCGGGGGTCAAGCTCCGTCCCAGAGAGCGAGCTCCCCAGGCGGCGAGCGCGAGGCCCGCCGCGAGAACCGGCACGCCGAGCCAGCGGATCCAGTCCGGGTCCACCCGGTTGAACGCCTGGTCTACCTGGCCGAGACTCACGTGGCGCGGCAGGAGCGGCGCCCCCAGTCCGACGAGCAGCAGCAGCGCCATCTGCCCCCAGACCCACGGGTCCCGAGCCGCCTTCTCCAGGTCCATCCCCCAACATACCCGTGGTCGGGCCGACGGGTGGCGCGTTTATATTTGGGCCGCCTCGCGAGCCGACCCCAGCCAGGAGCCGTTCGCCGTGTCCCCCATCCTCCCGCTCCGCCATCAACGACCCCTGCCGCTCGACCAGCTGATCCGCCGCGAGCCGCCGGGCGCGGAGGCGATCGAGATGGACATCGTCATCGTGGGCGCCGGGCCCGCGGGGCTCGCCTGTGCCATCGAGCTGACCCGCCTCGCGAAGCAGGCGGGTGAGAGCGGCGGTGCCCCGGCGGAGCTCAACATCGCGGTGCTGGAGAAGGCAGGCGCGCTTGGCGAGCACAGCCTGTCGGGCGCGGTCGTGAACCCACGCGCCTTCCACGAGCTCTTCCCCGATCTCGACCCCAGCGACTTTCCGTTCCGCCAGCCGGTCGCCGCGGAATCGGTGTACTTCCTGACCGAAGGGCGGGCCCAGCGCATTCCCACCCCTCCCACGATGCACAACAGCGGGTTCTACACGGCGTCCATCTGCGAGATCGTGCGCTGGATGGGCGAGCGCGCCGAGCAGGCCGGCGTCAACCTGTTCGCCGGTTTCCCGGTGGATGCGCTGCTGGTCGAGGGCGACGCCCTGCGTGGGGTCCGGACCACGCCGAGCGGGCTCGACCGGGACAGGCAGCCCACCGCGGACTACGGGGAGCCTACGGACGTGACCGCCAAGGTGACGGTGCTCGCCGAGGGAACGCGAGGACTCCTCACGCAGGCCTGGCGAGAGTGGCAACGGGTGCGCTCGCCCAATCCGCAGATCTTCGCGCTCGGTGTGAAGGAGGTCTGGCAGACGAAGAAGCCGCTCCAGCGCGTGGTGCACACGCTGGGCTGGCCGCTGCCGGACGACGCGTTCGGCGGGAGCTTCATGTACCCGCTCGGACCCGACCAGATCGCGCTCGGGCTGGTGGTCGGGCTCGACTATCACGATGCCGGCCTCGACGTGCACGAGCTGCTGCAGCGGATGAAGCTGCACCCGTTCTTCCGTCAGTACCTGGAGGGCGGCGAGCTGCTGGAATGGGGCGCGAAGACGATTCCCGAGGGCGGCTACCACGCGCTGCCCGAGCGGCGGAGCGGCGACGGCGCGCTCCTGGTCGGCGACGCGGCGGGATTCGTGGACGTCCCGTCGCTGAAGGGCATCCACTATGCGATACAGTCCGGCATCTACGCGGCCCGTGCAGCGTTCGCGTCGCTGGAGGCGGGCGACACCTCCGCCGCGCGTCTCGCCTCCTACGATCGCTCGGTCGAGGAGAGCTACATCGTGTCGGACCTGTACCGTACACGGAACATGCGGCTCGCCTTCAAGGACGGTCTCTACGTCGGCGGGTTCAAGGCCGGGCTGATGACCATCAGCGGGGGCCGGCTGTTCGGCGGTCGCATGGAGATGCCGGAGGACGCCGCTACGCCGAGGCGCGTGGCGGAGCCGGTTCCGTTCGCCCCCGACGGCAAGCTTACCTTCGGCAAGCTGGACGCCGTGTACAAGTCTGGGAACGCCACCCGGGACACGATTCCATCGCACCTGCTGGTGGGCCCCGACGTGACCGGCGAGGTGGCGGACTTCTACTCGCACGTCTGTCCAGCCGGCGTCTACGAACGGGTGGGCGACGAGCTCCGGGTCAACGCGCCGAATTGCATCGACTGCAAGGCGACGGACGTGCTGGGGCCTCGCTGGACCCCGCGGGAGGGGGGTAGCGGACCCAAGTACCGCTCGATGTAGCCGACGCGTTCACAGAGCGGTGCAGCGGACGGCACCCGCGTCGTTGTACTTCGAGCCGCCTTGCCAGCCGTTGCAGCGCGTTCCCACTATCACGCACCGAAACTCGACACTGTGTGCTTCCTGCGGATTGTGCGAGCGCGGGCGCCATTCCAGCTTACACCAGTCCTCCTACACCAGCAGTCCGCCCCATCGATCGCCCCCCATCTGCCGTGCGGATGGGGGCCCTGGGGAAGGAGCCGTCCTGGGAGCCAGAGCGGTGAGCACGCCTCCGCAGCGCTGGACCATCGGCCTCGCCCGCGCGATCGCGGCGACGCTGTCGGGCGGCGCCGCGCTCGTATCCATCCTGAGCTACACCAGCTCCGCGGGGATTCGGGTGCCGGGCGGGCTCATGCCGCCGCTGGCCTCTCGGGCGCACAGCGTGACGATCGGCCCCTCGGCCGACACGGCGGAAGCCATCGGCGACACCCTGCAGCTCGCCGCGGTCGTGACCGACTCGGCCGGCGCCGTCCTGGCGGGGGTGGCCCCGATCTGGATCAGCGGGGATCCATCCATCGCCTCGGTGAGCCCCTCGGGCGCGGTGGCGATGCGCGGGACCGGGGTCACCGTGATCACGGCGCGGGTCGGCGCCGCGGAGGGGCGCTCGCGCATCGTGGTGCGCCAGCGCCCGGCAGCGCTCGAGCTGGACGACACGCTCGTGCGGGTGCCCGAGGGCGAGCGCGTGCCGCTCACCGCCCGGGTGCTCGACGCCCGGGGCAATCCGATCGTGGGCGCCGACGTGACCTGGGCCGCACCCGACCCGGCCATCGCGAGGATCGAGAACACCGACATCGTCGGACAGAGCCCGGGACGCACCTCGCTCGTCGCCATGGCCGGCCAGCTCCAGTCCGTGCTGCCGGTCGAGGTCGTGCCGTTCCCCGGCTCCATCACCGTGCTCGGCGGCGACGGCCAGCATGGCCCCGCCGGACAGCCGCTCCCACGTCCGGTGACCGCGCAGATCGTATCCCGCGGCGGGCGGCCGATGGCGGGGGCCGTCGCCACCTTCGGCTCCACGGCCCACGGTGCGCAGGCCGAGCCGGCGGTGGACACCTCCGACGCTCGGGGGATGGTGCAGACGACCTGGCGACTGGGTGACACTCCCGGGCGGCAGCAGCTGTCGATCGCCGTGGACGGAGTGGGTGCCGCCCCCTCGCTCGGGGCGGAGGCCGATCCGGTGCCGGCGAACACCAGGGTGGAGGTGGTCACGGGAGAGGCCGCCGGTGAGGCCGGCGACACCCTGCCGGAGCCCGTGCTGGTGCGGGTGACCGATTCACTCGGCAGGGCACTGGCCGACCTTCCGGTGGGATGGACGGCCCTCGATGGCGGCGCGCTGGCGGCGCAGGTGGCGCGGACCGACTCGTTGGGTGAGGCCAGGGCGCTGTGGATGCTGGGGCCGAAGGCGGGGCGGCAGCGCGCGCGGGTGCAGGTGGGCGACGCGCGCACGATGCCTCCCGTCACTGCCGTCGCCGCCGCGAGGCCTGGAACGGCGGCATCGGTGCGGCTGGTGGCGGGCGACCGTCAGATCGGGTCGGTGGGGCAGGCACTCGAGGCGTCCATCGCGGTGCGCGCCGTGGACCGACACGGCAACCCGGTGCCGGATGCGAGCCTTCGGGTCCGGCCCCTCGAAGGCCGGGTCGCCGAGAGCATCGTCGTGACGGACGCCGCCGGCCGGGCGAAGATCGCCTGGACGCTGGGCAAGGCCGCCGGCCTCCAGCGTCTCGCGGTCCGGCTGGACGGTGACACCGCTGAAGTCGAGGTCACCGCGCTCGCCCGCCCGGGGAAGGCGGCCGGCCTGGCCTTCGTCAGCCCGCCGAAGAGCGGCGCCTCCGGCCGGCCCTTGGCCAAGCCGCTGGTCGTGCAGGTGACCGACGCGTACGGGAACCCGCTGGCCGGCCGGACGGTGCAGTTCAAGGCGACCAGCGGGAGCGTCACGCCGAGCCGCGGGCTCACCGACGACGATGGGCGCACCAGCGTCCGCTGGACGCTCGGGCCCAAATCGAGGCGGCCCGAGCTGACGGGAACGGTCACCGGCACCAGGATCACGGGGACGCTCACGCTCAGCGCTCACCCATGACCTTGATGATCACCCGCTTCCGTCGCTGTCCGTCCCATTCCCCGTAGAACACCCGCTGCCACGGTCCGAAGTCGAGCTTCCCCCCGGTGATCGGCACGATCACTTCGTGCCCGATGGTGAGGCTCCGCAGGTGCGCCGCGGCGTTGTCCTCTCCCGTCTCGTTGTGCCGGTAGCGCGCGGGGTCCCAGGGCGCGATCGTGTCCTCGAGCCACTTCAGGATGTCGTGCCAGAGCCCCGACTCGTGGTCGTTGACGAACACGGATGCGCTGATGTGCATCGCGGACACCAGCACCATGCCCTCGCGGATGCCGCTCGCCCGCACCTGCTCGGCGACCGAGTCGGTGATGTCGATGATCTCCTGGCGCTTCTTCGTCTCGAACCAGAGATAGTGCGTGTGGTGCACGTTACGCGTCCTCAGCCAAATGGACCGGAGGTGAGGCGGGGCTGAAGCCCGGCCACGTTCGTGGCTGTGCGCCGCGCCGGAGCGAAGCCCCGGATCGACCTGCCGGCTGCAGCGTGGGTCATGCTACGGGAAGTATGTGTGATGCCTCACCGCTCGTGGCACAACGACCGGCGATCATGCCGCTCCAGATGCTGGAATGCCGACATCCAGCCGTGGAATCGCCTCACTTGGAGTCGTTGTGCAACTCACCCCGTACGTTGGTTACCTCGCCGGTGCTCTGACGGTCGTATCGCTCCTTCCGCAGGTCCTTCGCGCCTGGCGAACCAAACAGACCAAGGACCTCTCGGTGCGAACGTTTCTCCTCCTCATTACGGCGGGCGTGCTCTGGCTCGTCTACGGCGTACTCGCTTCGGACTGGCCGGTCATCGCCACGAATGCCGGCATGGTGGTGCTCAACGGCGCCATTCTGACGGCCAAGCTCCGATACAAGTAGAGGCGGCAGGTTCACAGGCGACGCCCCGTCAGGGGACCGCGACCACGATCGTCCCGACCTCGGTCACGACCGGCGCCTCGCCCACCGGCCGGATCTCCAACGTCGCGAGCACACTATCCGCGGGGAGAGGGGTTCCCGCCGGTTCGCCCGGAGGGTCTACGACCGCGCGAACCCACACCGTGATGGTATCGGGGCCCTCCTCCGGCGGCTCACCCGCATCCCGGATCGCCCGCAACGAGTAGGCACCCCTCGCATCGGTATCGGTCGAGCCCGAGGTCAGTACGCTGGGTCGTGCCGGGTCCGCCGGGCTTTGCACCGACATATGAGCGCCAGCCATAGGGGTACCGAGACATCGGTGACTGGCGACGAGTCACTGCTGGGCATAGGCCCGCAGCACCCAGTTCAGCCCAAGTGCCCACACGTACAGCCCAACGCCGAAGACGGTGTGCGTCACAAGGCTCTTGAGTCTCGCCTGCGTGGGATTGGGTGTTCTCGAGGCTGCGACGCCGAGGCCGAACGATGGCTGCATGATGAAGAACGGGAACACCACGGTGGCAATGCCGAAGAGAAGCGCAGGCAGCACGGTTGGTCGCGCAAGCCACTCCCCCGACGCAAACATGACGAACACGAGGGCGAACACAACGCCGATTGTGTAGTGGGCGATCCAGCCGACCGGGCATTCGAGGGACCTCTGTGGCGCGGCGGCGATGCTCGCATGCCTGAAGGTGCCGTAGGGCATGTGGCGAAGCCAGCGCCCGAGCAGGCAGTAGTTGAGCGAGGGAATGCTGAACGCACGCTTCAGCAGTAGATTCCACAGGTCCATTACCAGCGTCGCGCCAAGACCAAGGGCGATGGGGACGAGAATCTCGTTTGCTCCGACACTCATGGTGTAGCTCGTCATGGAGGTTGCCGACCGGCCGGCGATGTCGAGGAGCTCGGGCTGATCTCTTCCGGAGAACTTGTCGCCTCCGAAGAACTTGTCGACGACCATTCTCCTGATCAACAGGACCTCTGGAGTCCACGCAGGCCCCGGCGACTAGACGAGTCGCCGATGAGGAGGCGAGTGCCCATCGGTCTGTCCAGCACGTCTGCAGTCCCGGCCGCGGCTTCGGCTCAGGGGTCTGAGCGAGCCCGGCGAAGCCTGCACCTCGCGACCGCGTTGGGGTGGTACGCCTTCGTGGCGGGTCTCCTGTCCTTCATGGGCTGGGCGTTCGATGTTCGCCGCCTGACCGCCTGGGGCGGCGGTATCTCGATTCAGCCCAACACCACGATCGCGGCCGCGGCGGCCGGAGCTGGGCTCGTGCTTCTCACCCGGGGCCGCAACAAGCCCTTCGCCGTAGGCCTCGGGCTCCTTTCGGCCCTGATCGGGTTGGCCACCTTCTTCGAGCATGTATCGGGCGTCGATCTCGGCATCGATACCCTGCTCACGTTCGGCCGACCATGGGGTGCCAGGGCCACGGTCGCGCCGGGCCGGATGGGCCCGCCGGCCTCTCTGTCCTACGCCCTGCTGGGCATCGGCCTGCTGTCCGCGCATGGCGGCCTGGGTGCTCGCCGGGTGGCTGCGGGGCTGGGGCTGACGACCGTGGCGATCGGCGTGCTGTCACTCATCGGCTACATCTTCGGGGCGGACCCGCTGTACTCGGTGGCTTCGGTGACCGGGATCGCGCTGCAGACCTCCACCATGACCGTCGCTGTCGGCCTCGGTCTGGTCGCGGCGTTGCCGGACCGCCAGCCGATGCGGGCCCTCCTCGAGCCGAGTGGGGCGGGACTGCTCGCCCGGCGAGCCTTGCCGTTCATCATCGTCCTGCCGGTCGTGGTCGGACTGCTGATGCTGCGCGGCCAGACCGCCCGGCTGTTCGATCCCGGCATGGGCACCGCGCTCCTCGTCCTCGGGCTCATCATCATGATGAGCGCGGGACTGTGGTGGTGCGTCGGGGCCGTATCGAGGCACGAGCGAGCGCTGGCCGCCGCGAACCGGACCCTGCGCGAGAGCGAGACGCGCTTCCGCCGGCTGGCGGATGCCATGCCCCAGATCGTCTACGTGCTGGATGCGAACGGGCAGCTCACCTTCATCAACCAGCAGTGGAGAAACTACACCGGGCGCCAGGAGGCCGCGGCCGGCGACGTCGCGGTCGGCGTGCATCCGGATGATCTGCCCGGCCTCCTCGGGGGATGGGAGCGGGCCCGGAGGTCGGGCGCGGAGTACGCCGCCGAGTTCCGCCTGCGGTCTGCGGTGAGCGACGATTACCGCTGGTTCCTGAGCCGTGTGGTCCCCATCCGCGACGAGCGCGGCGACATCGTGCAGTGGTACGGCACCTCGACCGATATCCACACTCAGAAGCAGGCGGAAGCAGCGCTGCGCGAGAGTGAGCAGCGGTTCCGTGTGTTCGCCGACGCGGCGCCGGCCATGCTGTGGGTGACGGACCCTGATGGCGCCTGCACGTTCCGGTCCCGCAGCTGGTTCGAGTTCAGCGGACAGGCCGAGGCCGAAGCGCTGGGGTTCGGCTGGCTGGACACGGTGCATCCGGACGATCGCGACGCCACCCGGGCCAGGTTGCTGGCCGCCACGACTCACCATGCCCCGTTCACGCTGGAGCACCGACTCCGCAGGGTCGACGGCGAGTATCGCTGGGCCATCAGCGCGGGACGGCCGCGCCTCGGCCCGGGCGGCGATTTCCTCGGCTACAGCGCGTCGGTGATCGACATCCACGACCGCAGACAGGCGGAGGAGCAGCTCCGCCAGGCAGCCAAGATGGAAGCCATCGGGCGCCTGGCGGGCGGCGTCGCACACGACTTCAACAACCAGCTCAATGCGGTAATCGGATTCGCCACCTTCGCCGCCAGGGATCCGGGGCTCGGCGCGCGCGGGCAGCACGACCTCCAGGAAGTCTTGAAGGCGACCGAGCACATGGCCGGCCTCACCCGGCAGCTGCTGGCCTTCAGCCGCCAGCAGGTGCTTCAGCCGGAGACGCTCCAACTGAACGCGGCGGTGCTGGACGGATCGTCGCTCCTCCAGCGCCTCATCGGCACGCACATCAAGATGACCCTGGACCTGACCGCCGAGCCCACCTGGATCCGCGTGGACCGCGCGCAGTTGCTGCAGGTGCTGATGAACCTGGTGATCAACGCGCGGGATGCGATGCCCGCAGGCGGTCACCTGCGCATCCGCACCAGCCGGTCGGAGGCCGCCGTGCTGCTGTCCGTCCGGGACACCGGGACCGGCATCCGTCCCGAGCACCTGCCCCACATCTTCGAGCCCTTCTTCACGACCAAGGCGCTCGGCCAGGGTACGGGACTCGGTCTCGCCACCGTGCACGGCATCGTGACCCAGAGTGAGGGTCATATCCGCGTGGAAAGCCGCCCTAGTGAGGGCAGCGACTTCACGGTGCTCTTCCCCGCCGTTCCGGTTCCGTCGGGCGCGGCCGCGGTGCCCGCCAGTCGGCCGGAGGTCGCTCCGCGGCCGGCTCGCCTGCTGGTGGTGGACGACGAGGAGGCCGTGCGGTCCGTGGTGAGCCGGACCCTGGAGCAGGAGGGCTACGAGGTCGGCCAGGCGCGCAACGGGCGGGAGGCCCTCGAGTGCCTGGCCCGAGTGCAGGGGGTGGATCTCGTGCTCACGGATGTGATCATGCCCGAGCTCGGGGGGCGCGAGCTCGGCGAGCGGCTCGCGGCGGATTTCCCGGACGTGCTCGTGATCTGGATGTCGGGCTATCCCCGCGATGCCGCCTTCGGCGACACCGGACCCGCCGGCGCCCAAGTGTTCCTGCAGAAGCCGGTCCCGCCCGACGTGCTCGTCCGGACCGTCGCGGGCGTACTGGCGCAACGAACGGCGGGAGCCGCGTCGCTCCAGCCCGGACCCGCCTAGACTCCTTACGTCCCGGGCGTCCTCCACCTCACGGCACGCTTCGCGGAGCCGCATGCTCGACCAGAGGGTTGCATCTCGGGGCGCTGGAGGGATTCGACTTTCCGGCGCTCCTCCGGAGGTCCCGGGTCGAAGAGACTAGCGCAACAGCTCCTCGAGCCGCACCGCCGTATCGGTCTTCTCGTCCCGGTACTTCACGATAACCGGCGCGTAGAGCGAGATGCCGGCGGCCTGGCCCGGCCCGCTCCGCACCGGTCTCGTGCCAGGCACGACGACCGCGCCCGGAGGTATCTCCAGGGGACTCTCGCCGTCCCGCCGGTAGGTGCGGTCGTAGACCAGGTCGAACACGACCGTGCCGCCGGTGAGCACCGTCCCTGGGGCGAGCACCGCCCGTTCCCGCACGACCGTGCCCTCGTACACCCCGCAGTTGCCGCCGACGAGCACCCCGTCCTCGATGATGACCGGGAGGGCGCCCGCCGGTTCCAGCACACCGCCGATCTGTGCGGCAGCGGACAGGTGGGCTCGCTTGCCGATCTGGGCGCAGGATCCGACGAGCGCATGGCTGTCGATCATCGTGCCCTCGTCCACATAGGCACCGACGTTCACGTACATCGGGGGCATGCAGACGACCCCCGGAGCCACGTAACAGCCGTCGCGAATCGCGGACCCGCCCGGCACGAGTCGGACGCCGTCCTGCGGGCCAAGTGCGCGCAGGGGGTACGTGTCCTTGTCGAAGAAGGGGAACGGTCCCCCGGCGGCGGCCGGTCCGACACGACCGAGCCGGAACCCCAGCAGGATGCCGGCCTTCACCCAGGGATTCGCGCGCCAGCGGCCATCCGAGCCGCGTTCGGCCGCGCGGACCCGCCCGCTGTTGAGCTCCGCCTTGAGCGCGCGGAATGCTTCCAGCGCGGCGGGCTCTTCCCCCTGGGGAACGCCGCCGGCGTAGCGGTCGAGCTCGGCCCGCAGATCGGCGGGCGCCGGCACTAGACCTCCACCCCGAGATCCTGCAGGGCGGCTGCCAGCATGGCGCGGGTCTTCTCGCTCACGGGGACCAGCGGCAAGCGCAGCACGTTCCGGATCCGCCCGGCGAGCGCGAGGGCCGCCTTCACCGGTGCCGGATTGGTCTCGAGGAAGTTCGCCTCCATGAGCGGCAGCAGGCGGAAGTGCCACTCCCTCGCCTTCTCGAGGTCACCGGAGAGCAGCAGGCTGACCATGGCGCGCATCGGCCCCGGCAGCTCGTTGGAGGCGACCGAGATGAGGCCGTCACCTCCCGCTGCCACGAGCGCGATCGTGAGCCAATCGTCCCCCGACAGCACGCTGAAATCCTCGGGACGGCTCCGCAGGATCCGCATGATCTGCGCGAGATCGCCGCTCGCCTCCTTGATGCCCATCACGTTGGGATGATCGGCGAGCTGAAGGGCGACCGCCGGCTGTAGGTTCACCGCGGTGCGGCCGGGTACGTTGTAGAGGCAGACCGGCTTGGTGGAGGCGTCCGCGACGGCGCTGAAATGCCGGAAGAGCCCGTTCTGGCCGGGCTTGTTGTAGTAGGGTGTGGCGCTGAGGATGTAGTCGGCACCGAGGCGGCACATTCGCCGGGCCTCGGCCACGGCACGGCTGGTGTCGTTGCTGCTCGCGCCGGCCATCACGGGAACCCGGCCCGCCGCGGTCTCCACCACGGTGGCGACCACCCGCTCGCGCTCGGCGTCGTCGAGGGTCTGCGCCTCGCCGGTCGAGCCGCAGGGCACCAGGAAATCGATGCCTTCCGCGATCTGCCACTCCACCAGCGCGCGCAGGGCAGGGTAGTCCACCTCGCCGCCATCGGCGAACGGGGTGACGAGCGCCGTCCCACAGCCCTGCAGACGTGTCATCGATCCCCTCCAAAGAGCATCGACTCGAAATCGTGGACGCCGGCACGCCCGGGCAGCCACTCCGCCGCGGCCAGCGCGCCGGCCGCGAATCCCCGGCGGCTCCTGGCCACGTGGCTGAGCGTCACGGTCTCGTGCGGTCCGTCGTAGGTCAGCACGTGGGTGCCGGGCATGGAGCCCGCGCGGACCGAGGTGATCGGGAAGTCGCGGGCCGGATCCACTTCACGGGCCTGGGAGCGGAGCGCGATCGCGGTGCCCGATGGCGCGTCGCGTTTGGCCGCGTGGTGCTCCTCCAGGATGAAGCTGTCGAATTCAGTGCGTCCCGCGAACCGCGCCGCGAGCTCGCGCGCGGCGCGGAGGAAGAGATGGACGCCGATCGAGAAGTTCGCGGCGTGGAGCAGCGAGCCGCCTCGCGCCGCCACCAGGCGCGCGACCCGCGGCAGCTCGGCGCTCCAGCCGGTCGTTCCGGTCACGGTCGGGATGCCGGCATCGATGAGCCGCTCCAGGTTGGTCACGACGGCATCGGAGCGTGTGAACTCGATGGCCGCGTCTACATCACCAAGCCGCTCGCGCGTCAGCGCCGCGCCGCCGGCATTCTCCTCGCGCCCGATGAGGGCGTGCACGACGTGCCCCCGCTCCTCCGCGAGCTCCGCCACCGCGCGGCCCATCCTGCCGTTGCCTATGATCGCCAGGCGCATTCAGTCGCCGAAGAATTCCCGGTGCAGCCGGCGCACCACGTCGGGACCCTCGTCCTCCCTCACCACGAACGTCATGTTGATCGCCGACGCCCCCTGGGAGATCACCTCGACGTTCGCCGGCGGCACCGCGCGGAAGATTCTCGACGCCAGCCCGGGCGTGGTGCGCAGGCCGATGCCGACGACGGACACGATCGCCCGCCGGTCGTCGGTCCAGACCTCACCGAGCGCCGAGAGCTCGCGGACCACCGGCTCGAGGCGCGACCGGTCCTCGACGGTGAGCGAGACGCTGACCTCGCCGCTGGCGAGCACGTCCACCACCACCTCGTGCCGCTCGAAGACCTCGAACATCGCCCGGAGGAAGCCGTAGGCGCCCAGCATGCGGGGCGCCCGGACGTTGATCACCGTGATGCCGCGCTTCCAGGAGATCGAGCGGATCGGCGAGTCGCCCATGCGCTCCAGCTCGGCGGACGGCTCGATCGTCGTGCCCGGCCATTCCGGCCGGGTGGAGTTGAGCACCACGATCGGAATGCCTTCCCGCACCAGCGGCATCGCGGTGGCGGGGTGGAGCACCTTGGCGCCGAAGGTCGCCAGCTCGGCGGCCTCCTCGTAGCTCGCGGCGGTGAGCGTGCGTGCGGCCGGCACGATCCTCGGATCCGCCGTCATGAGCCCGTCCACGTCCGTCCAGATCTCCACCCTGGCCGCGCCGAGCGCCGCGCCGAGCAGGGCCGCGGTGAAGTCCGACCCGCCGCGCCCGAGCGTGGTGGGTACGCCGTCCGGCGTCGCCCCGATGAAGCCCTGAGCCACCGGGATGATGTGCTCCTCGAGCATCGGCGTCAGGCACTCGCGCGCCCGGGCGTTGAGCACCGGCACGTGCGGTGCCGCCCGCCCGAACCGATCATCGGTCACCATGATCGGTCTGATATCCACCCAGGCGGCGCGCAGGCCCGCGCCGCTCATCCCGCCTGCCACCAGGCGCGAGCTCCACAGCTCGCCGTGGCCCACCAGGTAGTCCACCTCCGCCGGCCGCAGCCGCCGGCCGAGCGCCGCCGCGAGGGAGGCGCGGAGTGCCTCGGCGTCCGCTCTCACCGTGGCGACCGCCGGTTCCGCCCCGGGCAGGTCCGCGGCCACGGCCTCGTGCCTCCGCACCAGCGCCTCGATCGAGCCGGCGAGCTCGTCCGGACCACCCGTATGCACCGCCTCCGCGAGGGCGAGCAGGCCGTCGGTGACGCCGGCGAGCGCCGATACCACGACCAGCGGCCGCTCGCCTGCGCGGGCGCCGACGATCGATGTCAGGCGGCGGATGGCGGCGCCGTCGGCGACCGACGTGCCGCCGAACTTGCAGACGATCATCCGCGATGCCCGAGGCGTCCGTCCGCCACCAGCAGCTCGGCGATCTGCACCGCCTGCCCCGCCGCGCCGCGGATCGTGTTGTGTCCCAGGACCACCATCCTCAGATCGAGGATCGGGCAGGCGCGTATCCGGCCCACCGTCACCGCCATGCCCCGGCCCCGGTCGAGGTCGAGCCTGGGCTGCGGCCGGTCGGCGCGGAGATCGACCTCCACCGGCGGGTTCGGCGAGGAGGGAAGCTCCGCGACGCACGGCGACCCCCGGAACTCCCGCAGCGCGGCGGTTGCCTCCTCCGGCGACACTCGTCTTCGAAACCCGACCGAGAGCGTCTCGAGGTGACCGTCCACCACCGCCACGCGGTTGGTATGCGCGCTCACCGCGAACGCCGCCGGCTCCACCCCGGCCGGCCCGAGCGCACCGAGGATCTTGCGGCTCTCGCGCTCGATCTTGTCCTCCTCGCCGCCGATGTGCGGGATGACGTTGCCGAGCGCATCGAGCGACGGCACGCCGGGGTACCCCGCGCCCGACACCGCCTGCATGGTCGAGACGAAGAGCTTCTCCACGGCGAAGGCGCGGTGCAGCGGAGCGAGGGCCAAGGCGAGCGCGGCCGTCGAGCAGTTGGGGTTGGCCAGGATGGCGCCGGTCCAGCCGCGCGCCTCCCGCTGTCGATCGATCAGCACCAGATGATCGGCGTTGGCCTCGGGGATGAGCAGGGGGACGTCCGGGTCCATCCGGTGGGTGCGAGTGTTGGTGACCACGAACGCGCCGGCCGCCGCGAACGCCTGCTCTACGGGTCCCGCGATCTCCGCGTCGAGCGCCGAAAACGCGACCTCGCCGGGAAGCGGAGGAGCGCACTCCCGGACGACGAGATCGGCCACCCGCGGCGGCAGATCCGACTGCTCCCGCCACCGGACCACGTCGCCGTAGCGCCGCCCCGCGCTGGCGGAGGACGCCGCCACGGCCGCGATCTCGAACCACGGGTGGTCGGCCAGCAGCCGGACGAACTTCTGCCCCACCGTCCCGGTGGCGCCCAGAACGCAGACGGGGATCTTGGCGGTCATGGCGCCTCGCGCGCGAGGAGGTCGGTGGCCAGACGGACGTACAGGTCCACGCCGCGGAGCAGGTCGGCCTTCAGGATGTGCTCCTCCGCCGTGTGCGCGACGCGGATGGAGCCCGGCCCGAGCTGGTATCCCTCGCCCCACGAGGCGAGGAACGGCAGGTCACTGGCGTAGCTCACCACCGTGGTGTCCCACCCCGGCGGCGCGCCACCGGCCTTGTGGAACGGCAGCTCCACCGGGAAGGCGACGCTCACGCCGGGCTCGAGTCGCTCCCGAATCGCCGCCCGCAGCGGACCGGTGGGCTCCACCGTCCGGATCAGCAGCTGCGCGGCCGCGTGCGGCGAGATCACGTTCGGCGCCACGCCGCCCGAGATCAAGCCGAGGTTGAGCGTGGACGGTCCCAGCAGCGGATCGTGAGGCAGCGGCATACGCCGGATCCGGTCGATCGTGTCCAGCAGCGCGGCGATCGCACTGACGCCCTCGTCGGGGTAGGCCGAGTGCGCGGCCCGGCCGGCCGCCGTGAGGTCCACCCGCAGCGTTCCCTTCTGGCCCACCGAGAGCCGGTTCTCGGTCGGCTCGCCGTTGATCAGGAACCTGCCTCTCGGCCCGAAGTCCGCCGCGGCCTGCGCGCCGTCGGAGCCGTTCTCCTCACCCACAACGAAGAGGAGCCCGATGCGCCGCTCCCCCGCGCCCGCCAGCCGCTCGGCGGCGGTGATCATCGCCGCGGCCAAGCCTTTGGCGTCGCAGGTGCCCCGCCCGCGGATCGCCGCGTGGTCCTCGACCACCGGCAGGTGCGGCGGCACGGTGTCCACGTGGGTCGAGAAGACCAGCTCGGGCCGCTCCCGGTAGGCGTACAGGTTGTCGCGCCCGGCCGTGACCGGCTGCCGCACCGTGCGGTAGCCGGCGCGCCGGAGCAGCCCGTCGAGGAAGTCGATCGCCGGCCGCTCCGATCCGGTCGGGGTCTCCAGCGCCACGAGGGCCCGGGTCAGCTCCAGTAAGTCCATGAATGCGAACGCCCCGCCTGCGCTCGGCACGGCGGGGCTTCCAGGTCGAAGGATGGTCGTGACGTCCCTACGCCGGTCGGCACCCGCCGCAAGTGCGGCGCTTCTCGAATTCGGTCATGCAGGGGGTCATGCGTCTAACGTAGAGGATCGGCCGGGGACCCGGCAAGTGGGACGCGCACTTCCCGCTCCACCTCGCGGGCCACCCGCTGCCCCTCCTCCACGTTCACCAGCGCGAGCAGTGCCGCGCCGACGGCGAAGAATCCGATCACCGAGAGGATCGCGTTCCGGCTCGAGCCCGTGGCCGCGATGGTCCCGGCGAAGATCAGCGGCCCGAAGATGCCGGCGAACTTCTCGAATACGCTGAAGAACCCGAAGAACTCCCCCGACTTGTGCTGCGGGATCATGCTCGCGAACAGGCTCCGGCTCAGCGCCTGGGTCCCGCCCTGCACCACGCCGACCAGACCCGCCAGGACGTAGAAGTGGGTGGCGGTGGTCATGAAGTACCCCAGGATGCTGATCGCCGTGTACGCCAGGAGTCCGAGGAAGAGCGAGCGCTTGGCGCCGATCCGCCCGGCCACGGAACCGAAGAGGAAGGTGCAGGGGATTCCCACGAACTGCACCAGCAGAATCGCCCCGATCAGCGCGCTCTGATCGATCCCGATCTCGGTTCCGTAGGCCGTCGCCATCTTGATGATGGTCTGGATGCCGTCGTTGTAGATCAGGAAGGCGAGGAGCATGAGGAAGGCCTGGCGGTAGCTGCGCAGCTCCCGGAAGGTCTCGCCCAGACGGGTGAACCCCGCCCGCACCGGGCTTCGGCCGGGGCGCTCGTCCGGCTCGATCCGGGCCGCCGGCTCTCCCACCCGTCGGAACAGCGGGATCGAGAACACCGTCCACCACACGGCCACGGAAAGGAACGCGAGTCGCGCCGGCAGGGTGGCCTCGCCCTCGCTCAGACCGGGGCCCGCCGGCAGCCCGAACGCCCCGGGCATCTGAATCCACGCCAGGTTGAGCGCCAGGAGAACGCCGCCCCCCAGGTACCCGATCGCGTAGCCGGCCGTCGAGACCCGGTCGATCTCTCCCGGCGCCGCGATGTGCGGCAGGAGCGCCTCGTAGAAGACGTAGCTGCCCGCCACGCCCACCATGATCGCGATGTAGAGCCAGGAAGCGAGCTCCAGGTCGCCGGGGCCGACGAAGAACAGGCCGCAGCAGGCGGCGACGCCGAGCGCCATGAAGCCCGCCGTGAACGGCTTCTTGGCGCCCCGGTAATCGGAGATGGCGCCGAGCGGCGGCGACATGAGCGCGATGAGGATCAGCGCGATCGAGTTGATGGTCGCCAGCCGCTGCGTCGCGCCGCTCTCCGCGATGCCCGCGCCTGCCACCTTGACGAAGTAGATCGGGAACACCGCGACCATGATCGTCGTCTGGACGGACGAGGCCGCCCAGTCGTAGGCCGCCCAGGCGCGCAGCTCCGGCCGGCCCAGGCCCAGGCGTTCCCGCAGCGATGGTCGAGGCATGGCGGAGAAGATCAGGTGCCCCGGTGGCGCTGGCAACCTTTGCGGCGGTGCCGCGACGGCTTGTCAAACACACCCTCGTTCTAGGCCGGCTGCCGGGCCTCCCGCGAGCTCCGTCGGAGGGACAGCACCACCGCTCCCGCGAGGGTCACCACGATGACCGCGAGCGAGGCCAGGGTCGGCAGGTGGATCCAGTGGCTCAGCGTCATCTTGAGGCCGACGAAGACCAGGATGATCGCGACGCCCGGCTTGAGATAGACGAACTTGTCCATCATGCCCGCCAGCACGAAGAACAGAGCCCGCAGACCCAGGATGGCGAAGACGTTGGAGCTGTAGACCAGGAACGGGTCGCGGGTGATCGCGAAGATGGCCGGAATGCTGTCGATCGCGAACACCAGGTCGGACCACTCGACGATCAGGAGCACCAGCAGCATCGGCGTGGCGAACACCTTCCCCGTGATGTGCCGGGTGAAGAACTTGGTGCCGTCGTAGTAGTTGGTGAACGGCAGGAGTCGGCGCGCCAGCCGGACGACCGGGTTGTGCTCCAGCTCGATCACGTCCTCCTTCTGGGTCATCATCCTGATTCCGGTGACGATCAGGATCCCGCCGAAGACGTAGATGATCCAGTCGAACCGCTCCAGCAGCAGGGCGCCGAGGGCGATGAAGATGAGGCGCATGATGATGGCGCCCAGGATGCCCCACTTGAGGATCTTGGGCTGGGCCTCGGCCGGCACCCCGAAGTACGAGAAGATGAGGATGAAGACGAAGAGATTGTCGACGCTGAGCGACAGCTCGATGAGGTAGCCGGTATAGTACTCCAGCGCCGGTCCGGTGCCTTCGCGCCAGAGGATGAACAGCCCGAAGAGGTGGGCGATGGTGATGAGCCCGAGGCTCCAGCTCAGCGCCTCCCTGAAGGACAGGACGTGCGACCGCCGGTTCAGGACCCCCAGGTCGAGGATGAGCAGGGCGGTGACCAGGCCCGTGAAGCCGAGCCAGACCGCCGCCCCGTGATGGCCGAACAACTCCCCGAACAATCAGCGACCCGCGGCCATGGCTTCGAGCCGCGCGACCCGCTCCTCCGTGGGCGGGTGAGTGCTGAACAGCTTGGCCATGCCGCCGCCGTACGCCGCGAGCGGGTTGACCTGCGCCAGCGGGGCCGCGGCCGGCGCGACCTGCATCGGAATGCGCCGTGCCATGGCGTCCAGCCGAACGAGGGCGTGGGCTAGCGGCAGGGGCCTGCCCAGGATGAGCGCCCCGACCCGGTCCGCCTCGAATTCCCGCTGCCGCGAGACCGCCATCTGGATCAGCATGGCGCCGAGCGGGGCCAGCAGCATGACCGCGAGCTGAGCGAAGGGATGTCCGCCCTCGTCGTCGCTGCCGCCGCCGAATAGAAAGAAGTAGGGCAGGTTGCTGAGCGCCCCGGCGATACCGGCGGCGACCGTGGCGATCAGCATGTCCCGATTCTTGATGTGCGCCAGCTCGTGCGCGATCACGCCCTCCAGCTCCTCCTGGGGCATCGCCTTGAGAATGCCCGTGGTGACGGCGACCACGGCCTTGCTCGGGCTCCGCCCGGTGGCGAACGCGTTGGGCTGCTCGTGCGGCGCCACCGCGACGACCGGCATCGGCAGACCGGCCCGCTGCCGGAGCCGGTCGACCATCCGGTAGAGCTCCGGCGCCTGCGCCTCCGTGACCACCTGGGCCCGGTACATCCTGAGCACCAGCCGGTCGGAGAAGAAGTACATCACGAAGTTGAACAGGCTGCCGATGACCAGGGCCATGATCAGCCCCTGCGAGCCCCCGATCAGCTGCCCGGCGAGCCCGAAGAGGCCGACCAGGGCACCCATCAGCACGAACGTCTTCAGATTGTTCATACGCTCCTCTGTTACGTATACGCGCCGCGGCAACTGGGACGAAAAAAGAGCGAGACCCCGTCCGTGACCGCGGCATGCGCGTTGGACGAAGGTCTCGCTCTGGACCGCCGGACGAAAGCTCGCCCCGCTCCCCCACCGAACCGTGCCCGCGACCGGCGGACAGTCCTGACGATTCGGGGGTCCGCCACTCGGCGGATGAGCTACTCCCCTTCTTGCGCCTGAAGATAAAGGACTTAGCGGCGAATGTACACCCAGTAGGCCCGCGCGCGGGGATGCCGGTCGGGCTGCCCGAGGCGATGGACCAGCGACACGCCGGCCAGTGCCGCACTGGTCTGACCAAGGCCGGATGCCAGCCGGACCTCGCCCGAGGTCCGGTCCAGAGCCGAGGGGAGGAAGCGCCAGGTGCCGCCGCTGGAGATCGTCCGGACCCATGCGGCAGCGCCCGGCGGATCGTACTGCGCGGTGATCTCGAGCACGTAGGTGCCGTTGCCCTCCAGCCGGAGCTCGCCCGCCATGACCCTGTACCGGCCAGTATCCGCGCCGGTCTCGTCGCTTTCCAGCCAGGCCGGCAGCAGGCACCCGTTGATCCCGACCAGCTCGTAGCGGCCGACCACCGTCGCGCGCTCCACCGGCATGGCGTGCTTCATGGGTCGGTCGCTCCGAGGCCTGGCCGTCCGCCTACTTCTCCAGGTCGATCTCGAAGGGAATGCCGCCGAACTGGGCTTCCGCCTTCACCGAGCTGCCGCCGATGACTCCGTCCCGCATGCGGGCCGGCTCACCGTCCGGGGTGAAATCGATCGCGTTTCCGCTGACGTCGTAGAGGCCTTCGTCGGACATGATGACGTCGCCGCCGTTGAACTCGGCTTCCACCTCCAGGTAGTAGGTCCCGTCCGTCTCCAGGACCAGGTACCCGCTCTCGAAGGTGAGCGTGGCGCCGCCTCCGTCGGTGAAGGTCACCGGCAGGCCGTTGCCCCCGCCGGCCAGGTTGCCCAGCGTGCGCAGGCCCGTGAGCTCGTAGGTGCCGGAGACGTCGGCCGGAACCTGCGCGGGGCCGGTCGAGCCGCCGTCATCGCCGCCACAGGCGGCCGTCGCGAGCGAGAGCGAAGCGAGAGCGGTGCCGGCGAGCCGGCGAAGCGAATGTGAGAGCATCGGGGTGTCCTCCCAGCGATTGGTGAGTGGTCCAGCGCGATCGACGGAGGGAGGATAGGGCCCGGGATTCAACGGGATCTCACCGCGATCTCACCGCCGCTCGTTGCGAGTCCTGACCCGAGGAGGCTGGATGGAGCGACGTGAGAAGGGAGCACCCGCAGGGACGGCGATTCCTCGACGAGGCACCAAGGGCGTACGGATGCAGAAGCATGGAGGGCGAACAGAATGCAGGGACAAACGCCCGGCTGGCACTTGGCCGCCGGGCGTTACCGGTGTTGCGCCTCCTCCCCGGCTACCGCTCGCCGCCGCCCCGGTCGCTCAGGGGTGTGCCCCCGTAGCCACCACAGGGGGAAGGGTGGACATGAATGCGCCGGTGACCGTGACCTCGGAGCCTTCGTCCGACGGGTCCGTGGCGTGGAACCCGGCCGCCGTGAAGCTGAAGTGCCCGCCGATGCGCTCGGGAGTCGACGTGGTGATCTCCAGGGTGCCGCGCTCTGCCCGGAACAGACCGGAGGGCCGCAGCGGGCTTCCCGCGATGTAGCTGGCCCGGAACCCCTCGGAGCCGGCCGTCTCGCTCAGCGGGTACCTGCCCGGGGCCGGCAACCTGCCATCCAGACTGGTGATAAGGATGGCCCCCGACGAGTCCCCGGCGTCCAGCGTGATGGCGAAGGACGCGACGCCGCTCGCAGTGTCACCCACCACGCCGAAGGCGACGTCACCGGACGGCCTGGCGCTGACGCCGCCATCCACCGCCGCCTCGAAGTAGGAACCCCGCGCCGCCGGTGAGGCGCTCCCGGTTCCCGCCTCGCCGGCCGTGATGAACGCGCCCGTTGTGAGCGCGATGATCCCCAGGCCCAGCACAGCAATCGATTTCATGACGCACCCCCCGCGTGATGTTGAGATCGGCCTTCGTTCGACGCGGCAAGACTACCGGAACGGCTTCATCCCGATCTCAATTCGATCTCACCTGTGGGGGAGGTCGTGCGGAGAGTCTAGAAGCCCGGCTCGGCGCGGTGGACGGGGTCGTCCAGCAGCAGCGCGCGGAGGGTGGCGCCGGCGGGAGTCTCGAGCTGACCCTCGGGCACCACGAGGAGGGCGTTGGCGAGGATCATCGAGGTGAGGATGCCCGACCCCTGGGGACCCGTGAGCCTGGCTTCGGGCCCGTCGGGACCCTCCGTCACCACCGCACGGAGGAAGTGCTGTAGCCGGGGCTTGAGGTGGATGGGCTCGGCGGCGCGGACGGGCACGGTGCGACGGAAGGGGAGCCGGTGTCCCGCCATCTTTCGGATCGCGGGCCGCACGAACAGTTCGAACGTGACCATGGTGCTGACCGGGTTCCCCGGCAGACCGATCCATGGGATGCCGTGCAGAAGACCAAAGCCCACCGGCGCGCCAGGCCGCATGCGAAGCTTCCAAAACCGCTGCTCCGCGCCGATCTCGTCCAGCACTGCCCGGAGGTAGTCGTGCTCGCCCACGCTGATCCCGGCGGTGGTCACCAGCAGATCGGCGTCGAGCGCGCGGCTCAGGTGCTCACGCAGGCTCTCCGGGGTGTCCCGCGCGATACCGAGGTTGACGGGCTCCGCGCCGGCGCGGCGAACCAGGGCGAGAAGCGTGTGCGTGTTGCTGCTGGCGGTCTTCCGGCCGCTCAGGATCTCCTCCGGCTGGTCCACGTCCACGATCTCGTCACCGCTGCCGAGAATCGCCACCCGGGGCTGACGGTACACCAGTGGATTCGCCACCGCGAGCGAGGCGAGCACGCCGAGCTGGGCCGGCCCCAGCTCGGCCCCCGCGCCGAGCACGATCTGCCCCTTCCGGATGTCCTCGCCCGCGCGGCGGATGTTCACGCCGACGTCCCGGTCGCGGACGATGGTGACGGTCTCGTCGCCCTGGTCCGTGTCCTCCTGGCGCACCACCGTATCGGCGCCCTCCGGCAGTGGCGCGCCGGTGAAGATGCGGGCGCATTCGCCCGGTCCGATGGCACGGGTGGGGAACCGGCCGGCCGGGAGGTGCTCCACCACCCTGAGAGTCACCGGCTGCATCTCGGAGGCGCCGCGCACGTCGGCGCCGCGGGCGGCGTAGCCGTCCATCGCCGAGTTGGTCCAGGCGGGGATGTCGAGGGGGCTGACCACATCCTCGGCGAGCACGGCGTCGAGCGCGTCGTCCAGCGGCATCCGCAGCGCGGGCTGGCGCCGCACCTCCTCGAGGATGCGGCAGGCGGCCTCGGCCGCCGCGAGCGGTGGCGTCACGCGTCCAGCGCCAGCGCGTGCTCCCAGGCGAAAGTCGCCAGGAGCTGGAGCCACATGGTGTCGGTAAAGCGGAGGACCCGCAAGTCGGCCTGGAAGGCGTAATCGTCGGTGACGATCGCGACCCACTGGTCGGCGCCCGGCGCGGCCGGATCGTAGAGCGGTGTGGGAGACACTGCGCGCCGGAACACCTCGATCTTCGGGATCGGGGCCCGCTTGAAGCCTTCGACCAGCACGATGTCGGCGCCGGTCAGGTACTCGCGCGCCAGGCCGATCGGATCGTAGGCCTCCGGCGCGCGGTGGAACAGGACGCGCATGTCCGGGCTCACCAGCAGTACGCGCTCGGCGCGGCCCTCGTGGAAGTGCCGCCAGCTGTCCACCCCGCGCTGATCCACCTGGGCGGGGTGATCGGCGTGCTTCATGGTCATGACCCGATGGCCGCGACGCACCAGCTCGGTCGCCAGGGCGACGGTCAGCGTCGTCTTTCCGGCGTTCTTCCGGCCGATGATGGAGAGGATTCGAGTCGCCGCCACAGCTCGTCCGTGCGGGTCAGGTCATCCGCGGTGTTCACGTTGAAGAACAGGAGCTTCGGATCGCCGTAGCGGGCGACCTCGGACAGGGGGAGGATACCGACGGCGATGCGGTCATGGAAGGCGATGGCCCGGCGATCGCCCTCGTCCAACGACCGGGCGATGGCCTCGCGGCAGGCCGGGCCGTACGCGGCGCAGAGCGGCTCGACGCCGCGGCGGCCGTCGCTCTGAGGCACGCAGGCGTCGTGCTCCCCGAGGCCCTCGGCGAGCCGGCCGAGCAGCGGTTCGGAGACGAAGGGCATGTCCCAGGCGACGACCACAACGGGGGCTGGTGCCTCGACGACGGCGGTGTAGATGCCGCCCAGCGAGCCGAGGCCCGGCCGCACGTCCGGCACGACGCGTAGGTCCGGCCGCCACGTCGCCGCTTCCGGCGCGTTCGCAACGAGCAACGGCGGCCCGCCGAAGGCCGCCGTCATCACTCGGACCAGTCGGTCCAAGATCCGCTCGCCCCCGACCATCTCGAGGCCCTTGGGTCGTCCGCCGAACCGGGTGGCCCCGCCGCCGGCGAGAATCGCCCCGCGAACACCGAACTTCGCTGCGCCGGGGGTCAGTAGCGCCTCCCGCGGTCGCGCTCCAGCAGCACGTCGATGCCGATGAGGATGCTGAAGAGATGCTTGTACCGCCGATCGTGCGGCGGTACGACGCGCGGTCCCGGGCTGGCCCCGGTGACGCTCTCGATCCCGACGATGTTGTCGCGCACTTCCCAGCGGAGATGATAGGCGCGGCCCAGCGGCGTGGTGGCCCCGATGCCCACGGCGAACGAAGGCGTCACGCGACCCCGCTTCTCGTCCTCATAGACCACGAGCAGCGCGCCCTCGTCGTCGAAGCCCTGGGTGAGGATCGAGCTCTGGTTGGAGAAGAGCAGCCCCGCATTGACGCGGATGAACGGGGAGATGAGCTCCCGACTGTAGAAGCGGTAGGTCGCGCCGGCCGACACCGTCACCGCCGCTGCGGACTTCTCCTGCTGGTCGATGTCGTCGCAGACCTGTGCGCTGCGGCTGCTCTGGAGCGGGCCGGCGAGCCGGCACGCGTCGTCGTAGCCCAGACCCAGCAGGACGAAGTCGACGCCCAGGCCGAGGTTGTCGCCCCCGTAGTAAGTGCCGGAGAACCCGGCGCCGAGCGTGGTCTGGATGCTGCGGCTGAGCGTGAAGTTGTCCACGGCGGGAGCGTCCTGCACCGGCTGGCTCGCCACCGACCACAGGCCGCGACCCTGGATGGATGCGCCCGAGATGGTGAACACCAGTCGCGCCCGGTCCCTGGTGGCCTGGGCCTCGGCGGGAGCGGGCGTCGCCGTGAGCAAGGCGGCAGCGACGGCGGCGAGATCTCGGATGCGCATCGACTGCCCCCGGCTATGGGTGATCCAGCGGCTCGGGGCCGGCTGCGCCGTGCGGCTGGGGCGTTCCGCTGACCGCTCGGCCGACCAGTACCATCCCGCTCCTCCGAGCGATCTCCACCGCGAGCGAAGAGGGGACCGACGGCGTCGCCACCCAGGCCAGGCCGGCCCGGGCGGCCTTGAACGCGAGCTCCGCCGAGATCCGCCCGGTGACGAGCAGCCCGAGCCCCGCCACCTTCCGGCCCGCCAGCAGCGCCCCGCCGATCGACTTGTCCACGGCGTTGTGGCGCCCGATGTCCTCGGCGTGCGCGACCAGGCTCGCTTCGGGCTCCGGCGGCGGATCGCCGCCCTCGACCAGGGCCGCGGCGTGAATGCCGCCGGTGTCCTTGTATCGCTCGCCCCGCGCGAACAACGCCTTGAACAGCGCGCGCAGTCGCTCCGGCGAGGGAGGCATCCCCCGCAGCGGCCGACCCTCCACCGTGCTCGGTTCCGCTAGAAACGTGGAGACGGCCCCGCAGCCGGATGCCAACACAGGCCGGCGTCCCTCGGCCTGGACGAGGGCCAGACGCTCCTCCGGCACCCGGGCCCAGAATCCGAGGTCGGTCGCGCAGGGTCGGAGCTGGACCTCCTCGACCCTGTCGATGTACCCCTCCCCGTGCAGCCAGCCGACCGCCAGCTCCTCCAGGAGGTCGGGGGTGCACATCCAGGTGACCGCCGGACGGCCGTTTACCTCCAGCCAGACGGCAGTCTCCTCGACCACCGCCGTGTCCGACATGCGGCCGCCGCGCTTCGCGGGGCGGGCCGGCTCGCTCGGGCTGGCCTGGTCAGTCGAGTCCGGTGCAGTCGGCATAGAGCGTCGGATCCTCCATGATGCGCACCCGCTCCAGGGAGACGCCGGGCGGGAGCCGTGGGACGATCCGGCGGAACACATCCGCCGCTATCGCCTCGCAGGTGGGCAGGATGCCCTGGAGTCCGGGCACATCCTCGTTCAGGTACTTTCCGTCGAGCCGGGCGACGACTTCCTCCTGAAGGATACGATCGAGCTCCACCAGGTCGACCACCATGCCCATCCGGGGGTCGAGGGTACCAGCGACGGTGACCGCGCA
>DATABZ010000339.1:0-9792 GCA_036259315.1 Gemmatimonadales bacterium | reverse complement strand
CAAACACACAGTGCCGCAGCGCCGGCCAGAGCACTCGCCCGCCACTCTCCGCGGTGATTGGATCGGACGCCCGGGAGCGCATGGTCCGGGTCATGCGCGCCGCGCGGCAGCCGCCGCGAGCACCGGGGAGAATCGCGCGGAGTCGCTGGGGCGTCAGCGGGCGACTGTGTGCTTGTCGTTCGCTGACGCCCCAGCGACGGAGCGTGACCCTCGCCAGCGTGCTCGAGAGCCTCGGGCGCCCTTTCGCGCCCTACCCCGGACCGCTAGTTTCCCGCCCCGATGCCCACCCGAGTCCCCCTCATGGACGAGCGCGCGCTGGCCCGCACACTGGCGCGCATGGCCACGGAAATCATCGAGCGAGCGCAGGGCACCGACGGCCTGGTGCTGGTCGGCATCCAGCGCCGGGGCGTCGAACTCGCCGCCCGACTGCGCGCGCTGATCGCACAGTCCGAGGGCGTCCAGGTGCCCTGGGGCAAGCTCGACATCACGCTCTACCGCGATGACCTCCAGACCGTTGGGCCCCGCCCGGTCGTGGGAGAGACGAGCCTGCCGGACCTCGACGGCAGGACGGTGGCGATCGTGGACGACGTGCTCTATACCGGGCGAACCGTCCGGGCCGCGCTGGACGAGTGCTCCGACTTCGGCCGGCCGAGCCGAATCCTCCTCTGCGTACTCATAGACCGCGGCGGGCGCGAGCTCCCGATCCAGGCCGACATCGTCGGCCGAAAGGTGTCCGCCGGGCCGGGCGATCGGGTGGACGTCCTCGTCGCCGAGCTCGACGGGCGCGATGCCGTGGAGCTGGTGCGCCCGTGAGCGCCGCGCTCGGGAAGGACCTCATCGGCCTGGAGACGCTCAGCCGCGAGCAGCTCCAGCTCATTCTCGACACGGCGGAGCCGTTCAAGGAGGTGAGCGAGCGGCCGATCAAGAAGGTCCCCGCGCTTCGTGGCAAGACCATCGTGAACCTCTTCTTCGAGGCCTCGACCCGGACCCGGATCTCGTTCGAGTTCGCGGAGAAGCGGCTGAGTGCCGACACGGTGAACGTCGCCAGTGCCGGCAGCTCGGTGAGCAAGGGCGAGACCCTCGTGGACACCGCGCGGAACCTGGAGGCGATGCGGATCGACATGGTCGTGATCCGCCACGGCGCCTCGGGGGCGGCCCAGTTCCTCGGGCAGCGCATCCGCTCCAACGTGATCAACGCCGGCGACGGGAAGCACGAGCATCCCACCCAGGGGCTGCTCGACATGCTCACCCTGCGGGACAAGTTCAAGCGGCTCGAGGGGCTCAAGGTCGCCATCTGCGGCGACATCCTGCACAGCCGCGTCGCCCGCAGCAACATCTGGGGGCTCACCAAGCTCGGCGCCGAGGTCGGGGTCTGCGGGCCGGCGAGCCTGCTGCCCCGCAACGTGGAGGAGCTCGGCGTCACGATCCTCCCTCGCATCGAGGATGCGATCCAGTGGGCCGACGCCCTCAACGTCCTGCGGCTTCAGCTGGAGCGAATGCAGGCGGGCTTCCTCCCCTCGCTCCGCGAGTACAATCGGGTCTTCGGTGTCACCACCGAGCGGCTCTCCAGGGCGCCCAAGGACCTCCTGATTCTCCATCCCGGCCCCATGAACCGCGGCGTCGAGATCGACAGCGACGTGGCCGACGGCCCCCACAGCGTGATCCTGCCCCAGGTGACGAACGGCGTCGCGGTCCGGATGGCCGTGCTCTACCTGCTGGCCGGCGGCTCGCCCGACTGGGCGCACCCCGGCGGAGGAGGGGACTAGGGTGAGGCCGATCCTGATTCGGGGCGGGAGGATCATCGACCCCGCGCGCGGCACCGACGGGGTCGCCGACCTGCTCGTCGCCGACGGAAAGGTGCAGGCCTCCGGCCGCGATCTCGGACGGCCCGACGACGCGATCGTGCTGGAGGCGGCCGGCAAGGTGGTGGCCCCCGGGCTCATCGACCTGCACGTGCATCTCCGGGAGCCCGGCCAGGAGGACCTGGAGACGGTGGCGACCGGTGCGATGGCCGCGGCGGCCGGCGGCTTCTCCGCGGTGTGCGCGATGCCGAACACCGATCCGGTCACCGACAACCAGGCCGCAGTCGGCTTCATCGTGAGTCAGGCCCAGCGCGCGGCGAAGGCTCGCGTCTACCCCATCGGCGCCGTCTCGCTCGGCCAGAAGGGACAGCAGCTCGCCGAGTTCGGCGAGCTGGTCGGCGCCGGTGCCGTGGCCGTGAGCGACGACGGTAAGCCGGTCGCGTCCAGCCACCTGATGCGCACGGCCCTGGAGTACGCGCGCACCTTCGGTATCCCCGTGGCGGACCACTGCGAGGATCCGACCCTCTCGGCCGGCGGGGCCATGCACGAGGGGCTGGTCTCCACCCGCCTGGGGCTCAAAGGGATACCGGCCGCCGCGGAGGAGATCATGGTGGCGCGGGACATTTTGCTCGCGGAGCTCACGGGCGGCCACGTACACCTCTGCCACATGTCCACCCGCGGCTCGGTCGAGCTCATCCGTCGGGCCAAGGAGAAGGGACTGAGGGTCACCGCCGAGGCCTGCCCCCATCACTTCACGCTCACTCATGAGGCCTGCGAGGGCTACAACACCAACGCCAAGATGAACCCGCCCCTGCGCGAGCCGGAGGACCGTGAGGCCGTGCGGCAGGGACTCCGCGACGGGACCATCGACGTGATCTGCACCGACCACGCACCCCACCACTATGACGCGAAGGAGCGGGAGTTCGATGATGCGCCCAACGGCATCATCGGATTGGAGACGGCGCTGGGACTCGCCGTGACCGAGCTGGTAGACACCGGCCTGCTGTCACTGGGTGACCTGGTGAACCGCATGAGCACCATGCCGGCCAGGATCTTCAACCTTCCCGGCGGGAGCCTCGCGCCCGGGGCAGCCGCCGACGTGGTGGTGTTCGACCCGGCCGCGGTCTGGACCGTTCGGCCCGAGGAGTTCTACTCGAAGAGCCGCAACACCCCTTTTGCCGGGCGCCGGCTCAAGGGGCGGGCCGAGACGACCATCGTACGGGGTCAGGTGATATTCGCGCGGGAACAGGCCTCCTAGTTACATTTTTGCCTGACGCGGGTCCGCCCGGTTCCGACGTCCTCCCCCCAGATCAAGCTGTCCGAGAGGAACGCCACGCCCATGGCTACGGAAACCGACAACAGCATCGAAGCGCTCCTGGAGCAGCGCGCCCAGTACGAGGAATGGCTCGCCAAGCTCGACTCCGCGGCGAACAAGGCGCCCCCGGCCGTCCGCCAGAAGGTCCGGGCGGACTACGAGGTCCGGCTCCGCGGGGTGATCGACCGGCTGCGGGGCCACGCCGCCACCATCGCGGAGGAGCTCCAGCGCCACCAGACCACCCAGGGGGAGCTGGACGCCCAGCGCCGGCAGGCCGAGGACGAGTTGGCCGAGGCCGAGGTGCGCCACACGGTGGGCGAGTTCGGCGAAGACGAATGGCGCCGAATCAGCGAGGAGAGCGACCGCAAGCTGAGCGGGCTGCGCGACCAGCTGAAGACGGTGGGCAGCGAGATCGCCCGGCTGGTCGAGGTGCAGGGGCTGATCGCCGCGCCGGTTCGAGCTGCCGAGCCGGCCCCGGCACCTGAGTCCGCGCCGCACGCGGAAGACGTCATCGAGCGCTCGCCCCCACCGCCTCCTCCTCCGCAGGCGGAGCCGGTCGCCGAGGCCCCACCGCCCAGGCCGACTCCGCGCCCGACGCCGCCCCGCGGCCGCGAGCCGGAGCCCGCCGGAGCGGTGGACGAGCTCGCGTTCCTCAAGTCCGTCGCGGACGAGGGCGCCAGACCCACGGGCGGACGCCGGCCGAGCAACCCGGGAGCGAGCCCGGCGCCGCAGGCTTCGCGCGCGGTGGAAACGGCGCCGGCACCGGCCGGGAAGTCAGGAGCGCCGGGCGTAGCCAAGACGCTGAAGTGTGGCGAGTGCGGCACCCTCAACCGGCCGACCGAGTGGTATTGCGAGCGCTGCGGAGCGGAGCTGGCGGGGATCTGAGGGCGGACAGGCGGATGCGTATATGCAAAGGGGACCCAGTCAATACTGGGTCCCCTTTCGTCATGCCCTACCCGGTCCGCTTTACCGACCGTCCGCCTGTCCGCCCGCCTACGCTTTCGCCTTCAGCTTCGCGAGCCGGCTCTTCTGTCGGGCCGCCGCGTTGGGATGGATCAGCCGCTTGCGCCCCGCACGATCCAGCAGCTTCACCGCCTCGGCGTACGCCTTCTCCCGGTCGGCCCCGACTGCGGCGCGCGCCTTCTTGAGGGCGCCGCGAAGGCGGCTGCGCTGGGTCCGGTTCTGCGCGGCGCGGGCACGGCCCTGACGCATACGCTTCTTGGCGGATCGAATTTGGGGCACGGCAACCTCTTTCGCGTGACGGCGGCACCCCGGCAAGCCCGGGGCTCGGAAGGCCGGAAACATAGGGACCACCCCACGCAAGGTCAAGCGGCGCGGCGCTTTGACTTGGCATCCCCGGCCGTCTCGCTTAACCTTCCGCCGTCTCCACAGGAAAGCCGACCTGGAAGCCCAGCTCAGCGAGTTCATCCTCGCCCTTCCCATGCTCGTATTCGCGGTGACGGCACACGAGTACGCCCATGCCGTCACCGCGCTGCGCCAGGGTGACGACACCGCCTACGTGCTCGGTCGGGTCACCCTCAATCCCGTGCCCCACATCGATCCCTGGATGAGCCTCCTGCTCCCGGCGCTGCTCTGGTTCGCCTCGGACGGGCGGTTCACGTTCGGGGGCGCGAAGCCCGTCCCGGTCAATCCGCGGAAGTACCGCAACTTCGTCCGCGGCGACCTCCTGGTCTCGTCCGCCGGGGTGATCATCAACTTCTTCCTCGCGTTCGTCTTCTCGCTGCTCTTCGTGGCGCTCGGGCTCCTGGCGCAGGCGGCTCCCGGTGCCAGCGCCGTGCTCGAGACCGCGCAGCGCATGATGGTGCACGGCATCTGGATCAATCTGATCCTCTGCTTCTTCAATCTGATTCCGCTCCCGCCGCTGGACGGGTCGCACCTCCTGTATCACGCGCTGCCGCCGAAGGCCGGCAACTGGTATCGCGGACTCCAGCGTTTTGGGTATCTTCCACTCTTCGCACTGATCTTCCTGTTTCGGCCCCTGGTCGGCATTCTCCTCGCACCCGCGTACGCGGTCATGGGGATGCTCGCCGGCTTCATCGCCCCGTACCGGGTCGCTCCGCTGGGACTCTACTAGCCTATGACCCTTCCCGAAGCCCCGACTACCGCACTCGGCGCCGGCCCGGGCTTCGTCGTCGAGCTCGACGCCTACTCCGGCCCGCTCGACCTCCTGCTGCATCTCCTCCGCGAAGAACAGATCGAGATCGCGGACATCCCGATCTCCCGCATCGCCGACCAGTTCCTCCACGCCATCCACGACCTCGGCCTCAACCAGGCCGCCGACTACCTCGACATGGCGAGCCGGCTCGTGCGCCTCAAGGCGCAGATGCTGCTGCCGCGCCGCTCGGAGGACGACGGCTGGGAGGATCCCCGCGCGGAGCTGGTGCGCCGGCTGCTCGAGTACCAGCAGATCCGGGAGATCGCCGTCTGGATGGGCCGCGCGGCGGAGCGCAGGGCGGACTGCTTCGTCCGCGGCTACCTGCCGGCGCCGCCGGAGCTGCCGCCGCCGCCACTGGTGCTCGACATGCTCGACCTGCTCCAGGCAGTCGAGCGGGTGATCGCCGGGATCCCGACGCCCGTCCTCCACCGCGTGGTGGCCCGTCCTCTCGATGTCGAGGGCGCCACCCGCCGGATCGAGAGCCTGTTGGGCGATCGGGAGCAGTTCGGCTGGCTGGAGGCACTGGGCCCCCGGCCGACGATCGTGGACGTGCTCTCGACCCTGCTCGCCCTTCTCGAGCTGGCCAAGCGCGGCGTGGTGCGCCTCGCCCAGCCCTCTCCGTTCACCCCGATGGTGATTGCCCGTGACACCGCTCGCCCAGCTGCTTGAGGCCGCGCTGTTCAGCGCGGCGCGTCCCCTCACCGCCGAGGAGCTGTCCACGCTCGACGCCGACGCGACGCTGACGGACGTGCGGGTCGCGCTGGAGCAGATCCGCGAGCACTACGACTTCGAGCAGCACGGAGTGGAGCTGGTCGAGATGGCGGGCGGCTATCAGATCCTCACCCGCCCGGTGCACGCCGCGGCCATCGAGCGGGCCCAGTTCTCGGTGCGCGCGCCGAAGCTGACGGCCGCGGCGCTGGAGACGCTCGCGGTCATCGCCTACCGCCAGCCGGTCGGGCGCGCCGAGATCGAGGAGATCCGGGGCGTCTCGGCCGGTGGCGTGCTGCGCTCGCTCCAGGAGCGGGGATTGATCGAGGTGGTGGGCCGCAGCGAGGCGCTGGGCCGGCCGCTGCTCTACGGCACGGCTCCCCAGTTCCTCGAGCTCCTCGGGCTGCGCGACCTCGCGGACCTTCCCCGCGCGGAGGAGCTCACCATCGCGCTCCAGCCTCATCGGGCCGTCCCCGAAGGCGACGACGACGCCGCCGCCTACGTCGAGGCGGAATCGTGACCGAGATGCGGCTCCAGCGGGCGCTCGCCCGCGCCGGAGTCGCCTCACGCCGGGCCGCCGAGGAGCTGATCGAGCAGGGCAAGGTGCGGGTCGACGGCGCGGTCGCCACGCTCGGCATGAAGGTCGATCCCGACAAGCAGCGGATCACGGTGTCGGGCCGCGCGGTCAAGCCGCGCCCGAGGCGCTGGCTCGCCTTCCACAAGCCCATGGGCGTGGTCACGACGGCCGACGACGAAGAGGGCCGCCGCACCGTCTTCGACTTCATCCCCGATGCCGCCGGGCTGACCTATGTGGGCCGCCTCGACGTGAACACGACCGGTCTGCTGCTCCTCACAACGGACGGCGAGGCCGTCCACCGTCTCACCCATCCGCGCTACCGCATCCAGCGGCGCTACACGGCACTGGTGCACGGCCGTCCGACCGCGGAGATCGCCGAGGCCGTTCGCAAGCGGGTGGTGATCGACGGCCGCCCAGTCGTTCCCGAGAGCGTGCGAGTGCGCCCCGGGAACGAAGGCCGGAGCATTCTCGACGTCACCCTGACCGAAGGACGCAACCGGATCGTCCGGCGGTGGGCCGAGGCGCTGGGCCTCCGGGTGGACCGGTTGGCCCGGCTGTCGTACGGGCCTGTCCGGCTCGGCGACCTTCCCGCGGGCCGCTACCGTCCGCTCACGCCGAAGGAGGAGGCGGCGCTGTACAAGGCCGTCAGGATGGAGCCCGATGGCGAGTGAAACCAGGGTCCCTGTCCGGGCGTCGGGCGCAGAGAACCGCCCGACTATCTTTCCCGCATCCTACCCCAGGAGCCCTCGAGCGTGAGCGCGCCGAAGCTGACGGACAGGCCAGCGGAGACGCTGCCGGTCCCCCGCATCCTCAAGGAGGTGTCTCGGCGCATCGTCGGGCAGGACGCCATGGTCGAGCGTCTGCTCGTCGGACTCCTGACGGGTGGGCACATCCTCCTGGAAGGCGTGCCGGGACTCGCCAAGACCCTCGCGGTGCGCACCCTGGCCGAGATCGTTCACGCGTCGTTCTCCCGCATCCAGTTCACGCCCGACCTGCTCCCGGCCGACCTGATCGGCACCATGATCTTCGACCAGAAGACCCAGGAGTTCCACGTCAAGAAGGGTCCGCTGTTCGCCCAGATCATCCTGGCCGACGAGATCAACCGTGCGCCCGCGAAGGTGCAGGCCGCGCTCCTCGAGGCGATGCAGGAGCATCAGGTCACCATCGGGGGTACGACGTTCCCCCTCGACGAGCCGTTCATGGTGCTCGCCACCCAGAACCCGATCGAGAGCGAGGGCACCTACCCGCTCCCCGAGGCGCAGCTCGACCGCTTCATGCTGAAGGTCCGGGTGGGGTATCCCAGCCGCGACGAGGAGAAGGAAGTTCTCCTCCGCATGAGCGCCGGCCAGGAGATCACGGTCGAGCGGCTGCTCCAGCCCGGCGCGATCCTCGCCGCCCGGAGCACCATCGCGGGGCTCTACATGGACCAGAAGGTGGTGGACTACATCGTGGACCTGGTGCGCGCGACCCGGGAGCCGGGCAGCGTCGGTCTGCTCGAGCTGAAGCCCCTGATCGCGTTCGGCGGCTCTCCGCGCGCCTCCATCGCGCTGGCGCAGGCCGCGAGGGCCCATGCCTTCCTCCGGGGCCGTGCCTACGTGGTGCCGGAAGACGTGCGCGCGCTCGCCCCCGACGTGCTCCGGCACCGGGTCGTCCTCACTTTCGAAGCCGAGGCGGAGGACCTCACGACCGATGACGTGGTGGCCAAGGTCCTCGGCGCGGTGAGGGTGCCGTAGCCGCCGCCGTTCCGTCTATGTCCGTCACGCCCGAAATCCTCAAGCAGGTCAAGGCCATCGAGCTGCGCACCCGGGGGCTGGTGGGCACGCTGTTCGCTGGCGAGTACCGCTCGGTGTTTCGAGGGCAGGGCATGGAATTCGCCGAGGTGCGCGCGTACGAACACGGCGACGATTTCCGGTCGATCGACTGGAACGTGTCGGCGCGGCTCGCGAGCCCCTACGTCAAGACGTTCACCGAAGAGCGCGAGCTCACGCTGATGCTGCTGGTGGACCAATCCGGCTCCACCCGATTCGGCGAGCCCGTCACCAAGGCGGCACTCGCGGTCGAGGTGGCGGCGGTGCTCGCGCTCGCCGCCGCGTTCCACAACGATCGCGTCGGCGCGCTCCTCTTCGCCGACCAGGTGGAGCGGGTGATCCCGCCGCGCAAGGGACGGCGCCACGCGCTCCGCGTCATCCGCGACCTGGTGGCCTTCGAGCCCGCCGGTCGGCGCACCAACCTCGCCGCGAGCCTCTCGTATGCGAGCCGGCTGCTGCGCCACCACAGCATCGTCGTGGTGCTCTCGGACTTCATCGCGGACGGCTGGGAGCGGCCGCTCCGCCGGCTCGCGGCCCGGCACGAGGTCGTGGCGATCACCGTGGACGACCCGCGCGAGCACCAGCTTCCCGACGCCGGGTGGATCGAGATGCTCGATGCCGAGTCGGGACGACGGGTGCTGGTGGACACCGGAAGCCGCGACGTGCGGACCCGGGTCTCGGCGCTCGCCCAGCGCCGCCGGGAGGAGCGGAGTCGCACCCTGGCCTCCGTAGGCGCGGACGAGGTCGCGCTGGAGACCGGCCAGGCCTACGCCCTTCCGCTGCGGCGCGCCTTCGCCCGCCGCGCGAGGCGCATCCACCGCGGATGACGTCCCCGCCGGCGCAGCGCGAGGCAGCGACGCCGCCCATCCAGCGCGAGGGAGCCACGGTCGGCGACACCATCTGGATCGGCCGCACCGTGGACCTGCCGCCGGGCCGAAGCGTCCGAGCCGCGGAGTGGATGGCGGAGGATCCATTCGAGCTGCTGGGGCCCGCCCGCGTCACCGTGGGCGAGGGTGCCGCCGAGATCGCCTATCCCGTCGCCGTGTGGCGGACCGGGACTCACACCGTCGAGGTGCCGGGTCCGCTGCTTCTCGCGCCGGATGGGGACGTGGACTCGTTGGCCGGACAGACGGTGACGGTGCAGGTGGCCAGCGTGCTCCCGCGTCCCGCGACCGACACCACGCTTCGTCCGCAGCCGCCCGCCGACTTCGTGCCCCAGCCGGCGACCACGCCCTGGCCGGTGCTCACCTTCCTGCTTCTGGCGATCGCGATCCTCGCCCCCGTCCATTGGTGGTGGCGCCGACGGGGAACACCCGGGCGCGCCCCGGAAAGAGCGGACGCCCCAGGACCGGATCGGCCCCCACTGGAGCGCTGGGCCGAGGCCGGTGAGTCCCGGGGGGGGGGGG
>DATABZ010000338.1:0-10005 GCA_036259315.1 Gemmatimonadales bacterium | reverse complement strand
GAGCCCTTGAAGCGCGCGCTGAACGCCTCCTGCGTCATCGTCATCCACTCGATGAGCGACGGCCCGTCCAGCCCCTCGCGCGCCCGGAACGCCTCCTCCCCCGTCCGCTCGGCAAACGAGTTCCAGGGGCAGACCTCCTGGGAGATGTGTCGACTTCCCCGTTTCTCCATTCCACTTTCGACAGGACGTCGGACGCTGCGAGCGAAGCCCAAGGCCTGAACCCCTTCCTGGTAGCCGAGTCGGCAGATCGGCTCGAGCAGCTTCCCGGCGGCTGGTGTGTCGAGTGTACAGGCCGGGGAGGCGGGGAGCCGGGGAGGCGGGGAGCCGGGGAGCCGGGGTGCCGGGGAGCCGGGGTGCCGGGGAGCCGGGGTGCCGAGGCATCCGCTCCAGAAGTTGGATAGTCCAGATCTTCGATCCTTTCCTACACATCCATTCCCGCAGCGCATCCCCTTCTCTGTTCGCATTGGGATGGTAATCGCACCGTATTCACAGCCGCTGGAGCCTCGTGTTCACGCTGTGAAATAGTGCATCGAGACGATTGACGGCCCACGCGTCCGGATACACGTTGGGATGTATCACATACTTTATGTGACGATTACGCGTAACCAATTGCGCTCCTGGCCGGCTCAGGGTGAACGGCCCGGTTACGGTCCACCACGGCCGCCGGACACATCGGCGCCGTTCGCAGGCACAATGGCAGCATCACTGCTCGTCCCCGTCCACCTCGACGCGCTACGCGTGGCCGAACCCCTGGCCGTGGTAGCGCCCCCGGTCGATTTCACCCGTCTTCCCTGGACCGACGGCACGCGCTCCGTCCACCCGGGCACGCCGTACGTCGGCGAGGCCGTCGTGTCGCCCCCATTCGAAAAAGAAACCCTGCGGCTCGAGCCTGGCATCCACCTGCACTGGGCGCTCCCGGACGCGCTCACCCGTGCGGTCGACGGCGTGTTTCCCCCCGTTCCCAATCGCTGGCTGGTGGCCCGGCGGGGGACGGATGGCGTCCAGGCACAGTGGATGGTGGAAAGCGATTACCTGCACCCGCCCGGAAGCCCCCCGCCCCCCGGCGCAATCGCCTACCCCGTCCCCCCTGCGACCGACACGGATCCGCCCTTTCGCTACTGCGGCCGCGCGCTTCCCCTGGCGGCGTGGCCGGCGCGGCCAGGCACAGGTGCCGGGTACCTGCGGGAGCTCACCGCCGTGGGCTACGGAGACCCCGTTTTCGCGGCGTTCTATCCCAGCTGCCGCGGAGTGTTCGGGTTCCACGACCCGTACACGGGCCCGGCGGTGGGCGTCCGCTATGAGGTGCTGGGCTGGTACGCCTCCGCCGAGGCCGACCCCCTGCAGCGACTCCGGGCACGCCACCCCGCCGCCACCGCCGCCGTGCTGCTGCAGGCGCTGCGGGACGAACATCGCTGGCTGCTGGAGGGCGCGGAGGCGCTCCCCGACGGCATCGTCTGCTACGCGCGCCTGACGCTCGGCCCACCGGAGACAGCGCCTCCCGACATCCAGGTAGGCGTCGGCATCGGGAACACGGGGTTGGAAGCGCTCTCGGCGTACCTGGCCCGCGCGCTGGGAGCCTACTACGAGGTGGCGCTGGAGCGGCAGATCCAGGCGGTGGGCCTGGGGGAGCAGATGGGCCGCCGGAATGCCACGAGCCTGCCGGAGAAGTTCCGTGAGGCGCGCCACGAGAAGGGCTTCGCGGCGGTGGAGGCGGGCACCTTGTGGAGCGTGCTGTCGCAGGTGGCTGCGGAGTCGCCGGCGTCCGACGCGCCGGCGTGTAGCGAGCTCACCCTTCCCCCGGCGCTGGCGCACCTGCTGAACACGGCCAACGTGCGGCAGCATGAGTACGACCGTGCATGCACCACGGTTCAGTCGCTGCGGCGCGAGCTTTTCGCCGACTGGTACCGCTACCTGCTCTGCGCGCACCCGCCGGCCGGGGGCCGCGAGGCGCTTCCCGACCCCGCCGAGGTGCGCGACTTCATTGAGCGACACGCTCTCCCCAACCTGGAGGGCGCCGTGGCCGCCGCGGGAACGCTGACCGTGCACCAGGACGCGGACGGCCACGTCACCGGCGCCAGCGCCGACCGCACCGACACGGCCGCGGCGGAGCTCGCCGACGCCATCTGCGAGCTCTGCGGCCAGACGGCGCTGCTGAACGGCCGAAGTGAGGCGGCGGCGACCGGCCGCTATCGGGTGATCCGCCGCTCCAGCCCGCGCTTCTGGCTTGCCTCGGAGCCGGTGGTGGTGCTCGCCGGCGAGCCCGTGCGCCCATCCCACCGCCACGGCTTCGACGGGCGGCTGCACCCCGACGGGCTGCTCCGGTGCCACGCGCTCTCGGGCCTCCACCCTGGCGACGCCGTTCGCGCCGGGCTGCACGCCCTGCGCGCGCGAATCGACGCGCTCGCCGCGCAGGGCGGGGAGAACCCGGCGTTCGCGACCGGCGGGGGGGATCCGTGGAACCCGCTGCTGCTGCAGTGGCGCGCCACCCTGGCCCCTCCTTCACCCGCCGGAGGCACCCCGCCCGATCGGCGCGATCCGTCAGCCGGTGGCTACCCGCACGACTACGTCACGCGTGACGACACCGGGTTCCACGACGATCCTACCCAACTCTCTGTTGGGCAGGTGAAGTCCGGGGCGGGGTACGGCACCTACGAAGGCACCAGCATCCTCACGCCGCACGCCGGTCTCCAGATGAGCCGCGCGCTGGGCCACGAGCTGGCACGGCTGGTCAAACCGCGTCTGCTCGCCGGGTTCTACGCCGGCGCCGGCGTTGCCGACGAAGGCGAAAGCGGCGCGCTGGCCCGGCGTGACGCCTTCAACGCTTGGCTAGCCCGGCAGGCGCCGCTCCTTGCCCCCCTTCCACCCGACGATGGTAGCCGCACCGCCACCGAGCAGTTCGACGGGTGGCTTCGCGACAACGCGGAGCCCGCGTCGGCATGGGCCCAGGCCCGGAACGCGGTACTGGCGAGCTTCTACCAGCAACCCTGGATCCAACCGGGCGAGCGCAACGAGGCTTGGCTACACGCGAATTTCAGGCGTTTCTTCGATTGGTACGTCTTCCAGATCCCCACGTTTCTCGATCGGGAAGTCGCGGCGGCGCGGGCGGGGAGGCCGGAGGCGGCCGCAGAGCAACGGGCCGGGCTGGCCGCGTTCAAGGACGACGCGCAGCTGGTGACGCTGCGCGCCGCACTCCTGCACCTGTCCCGGACCCCCACGCTGGGGCAGGCGCTCAGCGGCTTCAACGAGGCGCTGGTGATGCGGAGACAGGGTTTCCAGCTTCCCGTGGCCGATCCGCTGGCCCCCGCCCACATCCGGTCCTTCGTGGCCCGGGTGCGCGAGGCGGTGGCGGGGGAGGGACAGAGCGCGCCCCGGCCGCTGGACGGCTTCATCCCCATTCGCACGGGCGACTTTCAGCTGGAGTGGTTGCAGGTGGTGGACACCTTCGGTCGCGCGCGCCGGGTGAGCTGGTACACGATGGTGGGGTCCGAGCCGCTCGGATCGGTGCTGGACCGAAGGCCGGCGCGGCTGCAGCCGCGGTTCGCGCAGCCGCTGCGGTTGAACTTTCGATGGCTGGCCGCGGACAGCGACGAGGTGGAGATGAACGAGCACCCCGCCACCGGCCCGGTGTGCGGCTGGGTGCTGCCCAACCTGCTGGACGGCAGCCTGGTGGTGTACGACGCCGCCGGCCTGGCCGTGGGGGCGCTCACCGCCCACCCCGGCGAGCCGTGGCAGGCCCCGCCGGGCACCGACCGCCGTGTCGCGATCGAGGACGTGGCCAGCCCGGCGCTGCGGCGCATGCTGCGCTGGCTGGCGGAGTGCCAGCGAGCCAGCCGGGACGCGGGCGCCACGCCGTTCCTGGAGCGCTTCCTCACGCTGGTGGAACGCGCGGTGGAGCAGGTGGAGCCGGACCAGGCGGCGCACCACCCGGCGCGGGCGCTGCTGGTGGGCCGGCCGCTGGCGCTGGTGCGCGCCACCCTGAACCTGGAGCTGCAGGGCCCGCCGGCGCGGCACCTGGGGTGGAGCGCGCTCCGGCGGGAGATGCGCGGCGTGGGCCGCGACACCCGCGGGTTCGAGCACGTGCGCGTTCCCGTGCGGCTGGGCGAGCACGGGCGGCTGAACGACGGGCTGGTGGGCTACTGGATCGAGGAGGGAGACGGCTACGCCGGCGGCCGCTTCCACTCGCCGCAGGTCGACCCCCCGCCCGGCGCGCCCAGGGGTGGCGACCCGCTGGTGACGTACGGCCATGCTCTCTCCCAGCTGCAGCAGGCGCCCGCGTCGCCGGCGCAGACGGTGAGCATGCTGGTGGACCCCCGCGGCGTGGTGCACGCCACGTGCGGGGTGGTCCCCACCAAGGCCATCGGCATCCCCCCCGACCAGTACCGGCCTGCCCTGGAGGCCATGGAGGTCGCGTTTCTCACCGCCCCGCTGCTCACGGAGCGCGGGACCATCCGCGTGATGCTTCCCGACGAGCCGGGCTACGCCTGGTCGTGGCTGGCGCGCGAACGCGGCGGGTGGACGGAGCGCGGCGCGGCGGGCGTGCTGGCGCGGCGCGAGGTGGAGGCGGAGTTCGGGGACGGCGCAGGCGAGGTGTGGCGGCGGCTGCTGGAACGCGGGTGGACGACGCCCCTCGACGAGGGCCGCGCGGCCGTGGTCCCCTCCGACCGGCGGACGGACGCGGAGATCGGTGACGACCTGGCCGGCGTGGCGCCGCGCATCGAAGCCATGCTGGCGCGCACGCACCTCCTCCCGTTCCAGCCCGGGGCCGCCTTTACCGGCCCGCAGGAGCTGCGGGAGGGATGGCTGGAGCTGCGCGCGGTGCCGGGCGCGGGCGGGCGAGGCAGTTGAGCGGCTTCGGGCGCCCGCCGATTTCCGGCGCGTCGGATAAGAGCGAGCCCCGGTGAACATACACAAACGAGGGAGGCGCAATGCCCGCGACGATCGAGTCGCTCAAGATCCACCACGTAGGCATCGCCGGAGGCGACGCCACGATCATCGAGGTGAACTACCACCCCGAGCCGATGCAGGTGGAGCAACCCACCACCGAGGAGCAGTCCACCCAGGGGATGCCGATCCTGTTGGAGAACGAGCAGCAGAAAATGCTGTCCGTCCATGAGAATCAGGGCGGTATCGAAGAGGAGAGCATCGGAGAAATTCAGTCCACGAAGGACGAGCAGCACGATCTCACGCCACAGAAGCAGAAGCCGCAACAGGTCACGGTATTGATCGATGCCGGCGGTGAGGACGTTTCCTCTGGCCCGCTGTTGCTCGCGTCGTATATCGCGACGCAATTCCCGGACAAGACCACGTTCGACTACATCATAGCCTCGCACTACCACGCCGACCACATCGCCGGCTTCCAGCGCTGCGGCATCGACTTCCGCCAAGTGGTCGACATCGGCGGGTACTCCATTGGCAACGACTTCTTCGAGCCCGTGAACCCGCTAGGCAACCTGAGTACCGACAGCGGTACGTTACGAGAGTACGAGTTCCACGTGCACTCGAAGATCTGGAACTCGAAGGGCGCCAAGAGACGCCTGGAGATCCCGTTCGTAAAGAAATCCCACTTCAGCCCGGATGGCAAAACTCTGCAGAATGGCGCCGGTCCACTCATCATCGAGTTGGTTCCGAACAGCGATGAGGTCACGCTAACCTGCTACTGCGCCGGCGGAGTGTTGGCCGACGGCACGAACGCTCTACGCGAGGATGCCGAGTTCTGGGCACTCCAGAGCCAAAGAAAACACCCGGACATGCCGAAAAATGTGATGGACAAGATGAATAGCGCGAAGACGCGCGGCGACACCGTGGGTCTTCTGTCAGAGATCACAGACTCACGGCTTAGAGCGACGCTGGAGGAGAAAGTGGAAGAAGAGCTCGCGAAGGTGAACCCTAACGACCTGTCGCTGGCATTCCTGCTTGAGTGGAAGCCCAAGGACTTCCGATACTGGACCGCCGGCGACCTGAGCGGGGACCTGAGCCGCACCCGCTACGCCAACATCGAGGAGCCGCTCGTGGGCTACCTCCAGCGCGAGAAGCTCCTTCATCTGCCAATCACCGTGATGAAGGCCACGCACCACGGCAGCAACCACAACAACTATCCGGCGTCGGTGCGGCGGAAAGCAAGCTACACCACGCGCGCCACTAACGAGGACGATGATGACTCGGAGAAGTCCGCGTTGCCCCCCGGGTCTAACATCAAGATGGAGGCACAGTCGGGAAAAAAGGTCAGTGGAGAAAATTACGACTCTGGGGAGTTCGAGACCATCAGAAAAAAGGGACTGCTGGCCGAATTGCAACCGGATACGATCATCATCCCGTGCAACCAGATGAAGGGCGTCCCGGGAGGTGAGTTCGTGGAGCGACTGCAGGCTTACTGCACCGAAAGGCTGGATCAGCCCACACCGCTGGCCATCTTCGTCAACCAATGTAAATACCCCGCCGGGACATACGACGACAAGCAGAAGGCATCCCTTCCCCAGTTCCGCACGTTCCAGGAGAAGCTTTCAGCAGCGACCAACCTGACCAGAAAGGACGAAACGGCGAACGAGGTTCACAACAACGATCCGTTGGCCGTAGTCGTCCATGTGCCCCCGGTCCCCAAAGACACGGCCACCCACTTCTCCAGGTCCACGCACTCGATCATCATCAAGGAGTGGGGGACCCTCAACCTAAGGGCGTGCACGCATACAGGGGACACGGGCCGGATCCTCAACAAACTGAACTATGACGATTGGCCGCTGGTGGAGTCGAACATGACGCCTCTCTGCGAAACGATACTCAAGCACAACGAACAACGCGGGGTAGATGACATAGCGATGACATTCCCCTCGCTCGTCGACTCCACCTCCCGGCAGCTCAGGTTCGACAATAAAGAGGACATTGAAAGAACGATCACGAATTTGTTCTACAAGGTGTACCCGGAGCTCCATCTGAAAATACTCCGCCTGAAGATCAAGGAACGCCTGGGTGTCCTATGCACCTGGCTCAACATGGACGGCCCCGAACCCGACACGCAGAAAATCGAACTGCGAAAGGCGATAAAGCTGTGGGAGGACAGCCGGACCAAAGCTGACCGGGCCGAACGGACGAAGCAGCTGCGCAAGCTTGCCTGCGTTGAAGCATTCGATCATCCGCGAGTCGATGCCACGGCGTTCGCAGCCGATCTGCGAGAGGTACTCGATGAGAAGAACAGGTCGAGCAAACCCAGCCATGGAACACATACGCGCAGAAAGATGATGCCGGCAGATGTCTTCTCGCCAAACTCCGGGATGGCCTCGCCCAATGACCGCACTACCGTAGCGAGCGTGATCGACGCAACGCCGCATATCGATGGGGGAAAAAACATACACAATCAGGCCCTGTTGGTGCTGGAGGATCTCAATACCAGGCCGGGTGTGACGGACAACGTGCCAAATCAGAGTACTATGCCAGGAAAGCACAAACTGAAGATCAACTATAATTTCAAGCCCCAGAAGAAGCGGAAGTAGGCCGACCAGGCTCCACCAGACGAGGCGCAATGACCCTTCTCGCGAGCGGGGACTTCCAAGTCGGCGCGGACGGCAGCATCCACATCGGCCCGGAGTTGGTGCCCGGGCCCGCCTTTACGACGATGCTGGCGGTGCTGGGCATCGACGCACTGACCCTCAGCGGCGCCCGGGTGCTCCCAGCCGACGACGGCAGCGGTGACTTCTCCGTCACTGGAAGCACAGAGATCCTGGATGCGCAGGCAACCGACGTCTCGCTGTACCTTGTGGCGGAGGAAGGCGGGCCCGGATACGGGTTTCAGCTCACCGCTACGCTGGGCTCGCTCAGGCTGCGCACGCTGGTCCGGCGTGGAATCATTCCGCCCGACCGCCACGAAGAGGTGCGGCCCGTGCTCGACCTGGTGTTCACGGGGGTGGACCTGATCTTCGACTCGGACCGGGAGACGCTGTTCCTGGGCGTACCCGCGTCGGAGCACGACCTCCCTCTTCTGGCCCAGCTGGGGCTGCCGCTGGAGGGCGTGGGGTTCGAGTTCGCCCGCCACTACGAAGATGGCGCCGCGGTCCTCCTCCTGCGGCCATCCATCGTGTTCGGCGCCACCCGGCTGGAGCCGCTCGTCTCGCTTCCGGTCGGCCCACAGGCCCCGCGCGCCTGGACCGTCTCTCTCCCCTCCCAGGTCAGACTGAACCAGGGGCTGACGGACCTCGTCGCGTTTGTCGCGGGCACCGATGCGGGCCGCGCGCTGGGGGTGGACGACTGGGCGGGCCAGTTCCCGGCGCGGCTTCACGCCATCCCGGCGCTCTACCTCAGCGGACTGGAGATCAACGTCGACCCGGTGGCGCCACGGCTGGTGACGCTCGCCTTCACCCTGGAGTCGGCCCACCCGCTCACGCTGGATGGAACCACCTTCACGGTAGACCGGCTGGGCGCCAGCGTAGCCCTGTTCCTGTGGGAAGGCGGTCCGCATATGCTGCTGACGCTGTTCGGCCACGTGATGCTGAACGAGTACGCCGCGCTGGGGCTGAGCATCGATATCCCGGTGGCCGGCCGCGCCGGTCCGTGGAGGGTGGCGCTCAACGCATCGGTGGAGGTGGAGGACCTGAATCACCTGGACAACCTCCCGATCAACACGGGCGTCGACGAGTTCCATCTACCGAGCGGTTTCTTCCAGATGGAGGCGCTGGATCTGCGGCGCTTCGAGGTGGTATTCGAGCCTTCCCGGGGGATCGAAACGGTGGACCTGGACCTCGCCACCCGGATGGCTTTGCGGCTGGGGTCAGCGCTGGCGGTCGAGGACCCGGCCATCACGCTGCGGGTGATCAACCCTTTCAAGTCGGCGGGCATCGGCACACCCCGTTCCATCACGGGCTCCATCCGGGGCGTGGTGGTGATCGGCGAGATCGCGTTCGACGTGGAGGCGGAGAAGCGCGAAAACGGCTGGTCGTTCTCGGGCGAGCTGGGCGGGCTGATGCGCATCGGCGTGGCGCTGGACTCCGTCTCGCGGCACTTCGGTCTCACGCTCCCCGACGCGCTGCGCGACATGGAGCTCACCCGGCTGGGGCTGCGCTTCGCCACCACCGCCGCTCCGCCGCCGCAGCACGCCGCGCCCCCAGCAGCCGCCCCCACGCTGGAGCACGCCGCGCCCGCCGCAGCCTCTCCAGCTCCGGAAGGCGCACCTACGCCAGCCGGGAAGAACGTCTCCGCGGCAACGAAGCCGCCCCTTCCTGCGAGCGCGGCGCAAACCGCCCCCGCGGCGACGGCGGCGGCCCCCCCGGCCACGCGCGGCACCTCCACCGACGTGGCCTTCACCTGCGCCGGCACCCTCCCCGTGGGCGGCGGCGAACTCGCCTTCACCGTGGACATCGAGGTGAGCGAGCAGGCGGACGGCGGCTACGACCGCAAGGTGCAGGGGACGCTCTCGTTCGCGGGAATGACGTTCGGCGCGGCGTTCGGAGCCAGCGAGCTCGCCTCCTCGTTCGTGGCGACCTATCAGGCGTCGCCGGACGACCCCGGCGTGGGGCTTGGCGAGCTGGCCCGCGCCCTGGCCCCGGAAGACCCGGGGCTCCCCCCCGAGCTGGATGCGGTGCGCCTGTCGCTGCGCGACGCGCTGTTCGCCTACCACCGGCCGAAGCTTCCCGGCGGGGGCGCTGCTCCGGCAAAGACGCTGGTGGCGCTGGACGCGGGGATCGACGTGGGCCTGTCGGCGCTCCCGCTGGCGGGCGCGGCCCTTTCCCCCTCGCAGAAGCCGCGGCTGGAGTTCCAGCCCCTCTACGCCACCGACGACCTGACGGCCGAGGACCTTGCCGCCATGAGCGCCTTGGCGCAGGGCGGCGGCCCGGCGCTCCCGGACACCCTGCCGCGCGGCCTGACCCTCGCCCTGACGCTGCACCTGGGTGGAACGCCGCTCCGCCTGTCGCTTCCCGTGGGGTCCAGCCGGCGCAAGGAGACGCTCGCCGACGGCTCCGCCGGCACGGCCCAGCCCGCCCCCCCCACCGCGGCGGCCGGCACGCCCGCAGCCACATCCGC
>DATABZ010000337.1:0-9513 GCA_036259315.1 Gemmatimonadales bacterium | reverse complement strand
GCCGCGATGATCGCGAGCTCGGGCCCGAGGCGCTCCCACCCCGCGCCCTCCAGCATGCTCGCGCGCAGGGCGTCGTTCACAGCGGTGAGAGGAAGCGCCTGGATCAGCGGCTGGAAGGCGTCCGGAAAGCGCGCCGCCGAGAAGAAGACGCCCGAGAAGATCCACATCGGGAGCATGACCAGGTTCATCAGCCCCGACACACCCTCCACGGTGCGGGCGCGGGAGGCCAGCAGCAGGCCCAGCGCGCCGAAAGAGAGAGCGGACAGCAGGCAGATCACCAGGAGCGAGAGCACCGAGCCCCGCATCGGCACCCCGAACGCGAGCAGCGCGAAGCCCAGCAGGGCGCCGACCTCGAGGACGAGCAGCGTCAGCCGGGACAGGACGAACGACGCCAGGTACTGAGTCCTCGACATCGGCGTCGCGATCAGCCGTTTGAGGAGCCGCTTGCGCCGGGCGTCCACGATGGTGAATCCGAGTCCCCAGATGCCGCTCCCCATCAGGTTCATGCCGAGCAGCCCCGGGACCACGAAGTCCACGTAGCGCGATCCCGGCTCGCTCACCCGCCGTTCGGCCACAGGCACCAGGTCGGCCCGGCCGGCGGCCCGCTGGAGCGCATCGTCCACCAGCAGCCGGGCGGTCCGGCTCTCGGGGCGCTCGTCGTCGAAGCGGTACTCGACCCCACCCCCGTCGGCGGGCGTCACCACGACTGCCACCTTGCCGGTCCTGAGCGCCTGCGCCGCCGCGGCCTCCGGCATCGCCTCGGCCAGGAGATCGCCGCTCCGGGTCAGGGCGGCGACCAGCGGGCCGGACGCCCCCTCGCGCTCGACCACGGCCACCCGTGTTCGCTCCGGCGCCTGGTTGCGGAAGGCGATGCCGAGGCCGGCGGTGAGCAGCACGGGAAAGACGAACACCCAGAAGACCGCCTCCGGCTCCCGGAAGAACTCCCGGTAGCGCACCAGCGTCAGCTGCACCAGCGGGTGATCGCGCCAGCCCCGTCGCTCAGGCGTCACGGAGCTGCCTCCCGGTGAGCTCGACGAACACGTCCTCCAGCGTCGCCGAGTGCGTCCGCAGCTCGGTGAGCTGCACCTGCTGACGGTGCAGCTCGGCGAGGAGCGCGGGTACGGTGCGGTGCAGCTCCGCCACCTGCACCCGCCAGGTGCCGTCCCGCCGCGCCGCCGCGGCGACGCCCGCCACCCGGCGCAGGGCACTTTCGTCCACCGGCCCGCTCCGGCCGACGGCGAACTCCACCACGTGCTCCGCGTTCAGGGATGCGACCAGCTCGCGCGGCGTTCCGAGCGCGATCACGCGACCCTGGTCCACGATCGCCACGCGGTCGCAGAGGCGCTCCGCCTCTTCCATGTAGTGCGTGGTGAGCAGAATCGCCCGGCCGTCGGCCTTGAAGCGCTCGATCAGCTCCCAGAGCTGGCGGCGGGACTGCGGGTCGAGTCCGGTGGTGGGCTCGTCGAGGAAGAGCAGGGCCGGGTCGCCGACCAGGGCGCACGCCAGTGCCAGACGCTGTCGCTGGCCGCCGGAGAGCTGGCCGACCCGGCCGCGCCGCTTCTCCTGAAGCTGGACCGTGGCGATGACCGCGTCCGCCGTGGGTCCCCGGCGATAGAAGCTGCGGAAGAGCCGGATCGTCTCCTCCACCGTGAGCTTCTCGGAGAACTGCGTCTCCTGCAGCGAGATGCCGAGCAGCGCGCGCAGCTCGCGGTCGTGCTCGCCCCAGCGGCGGCCGAGGACCAGCACCTCGCCCTCGTCGGGCTCGGTGAGGCCTTCGCAGATCTCGATGGTGGTGGTCTTGCCGGCGCCGTTGGGGCCCAGGAGGCCGAAGCACTCGCCGGACCGGACCTCGAGATCGAGACCGTCCACGGCGACGACGTCGGCGTAGCGCTTGCGGAGCCCTCGAACGAAGAGTGGAGGCGGGGAGGGGACCATTCCCGTCATGCGGGAAGCTTACCCGCCTCGCCGGGAGAGGCTACCCCCCGAGGCGCCGGTGCCAGGCCCGGCGAACGGTCTGCCAGGCGCGCTGCCAATCCTCCGGGGCGGTCAGCAGGGCGTAGCCGGCGAGGATGCCCGCCATGTACAGGGCGGTCAGCGAGAGCGGCGAGGGATCGACGGGAGCCATCGGGTCTACCTGAGCAGTGAAGGGGATTGGATCATCCGGGCGTCGAGGGCCTGCGCGATCCGCTGGCGGGAGTCGGCAAGGTGCGCCCGGGTGTAGGGATCGAGATGGTGGCCGTCCTCTTCCAGCGCGTGGGCCAGGCGGACGTCGAGATCGGCCAGCGTCGCGCGGGCGAGGGCCCTGGCGTCCTCCGGCGTGCCTTTCGCCGGGGCCACCACCATACCGATCATCGCCTCGAGGTGCAGGCGCTGGACGTCGCGCCGCACCGAGCGCGTGTTCCTCGCGTGGCCCTGCTTCGCCTCCGACCGGAGCCCCGCCTCGGCCCACACCGACCTGGTGAGCGTCTCGAACAGGTCGGGGATGCCGATGGTGGACTCGCCGGGTTGGGCGCGCAGCTCCGCGTCGCGAATGCGTGAGAGGGCCACCGGATCGAGGAGCCGGGCGAGGAGCGAGCCCTGCTGGGCCAGGGCCCAATCGTGGAGCGGGAAGTCCGCCCGTCCGCCCGCGGCGGGCGACGCGCCCCAGTGCCGCCACCGCTCCGGGGCGAGCCGGCTCAGCAACTCGGGATCGAAGCTGTACGCCTGCTCCCCGAGCCCCGCCTCGGCGACGAAGGCCAGGGCCTCGCGCTGGCGCTCGGCTGGGACGGTCGCGATCGCGGGGCGGGCGTCCGGGTCGCCCCGGTGGTCGCGCGCCGTCAGGGCTCCGCCGATGTACTTGGTGCTCACCAGCAGGGCATACCAGCGGTCCGAGAGGAGGTCGGTGAACGCGGACCGGAGCCGGCCATAGCTCTGACCCGGCGCGACCACCCTCGTCTCCAGGGAGTCGAACAGCTGGTCGATCAGCGCGACGCGCTCGCGGGCCCAGGCGAGCGGATCATCCGTCATGTCGTACCGGGAGACGGTGGGGTCGAGGCCCGCCGCGCCGAAGCCGGCGTCCTCGTCGCTCGCGTACAGATTCCCGGGCTCCGCCGCACGGGAGGCGATCGCACGCAACGCGTTGATCTCGAGGTCCGGCGTCCACGTCTCACTGTCCGCCGCCGCGCCCTTGCCCCCGCGATGCGCGCTCAGCCCGCCGTCGGCCTCCGCGTAGCCGTAGGTGATGGCCCAGCGGTCGTAGCTCCCGACGGTCGGCGAGTAGAAGTGGCCTTGGCGGCCGGGGTCGAGCGCCAGTGCCGGCGGCAGGTAGTCCATCACCGAGACGCCGTGGCCGTGCCGCTCGGTGTGCGCGCGGTCGGCCAGCTCGGCCGCCGTGATGCCGGCGGAGCCGCGGAAGTTGTGACGGAGGCCCAGAGTGTGCCCGACCTCGTGCATGACCAGCGCCTTCAGCGCCTGGCCGATGTATTCGCGGGGAGCCGCACCGCCGCCCGCCGTCACCCCGCGGGCCGCGAGCACCGCGCGGGCGACGGTCCCCTGGCGGTCGAGCCCCTCGCCGAAGCGGCAGAGGAGGGAGGGGTCACCGGCGGACGACACCGTGTCGGCGGCGAAGGCCGACTGCACCGAGGCCAGGGGCGTGGTGTATTCCCGGGATTCGCCCCGCCAAGTCTGGATCCAGGCGGCGGAGATCAGGATGTCGGCGTTGAGGATCTCGCCGGTGCGAGGGTCCACGTTCGTCGGCCCGATGGCGTAGACCGATCGGTTCGTCGCCGTCCACCTGACCGTCGAGTACCGGGCATCCGCCGCGCTCCAGGCCGAATCGGCCGGGGCATCGAGTGCCTGAACGGCGTTGCGGTAGCCTGCCTCCTCGAAGGCCCGGTTCCACTCCAGGATCCCGGCTCGGACGTAGGGCCGCCACTCCAGGGGGACCGTGTGGTCGATGTAGAAGGTGATGGGGCGGACCGGCTCGCTCGGTGCGGGGCCGGGCTCACGCTTCTCGAGTCGCCAGCGGTTCACGTAGCGCACGAAGAAGCTCTCCGCCGTGTCACGGGAGAAATCCTTGAAGGCGGAGATGAAGTAGCCCACCCGCTCGTCGGCGTAGCGCGGCCGCATGGGCGTGGCCGGCAGCTCGAGCAGCGAGTAGTGCACGCCGATCGGGATCGAGCGGTGGTCGGACACGGTCTCCAGCCCGAGACCCCGTGGGCTCTGGAACGTGAGCCGAACTTCGGCCTCGAGATTGGCCGGGAAGAGGCGAAGCTCCTGAAGGCTGGAGCGTTTCTCGTCGAGGGTGACATTGCCGGAGATCTTCCGCCGCGTCGCCACCGCCTGGAGCGTGGAGCCGACGTCGGCCCAATCCGAGAGCAGGAAGGACGATGCGTCGACCAGCACCAGACGTTCGTCGGGGCCCTGCACCGTGGCGATGGGGAAGGAGTGGGCGACGGAGTGGCCGAAGGAGTAGTCCACGGTGCGCGCCATCGGTGTTCCCGGCGCCGCCGCGAAGTGCGGATTGACCACCCACAGCTCGACCCGGTCGCCCTGACGATGGAAGCGCACGAGATCGGACCGGAGCGACGCGCCCCCGTCGAGCCCCAGCTCCCCGATGCCCTGGGAGAGCTGGGTCACCAGGAGGTAGTCGCGGTCGAAGTGCTCGGGGGCGAGGCCCAGGAGGACCTGGTCGCGCTGGTGGAAGACCGAGAAGATGCCGCTCGCGGCATCGGCGCCCCTGGTGACCTCGGCGAACGGCTTCCAGGGCTCCTGCTGGGCGGCCGCCGAGCCGGATCCAACGGCGGCGAGCGCGGCGAGCAGGACGAGGAAGCGCGACAGGGGCACGATGGACTCCGCACGACGAGGTTGCCGCCGAACGAGGAGTTCGGCACCGCGCGGAAAAGGCAAGGACGGGGCCGCCGAAGCGGCCGCCTGTCAACCGCAGACAAGATGTGGACTTGGGAAATGGCCGCCTGTCAAAACGCCATCGCGCGGTGCAAAAGGCGGCAGGGCTGGTGGGGATGACTCTGCCGGAAGGCTATTCCGCCTGCTCGAGCTCGAGCTCCCGGCCACAGTTGGAGCAGTGGACGCGGCGGGGGAGCCGGAATTTGCTGCCCGCGAGTCCCAGCCGCTGGTGGGTGCCGCAGAAGGGGCAGGCGGCCTCGGCCCGGTGGACGATCTCGCGTTGCGCCAACCTGACCGCGCCTAGAACGAGCCCGATGAGGACCGAACCGGGCACCAGGACGAAGTGCACGATCGGAATCGGGAGCGCGACCGCGGCCGCCGCCAGGCCGATGCCGACCACCGCGGCGGCGCGAAGAATCCGATCCCGGGTGGAGAGCCGCTGGACGACCACGACCGCGGGACTGGGCGGGGCGCCGAAGCCCCGGAGCACGGCGGTCAGCTCCCGCCGCTGGCTTGACCCAAATTCATCCACTGTCTACATTTCCCGGTCTGTGTCCGAACCGGACGAACTCGGTTCATGAACCGCTGTCCATCCGGACGAACCTCGCTCGCGACGAACCTCGCTCGCGAGATCTCGTTTCATCAGCTCCAGGGTTATGCCGACCATCAATCAGCTCATCCGGCGCGGCCGGAAAGACGTCGAAGCGAAGGATAAGGCGCCGGCGCTCCGCTCCAATCCCCAGAAGCGCGGCGTGTGCACCCGTGTCTACACCACCACCCCGAAGAAGCCCAACTCGGCCCTTCGCAAGGTGGCGCGTGTGCGGCTGGTCAACGGCTTCGAGGTCACGGCGTATATCCCGGGTGAGGGGCACAACCTCCAGGAGCACTCGATCGTGCTGATCCGGGGCGGCCGGGTCAAGGACCTGCCAGGCGTGCGCTACCATATCGTCCGCGGCACGCTGGACTCGGCCGGGGTGAACGACCGGCGGCAGAGCCGATCCAAGTACGGCGCGAAGCGGCCCAAGGAGGCCGGAGCCAAGGGAGGTAAGAAGTGAGCCGGCGCACCAAGGCGGTCAAGCGGCCGGTGCCGCCCGATCCGCGGTACGACAGCCAGACAGTCTCGAAGTTCGTGAACAACCTCATGTACGAGGGCAAGAAGAGCGTGGCCGAAGGGATCTTCTACTCGGCCATGGATCTGATCGAGGAGCGCACCGGCCAGCCTGGCGTCGCGGTCTTCAAGCAGGCGGTCAACAACTCCAAGCCGACGCTGGAAGTGAAGAGCCGCCGGGTGGGTGGCGCTTCGCTCCAGGTGCCGGTGGAGGTCCGCCCGGACCGGCGCACCGCGCTGGCGATGCGGTGGCTCATCTCGTTCGCCCGCGCCCGTACCGAGAAGACGATGGCGGAGCGGCTCGCGGCGGAGCTGATCCTCGCCTCGAAGGGCGAGGGGAACACGATCAAGAAGAAGGAAGACACCCACCGGATGGCCGAGGCGAACCGGGCGTTCGCGCACTATCGCTGGTAGCTCGCGGGCGGTCCGCGTGGCTCGCGGGCGGCTCCGCGTGGCGTGAAGGGCGGGGAATGCTCCCCGCCCTTCTTCGTGCTCGGGATGCGAGGTGTCCGGGATGCGAGTTTCGCCTCGCGGGCCGGGTTGACAGCAGGGGCAACTCCATTAGCTTTGCGGGGCTTAGCCCTTTTGGGCGGCGACATCGGATCACGTGGTGCCCGTCTCCACCTCTGATCTTCCGAACGACAACGCGAGGAGACCCCGTGGGTCTCCCCATCCAGGGCTCAGGCCGGATCAGGCTGCCCGCCCGGATGCGCGCGGAGCGATACCACCGGGTCCGCCGGGTCGGTCGCCCCGCTTTTTCGCTGGTAGAGGACAAGCAATGGCCCGTCAGACCCCGCTCGAGCGCTATCGGAACATCGGCATCATGGCCCACATCGATGCCGGGAAGACGACTACGACCGAGCGCATCCTCTATTACACCGGCAAGAACTACAAGATCGGTGAGGTCCACGAGGGCGCGGCCACCATGGACTGGATGGAGCAGGAGCAGGAGCGGGGCATCACCATCACCTCCGCCGCGACGACCTGCTTCTGGAACCGCAACGCCACCCAGTACCGGATCAACATCATCGACACGCCGGGCCACGTGGACTTCACCGTCGAGGTGGAGCGCTCGCTGCGCGTGCTCGACGGCGCGGTGACCTTGCTCGACTCGGTGGCCGGCGTGGAGCCGCAGACCGAGACCGTGTGGCGCCAGGCCGACCGGTACGGCGTGCCCCGCCTCATCTTCGCCAACAAGATGGACCGGGTGGGCGCGGACTTCGACCGCTGCCTCACGATGATCCGCGACCGGCTCACGAAGAAGGCCTATCCCGTCCAGCTGCCCGTGGGCTCGGGCGAGCTGTTCACCGGCCACATCGACGTGCTCCGCCGGGTCGAGGTCGTCTTCGACGAGGAGACCCTCGGCAAGACGTTCACCGAGATGCCGGTGCCCGAGGCGTACCGGGAGAAGGTGGAGCAGGCGCGGCACGAGGTGATCGAGGCGGCGGTGGAGCACGACGAGGAGCTGCTGGAGAAGTACCTCGGCGGCGAGGAGCTCTCGTTCGACGAGATCCAGCGCGCGATCCGGAAGGCCACCGTGTCCGGCTCGATCGTCCCGGTGCTCTGCGGCGCGTCCTTCAAGAACAAGGGCGTCCAGGCGCTGCTCGACGCCGTCATCGACTACCTGCCGAGCCCGACCGATATCCCGCCCATCCAGGGCCACCTCCCGCTCCACGACGACACCCACATCGAGCGCTGTGCTTCGGACTCCGAGCCGTTCTCCGCGCTCGCCTTCAAGGTGGCCACCGATCCCTACGTCGGCCGGCTCACCTTCTTCCGGGTGTACTCGGGCTCGCTCAAGAGCGGGAGCTACGTCTACAACAGCACCAAGGACAAGAAGGAGCGGATCGGGCGGCTGCTCCAGATGCACGCCAACAAGCGGGAGGAGATCGAGGAGGTGCTCGCCGGCGACATCGCCGCGGCCATCGGCCTCAAGGAGACCCGCACCGGCGATACGCTGTCCGACGACGACAAGCCGATCATCCTGGAAGCGATGAAGTTCCCCAACCCGGTGATCGACGTCGCCATCGAGCCCAAGACCAAGGCGGACCAGGACAAGCTGGCCACCGCGCTGCAGAAGCTTCAGGAGGAGGACCCGACCTTCCGGGTGCGCTCCGACGCGGAGACGGGCCAGACGATCATCGCCGGCATGGGCGAGCTGCACCTCGAGATCCTCGTGGACCGCATGAAGCGGGAGTTCAAGGTCGAGGCCAATGTCGGCAAGCCGCAGGTGGCCTTCCGGGAGACCATCCGGAAGAAGGTCACCGATGTCGAAGGGAAGTTCATCCGGCAGTCGGGCGGCAAGGGCCAGTACGGCCACGTGGTCATCACGCTGGAGCCGGCGGAGCCCGGCGCCGGGTTCGTCTTCGAGGACAAGATCGTCGGCGGCGTGATCCCGCGCGAGTTCATCAAGCCGGTCGAGGCCGGCATCCGCGAGGCGCTGGAGAACGGCGTGCTCGCCGGGTACCCCATGGTGGACGTCAAGGCGACGCTCACCTTCGGCAGCTACCACGACGTGGACAGCTCGGAGATGGCCTTCAAGATCGCCGGCTCCATGGCGGTCAAGGAGGCCGCGCGGCAGGCGAACGCGGTGCTCCTCGAGCCCGTCATGGAGGTCGAGGTGGTGACGCCGGCCGACTTCCTGGGCGACGTGATCGGCGACCTCTCGTCCCGTCGCGGCAAGATCGGCGGCATGACCCAGCGCGGGGACGCGCAGGTCGTCGCGGCCGACGTGCCCCTGGCCGAGATGTTCGGGTACTCCACCACGCTTCGCAGCATGACACAGGGCCGGGCGGTGTACACCATGCAGTTCGATCACTACGAAGAGGTTCCGAAGAACATCGCGGAACAGATCATCAGCAAGGCGAAGAGCTAACTCAACCGGACACCGGAAGACCGACATGGCGAAGGCCAAATTCGAGCGGACGAAGCCGCATGTGAACGTGGGCACGATCGGGCACGTGGATCACGGGAAGACGACGCTGACGGCGGCGATCACGCGGATCCAGGCGGCGCAGGGGCTGGCGGATTTCGTGAGCTTCGACAACATCGACAAGGCGCCGGAGGAGCGCGAGCGCGGGATCACGATTGCGACGGCGCACGTGGAGTACCAGACGCCGAACCGTCACTACGCGCACGTGGACTGCCCGGGGCACGCGGACTACGTGAAGAACATGATCACGGGTGCGGCGCAGATGGATGGCGCGATCCTGGTGGTGAGCGCAGCGGACGGTCCGATGCCGCAGACGCGCGAGCACATTCTGCTGGCGCGCCAGGTGAACGTGCCGTACCTGGTGGTGTTCCTGAACAAGGTCGACATGGTCGACGATCCGGAGCTGATCGAGCTGGTGGAGCTGGAAGTGCGCGAGCTGCTCTCGGAGTACGACTTCCCGGGCGATGACACGCCGATCATCCGCGGCAGCGGGCTCAAGGCGCTGGAGTCGGGCGACCCGAACAGCGAGTGGGGCGCCAAGATCACGGAGCTGATGGACGCCATCGACAGCTGGATTCCGCAGCCGGAG
>DATABZ010000336.1:0-49565 GCA_036259315.1 Gemmatimonadales bacterium | reverse complement strand
ATAGCCCCAAGGGGAGTCGAACCCCTCTCTCGACCTTGAAAGGGTCGCGTCCTAACCGATAGACGATGGGGCCGACCGTTTCTCGATAGCGCTAACGGGATTCGAACCCGTGTTTGGGCCTTGAGAGGGCCCCGTCCTAGTCCCCTAGACGATAGCGCCACAGTTCCCGCACAGGCCCGGCAGGACTCGAACCTGCAACCCCCGGTTTTGGAGACCGGTGCTCTACCACTTGAGCTACGGACCTCTGCACCGATTCCGCCGGCGCGTCCTCCGCCCGCGGCCACCGGACTTCCTCACCGGTACTCCCCACCACCGGTACTCCCGACCGGTCCTTCCAGCGACCGGCTCTTCCAGGGTGGCTGACGGGAATCGAACCCGCAACCTCCGGAGCCACAGTCCGGCGCTCTAACCGATTGAGCTACAACCACCGCGGCGGGGACAGCGCCCCGGGCGAGGCCGCCAAAATTACCGGGTCCGACGGGCTCGGGTCAAGGCCAGAACATGTCCGAAAGCCGCGGTGTTCCCGGGTCTTGCGGCACCGGCCGACCCGCCAGATTCGCCACCGGCACCACCCCCCGCGCGGCGTTCGCGACGAAGGGGCTCCGCCCCTCGAGGTCGCCCGGCTTGACGCGCCGCGCCGCGATCCCGCCGGTCAGCTCCTCCAGCCTCGCGCGGGCCACGCCGGGCAGCACGCCGAGCTCCAGCGATGGGGCGCAGAGGCGGCCTCCCTCCCACCAGAACAGCCCCCACAGCGCGCACTCGGCCACATAACCGCCCTGAGTGAGCAGGACCGCATCATCGGCCCCCGCCGTGCGGGCCTCCGCGAGCGCGTGGTCGAACTGGCGCCGCTCGGTCGTCTTGTGCGGATACGGCCGGTGCACGACAGTCGCCTGGATCAGCGAGACCGGGGCCGTGGTCCCCACAGGCCGCTCGCTGATCTCCACCCCTCGGGGACTGACCTCGAGCCTGTGCACGCGGTCCCGGCCACCGGCGGGGGTGATCAGCTCCCCCGGCAGCGGAACCCCCAGCGCCTTGCAGCTCGACGCGAGTCGCCGGAGGTGCAGGTACCACAGGGGGGCCACGCCATCGCGAACGCGGACGGTCTCGATGAGCACGGGTGCCGGGGCCGCCATGCGTCAGCCCGCCGGAACCCGGGAAGTGTCGGCTTCGAGGGGTGCCTCCCCGCGGCGCCCGCGCCGGGCGTCGAGTACGGTGCGCACCGCCGTCGCCATGAGAATCACGGCTCCTCCGATCAGCGCCCACACGCCGGGCCGCTCACCCTGGAAGAGCCAGGCCCAGACCGGGTTGAGCACCGGCTCGATCAGCAGGATCAGCGAGGCCTCCAGCGCGGGAATGGTGGCCAGCGCCCTGGTCACCAGTATGTAGGCAAGGGCGATCTGAAACACGCCGAGATAGCCGACGAGGGCCCAATCCCCCACCCCGTGGCTGCCGAACGGCACCGCGAGCGGGAGCGCGCCGAGTGAGGCGATGACGTTCCCTACGACCACCGCGACCGCCGACCCCTGACTCGCTCCCGCCGCCCCCATCCAGCGGAGCCCGCAGACCGTGAGCGCCCAGGTGAGGCCGCTCGCGGCGGCCAACAGGTTCCCCTGCATCGGGGCGGGCGCGGACTCGACCGGACGGTCGACGCCCACGAAGAAGAGCGCGAGCCCGACTCCCACCGCCGCCATGAAGGCGAGGTCCTGCCGCCGGGTCGGCTCGCGCAGCAGCCATGGCGCCAGGATGGCCAGGTACAGCGGCGCGGTCGACTGGAGGTAGATCGCGTTCGCCGCGGTGGTGAGCCGGTTGGCCAGCACGAACAGCGTCAGGGTCGCCGCGTAGGCGACCCCCACCACGAGATGTCGACCGGTCCACGCGCCTCTGGCCTGCCGGGTCATGACCCAGATCGCGAGCGCGGCGATGCCCGACCGCAGGCAGGTGATCTGCCATCCGGTGAAGTCCACGGCCTTGACGGCGGCGCCACCGGTCGAGAAGAGGATCGCCGCGGCGGCCAGCTCCAGGCGCGCGGTCGAGCGGGACGTCATGGGGCGGGATAATACCACTCACGGCCGGAGCCGGTACAGCACGACGAGCCCACCGAGATACACCAGCACCACGAGGAGCGAATCGACCCCCATGCGGAGCACGACTCGGTCTCGGCGCTCGATCAGTCCGCCGAGGAAGATCCCCGTCACCAGGATGCCGAGCAGAGCGGCACAGACGGAGAACGCGCCGACCTCGCGGAGGACCGGCCCGCCGGCATAGATGGCGTCGGCAACGACCACGAGGGCGACGTCGAAGAGGTTGGTGCCGAAGATGTCGCCGAAGGCGAGCTCATAGTGCCCCAACCGGACGGCCGCGACCGTCGAGCTCACCTCCGGCAGGGACGTCGCGATCGCCACCAGCACCGCCCCGACAAAGCTCGACCCGAGGCCGGTCTGCTCCGCCAGGGCCTCCCCGGTGCGGGCCAAGGCGTAACCCGCCGCGAAGATCACCGCCGCGGCCGCGGCCGTATACGCCGTGATTCGGGCCGTAGATCGGGTTTCCTCGGCCGCGTCCCTGGCCGCTTCGCCCACGGCACCTTCCTTCACCACTCTGCCGGGTCGCCATGCTTCGGGCGCGTGGGAGCGGCTGATGATCACCATCGCCGCCAGGTAGGCGGCCCCGATGGCCGCCGTCCACGCCCCGAGCCCGAGAAACGGCACGTCGCCGGCCGTGATGCCGGTCGCCACGAGCACGAGCAGCACGATGTTGAGGGTGGCCTGCAGCAGCACCGTGGGCCGCGCGACGATCGCGGAGAGCGCACCACGGCCGATCGCCGCGTCGGCCACGGCCAGGATGGCGACCTGCATCGCGACTCCGCCGAGAATGTTGTTGACCGCCAGGACGGCATTGCCCGAGGCCGCCGCGCTCCCGGTCGTGGCGACCTCCGGCAGCGAGGTGATACCGCCGAGCAGGAGGGCGCCGACCACGGCTTTCCCTATGCCGGTCCGCTCGGCCAATGTGCTCGCGTAGCCCGCGATACGGGTGCCGGCGAGCCACACGACGGCAGCCGCGGCGGTGAAGAGCGCCAGATTCACCGGCAGCGGCAGGGCGCCGAACTCCGGCATCCGCGCCCTGTCAGTCGCCGTGCAGGAGGGAGGGCGAGAGCAGCCTGGGCGGGCCGAACTGGCCGGTGGCGGTCTCGAGCAGCAGGTAGGCCGAGATGTCGCGCGCCTCCTGCTCCGTGACGCCCAGGGTGGGCATCACGGTGCCCGGCTCGACCGAATCGGGGCGGCGAATCCAGGCGACGAGATTGTTCGGCGTGTTGAAGGAGTTACCCGCGATGTACGTGCGGAGCGCGAAGTCGGTGAGCGGCGGACCCACCTTCCCCCGCGCGCGCGCGAGTCCGGGAATGACGTGGCACGTGCCGCAGCCGTAGCGCTCGATCGCGACTTCCCCCCGGGTCGGATCTCCCTGCACCGTCGCCAGAACTTCCGCGCGCGCGGCATCGTCTCCGCCCGGCGAGCACGCGGGCGCCGCACCGACGAGCAGGAGCAGCGCACCCAGGCGCCGCCTCATCGCACGTCCCACCCGCACACCGGCAGCACCAGGGTACCCCATCCTTCCAGGCCGATGGTGAAGGCGGACACCACGCCCATTAGCACGCCGGTCAGCATGAGGTAGGCGAACCAGCCCCGCGGCTCGCCGAGTGCCACGTCCCAGGGCTGATTGCCGCTCACCCGCCGCCACTCCCGCCAGGCGACCACCGTGGACCACACGGCGACCGCCAGGAGCACCAGCGTGCCGATGGCCAGGATCTCCCGAATCCCGCGCCACCCGGCGACGCAGCCGATCGACAGGGCGGCGTAGCTGGCGAGGAAGTGAAGGCTCCACGCCGCCGCCCCGCCGAGCAGCCCGAACAGCAGCCGGCCCGTCGGGGCGGTCTCGATGCCGAGCTGGTGCTCCGTCTCTCCCTGGGTCATGGGCCACTCAACCGAAGCGGGGGACCAGATAGAGAACGCCGAAGACGATCACGCCGCTCACGATGGCGAAACCGTACACCAGCGCGGCGTTCCAGGCGGCCGCGTGGCCCCGCCCGTCGGCCGGGCGGAGCCAGGCCCAGATCGTCGCGACCGCCGTCATCACCAGGAGAATGACGGAGAGCACGGCATGGAACCCGGCCACGCCGACGAACGCGGAGTGCTGCGCGTCACTGGAGGGCGAGAGCCCGCTGCCGAGCCACGTGGCGATGAGGAGCCAGAGATGCAGCGCCGCGAGCAGCAGCGCGGCGGTCACACCCAGGCGCAGCAGACCGAGCCGCCGACGCCCGATTGCGCGGATCCCGGCCACGACGGGAATCATCCCGAGCGCCAGCAGCCCGACCGCGATCGCCGGCCGCTCGATCGGCTCGGCGGGGCTTCCGACCAGGTCGAGCGCCACGTTGCCGCCCAGATAGAAGTAGCCCGCGACGATCGTGGTGAGCGCGGTCGCCATGATGAGCAGGAAGACGCAGGTGCCCCAGAAGCCGTTGGCTGCCGGTCCCGCCTGCGCGAGCGGCAGCTCCTTCGGCTCGGGGCCGTACATCTCCTCCATGGCCGCAGTCTCGGTGTCCTGGGGCCAGAACCACATGATCAGGGCCACGGCGATGATGCCCGCCCCGACCGCCATGAACGTGGTCTGGTCCACGATGAGCGCCGCGAACAACACCAGGAAGCCGACCGACATGATGAACGGCGCGAACGACCGCCGCGGCATGTGCACGACCGCGAGCGGCCGGCCTTCGGTCACCGAGACCACCAGGGCGCCGCGCCACCGGGTCGGCCAGTAGGCCATCTGCTCCACGTCCTCCTGCGCCTCGGCCGTGCGCGCCGGTGTCTCCTCCGGCCGCATGCGCTCCTGCCGCCAGTGCTCGTCCCAGAGCGGGTGGCGGTCGCGCACCACGGGTATGCGGGGATACTGCGCGTTCGGCGGCGGCGACGAGTTCGACCACTCCAGGGAGTCCGCGTTCCACGGGTTGTCCCCGGCCGGCCGGCCCGCTCGCAGGCTGCGGAAGAAGTTGAACAGGCTGAGCAGCACGCCGCCGGCGAAGAGGAAGGCGCCGATCGAGGAGAGCAGGTTGTAGGTATCGAATCCCGCTTCGGTCGGGTAGGTGTACACCCGGCGGGGCATTCCGAGCAGCCCGGAGATGTGCATCGGGAAGAACGCCAGGTTGAACCCGATGAACATGACCACCGCGCTCCACAGGCCGATCTGCTCGTCCATCATCCGCCCGGTGATCTTGGGCAGCCAGTAGTAGAGGCCGGCGAACAGCGGGAAGACGGTGCCGCCGATGAGCACGTAGTGGAGGTGCGCCACGACGAAGTAGGAATCGTGGGCCTGGAAGTCGAACGGCGGCGAGGCGACCATGACGCCGGTGATCCCGCCGAGCACGAAGATGACGAGCCCGGAGATGCCGAACAGCAGCGGCGTGCGCCACAGCGGACGCCCGACCCACAGGGTGGCGACCCACCCCACCACCTGCACGCCCGTGGGAATCGCGATCACGGTGCTCGCCGCGGCGAAGTACCCCAGGGCCATGGGGGAGATGCCGGTCGCGTACATGTGGTGGGCCCAGAGCCCGAAGCTGAGGAACCCGGTCGCGATGATCGCCAGCACGACCAGCGTGTAGCTCACCACCGGACGCCGGGCGAAGACCTGGACGACATGGGTCAGGATCCCCACCGCCGGGAGGAACATGATGTACACCTCGGGATGCCCGAAGACCCAGAAGAGGTGCTGCCAGAGCAGCGGGTCACCGCCGTTCTCGGGCACGAAGAAGCTGGTGAGCCCCTTCCGGTCCAGCTCCAGCATCGCGGTGCCGACGATGAGCGGCGTGAACCCGAAGATGATCATGAAGGCCGTCACCAGCATGGCCCAGCCGAACACGGGGATCCGGTTGATCGACATCCCCGGCGACCTGGTGCGGAGCACCGACACGATGATCTCCGCCGCCGCGCCCATGGCCGCGATCTCGGCCACGCTGAGCGCGATGTCCCAGAAGTCGAGGTTGAGCCCGGGCGACCACTGCTTGTTGGTGAGCGGCACGTAGGCGAACCAGCCGCCGTCCGGCGCCAGGCCGAACAGGAAGCTGGAGTAGATCAGGAGCCCGCCGAACAGGTAGGTCCAGTAGCTCAGCGCGGTCAGCCGGGGAAACGGGAGGTCCCGGGTCCCCAGCATGAGCGGCAGCAGGTAGGTCGCGAGCGCCTCGATGAACGGGATGACGAACAGGAACATCATCGTCGTCCCGTGCATCGTGAAGATCTGGTTGTAGGTCTCCGCGTCGAGGAAGGTATTGTCGGGCGTGCCGAGCTGGATCCGCATCAGCGCGGCCAGGAGCCCGCCGAGCAGGAAGAAGCCGAACGAGGTGGCGAGATAGCGCTGCGCGATCGGGATGTTGTCGATCGTCTGCAGCATGCCGAGGAACCCCGTCGGCTGACTCCAGGCGCGCTCGAAGCCCTCTTTCTGCTCCGCGCTTACGCTCGGCCGTTCGGCGGTGGTGGCCATCGGTGCAACCTACTCCAGCGTCTGGAGGTAGCGGTGGATGAGGCTGAACTCCTCGCGGCTCATCGGGACCCGCGGCATGCGCGAGCCCGGCTTGAGCGCCTGCGGGTTCCCGATCCACCCGCCGAGGTGGCCGGGCGTGTTGGGCAGCAGCGCCGAGGCCAGCGTGCGCCGGCTCGCCACATGGGTGAGATCGGGGCCGAGGTACCCGCCCGCCGGTGTCCCCCGCACCTGGTGGCACAGTGCGCAGGCCGAACCGAGGAACGCCTCGCGACCCTTCGCGGTCAGCGAGTCGCGCGGCTCCGCGGCGGTGCGGCGCTGCCCGGCGGTCCAGGCCCGGAACTCCTCGGGCGTCTGGGCGATCACGAGCAGCCCCATGTTGGCATGCTGCATCCCGCAGTACTCGGCGCACCGGCCGGTGTAGACGCCCGGGCGATCGGCCTGGATCCAGGTGACGTTTTCGCGGCCCGGGATGAGATCGGTCTTCCCGTGCAGCTCCGGGACCCAGAAGCTGTGGATCACGTCCGTCGCGGTGAGCCGCAGCTCGACCCGTTGCCCCACGGGGATGTGGAGCTCGTTCGCGGTGACGAAGACGTTCCCCGGAACGCTGTCCCGATAGCGGATCTCCCACCACCACTGCTTGCCGACGAGATCCACCACGAGATCCGGCCGTTGCGAGCGTGGGTCGAGCGCGGCGAGCGTCTGCACGGTCCAGATGAAGAGCGGCACGAGGATGAGCGCGGGCACCACGGCGCCGAGCCACAGAATCAGCCGGGTGCCCTTGCGGTCGCGCTCGGGTGTCGCCGGGTCCTGGGGACGCCGCCGATGCAGGAGCGCATAGGCGAGGGCGATGCAGAAGATGACGAAGATGACGGCACCCAGGGTCGTCATCGTCCAGAAGAGATCGCCGATCTGCTCGGCCGCCGCGCCCGCGGACCAGTCAATCACTCTGGGTTCCGCCGCTCTGCTGCCCGCCGCCCTGCGTCTCGCGTCCCTGCTCCCCACCGCCTTGACCCCCGCCGCCCTGGTTCTCGCCAGTGCCCGGCCCGAGCGACTTCACGTACGCGGCGAGCTTCCAGACCGCCTCACCGGTCAGTGCGTGGCCGAAGGCCGGCATGCCGTTGGGCCGGCCCTGGACGATGGTCGCGTAGATCTGCGCGTCGGAGCCGCCGTAGATCCAGTCCTGGTCCGCCAGTGGGGGGCCCATCCCGCCGCCGCCCGCTGAGCCGTGGCAGCCGGCGCAGTTGAACCCGTTGTAGAGCTGACGTCCCTGGCTCAGCGCACCGGGATCGTCGGTATAGGGGTTCTTGATCTCGACGGGCGTCTGCCCCGCGCCGGCGGTGATCGCGCTGGTCTGCACGGCCGTGAGCGGCTCGGCCAGCCAGCTGGCGGCGGGCTCGGGTGCCGATTCCTGGCCGCCGCAGCCGGCGAGCAGGGCCGAGAACACGGATGCGGCGAGTGGGCGCGCGCGGATCATGTCGCCTCCTTCGGGCGACCGGGAACCAGCGGCACGCCGTACCGCTCGAGGATGCGCCGGACCTCGGTACGCCGCTGGTCCAGGACAGTGCCGACTCTCCGGGCCAGTGCCGAGTCCCCGCGGCGCACGCCCATCGCGATGTCGAAGACGAAGGGCACGCCGGGGCCGTCACCACGCTCCAGCAGCGGAGTGACCCGGAGCGGCGCCGACTCCCGCTCGGCGAAGTAGCCGCCGAGGGGACCCCATACCAGCGCCACGTCGACCTCTCCCTTCGCCACGGCTTCGACCAGCCGGGCGGGTGGGTTCGGCTCCCGATAGTCGCCGTACAGACTGTAGCCTCGCACGTTGTCCACGATGCCGCGCCGGGCGAGTGCCGTGGCGGGCGGCGGCGCGGCGTAGTCGTCCCCGATCAAATGGACGCCGATCCGGAGCCGGTGCAGCCTGGGATCGTCGATGGACTCGATGGCCGGCGACAGGTCCCGCCGGGTCACGAAGACGTAGGTGGAGCGATAGTAGGGCTCGGTCGTGGCCACCAGCTCGTAGCCGGCCGGAACCCCCGGGATGAGGTCACACGCTCCGGCGCCGAGGGTGTTGCGCACGAATCCCCGCCGTTGCGCCCACCAGGTGTAGCGGACCTGCGCTCCGAGCTCGGCCGCGACGAGCTCGGCGAGGCGGTTCTCGAACCCCTGCCCCGCGCGATTGGAGAACGGAAGGTTGTTGGGGTCGGAGCAGACGCGGAGGACGCCGGCCGGCGTGGCGGCGGCGGGGTCACCGGGCAACGCGCCGGAAGCCAGTGTGGCGCCCGCGAGCGCGGCGACGAGGCCGACGGCTGCTGCCCGGCGCGTCATCGCGTGCCCGCCGGGCCCGTCGTGTCGCCGGCTCGCCGTCCCCCCGATGCCGCGGTCGGGCGACCGGGCCGCTCCAACGCGAACACGTATACCATGCCTCCCTGCGCCGTGTACTGCGGCAGGTCCGCCATGGCGTTGCCGAAACCGAGGGCGATGAAGGGATCGATCTCCGGCATGAGCCCCAGGGCCGTCGCCCCCGCCCAGCCGCCCACGCCGGAGAGAATGGCGACGTATTGCCGGCCGTCCGCTCCGAGATAGGTGACCGGCTGCCCGATGATTCCCGACCCCACCCGGAACTGCCAGAGCGGCTCACCCGTGCGGGCGTGCACCGCCTTGAACCAGCGGTCCATCGTGCCGTAGAAGGCGACGTCCCCAGCGGTCACCACGGTGCCGCTCCACACCGGAAACCGCTCCTTGATGGCCCACACCTCCCGCTGCGCGGCGGGGTCCCACGCGCTGTAGACTCCGCGGTGCCCCCCAGGCCCCGCGTACATCTTGACCCGGGCTCCCACGTACGGGGTTCCCGCGATGTAGCCCGCCTCCCCACCCTCGTAGTCCATGCAGAGGTTGTTGTGCGGCACGTACAGGAGCCCGGTGCGCGGGGAGAACGCCGTCGGCTGCCAATCCTTCATGCCCGGTGCCGCGGGGCAGATGTTGGTGGCGGAGCGGTTGCCGGTGCGCTTCTCCTCGTTGATGATCGGCACACCCGTCTTGAGATCGATGCCCTTCGCCCAGTTCAGGTAGCCATAGGGCTCGGCGGACAGCACCTCGCCGGTCGCGCGGTCGATGACGTACATGAAGCCGGTGCGGCCGGGGCGGACCGCGACCTTCCGCGGCTGTCCGTCGATCTCGAGCTCCAGCAGGACGACCTCGTTCACTCCGTCGTAGTCGAACTCGTCGTGCGGCGCCGTCTGGTACGCCCAGAGCGCCTCGCCCGTATCCGCATCCCGGGCGAAGATCGTCGTGGACCACTTGTTGTCGCCCGGACGCATGGCGGGGTTCCAGACGCCCGGATTCGAGGTGCCGTAGTAGATGGTGTTCGTCTCCGGATCGTAGGAGATCCAGCCCCAGACAGTGCCGCCGCCGAGCTTCCACTGGTCGGGCGGCCAGGTAGTGACGCCGAGGTCCTTCCCCCGGTGCGAGGGGTAGAACGGCTTGAACCTGGGTCCGATCAGCACGTCCTCGTCGGGGCCGGTGTGGTAGGCCCGCCAGGCGATCTCACCGGAGGCGGCATCGAGTGCGGTGATCCAGCCCCGGACGCCCATCTCACCGCCGCTGTTCCCCACGTACACTTTGTCGTTCACCACCAGCGGCGCCATGGTCATCGTCTCGCCGCGGTTGATCTCGCCCAGCTTGACCTTCCAGATCTCCTTCCCGCTCTTCGCGTCCACCGCGACGGTGTGATTGTCCAGCGTGTTGAAGAAGACGCGGCCGTCCGCGTACGCGGCCCCGCGATTCACGACGTCGCAGCAGGCGACGCCCTGCGCGGCCCGCGCGGTCTTCGGGTCGTACTTCCACCTCTGCTCGCCGGTCACGGGGTCGAGCGCGTAGAGGTAGTTGGGCCAGGGGGTGACCACGTACATCGTGCCGTCCGCCACGATCGGGGCGGCCTCGTGGCCCCGGAGCACCCCGGTCGAGAAGCTCCAGGCCAGCCGCAGCTGACGGACGTTTTCGCTCGTGATCTGATCGAGGGGACTGTAGCGAGTGCTGCCATAATCCCGCGCGGGAATGGTCCACTCGCCCTGGTCTGCGCCGGGTGGGAGCATCGGCTCAGCCGTCGTCCGGGTGCCGACGGCGCCGCCGCCTGCCGCGGTTCCCCCTGCTGCGGCGTCGTCAGGCGGACGTGCGCCCCCACCGCCGGGCGGTGCCTCGGAGCCGCACCCGGTCAGGGTGGCGGCAAGCAACAGCAAGGGAACGCCGCGAAGCAGAAAGCCGCGAGAGTACGGGCGTGTCATGATGTCACCGTGGGCAGGCGGGGCGGGGCCCCACGGGTCGGCGCTTACCTTCCCGCGCCGGCCATCGGATCTCGGAGTGTAGAGCGGGCCCGCCGGGCTGAGCCGTGAGGCCCGTCACATGCTTCAGCCCTCCCGGTCCGCCAGCACCTGTCCGTAATTGAGCAGCGCGACCAGCAGCACTCCTCCGACGGCATTGCCGAGCACCGACGGGACGACGAAGTCCCCGAGCATGGCGCCCCACCCCGCATCGCCGAGCGCGGCGCGGTAGAACGCCTCGGTGGAGCCCACGATCGAGTGGCGGAAGTGCAGCGCGGAGATGGGCGCGGTGCAGAGCCAGATGAACACGATCTGCGCCAGTGTGGAGGTCGTGGAGGCGAGCAGCCAGGCGAGCAGAGCCATGAGCCATCCGGCGAACACCGCGGCATAGGCGGTCTGGAGAAATTCGCCCTCCGTGGCCTGTCGGGAGATCTGCAGCAGCTCGGTCGCGAACTCGGGCCGCAGCACGTCGGTTCGCGCCAGCGTGAGGGCGAACAGCAGGGTGCCCACCAGGTTGCCCACCAGCAGCAGGGTCCAGATGCGGGCCACCAGCTTCAGGGTCTCGAGGTCGCGACGCTCCAGCAGCGGAATGACGGGAACGAGGGTGTTCTCCGTGAAGAGCTCGCTCCGGGCCATGATCACGAAGATGAACCCCAGCGGGTAGGCGGCGGCCGCTGCCGCGTGCTTGTAGGGCTCGGGCACGACCGCGGCCGCGAACGCGGCTCCCAGGCAGCTGAAGCCGATGACGAGTCCGGCCGCGAGCGCGGACAGGAGCAAGGCGGCGGCCGGGCGCCGGATCTCGTGCTCCGCCGGCCGCAGCACGTTCTCGTGGATCTGCGCCGCCGTGAGGCGGGTTCCCTCCTCCGGTTGCTCCGCCATCAGCCACTCTCCTCGTGGTGGTCCACCAACTAGCCACTCTCCTCGCCGGGCACCGTCACCTCGTCGCCGACCACGTCGCGCACGTAGAGCAGCTTGAGCGGGACCATGACGCTGGCCAACAGGGGAACCGCCAGCAGCAGCCCCAGGAAGCCGAACACCAGCGAGAATAGCGCCTGCCCCAGGATGGTGACGACCGGCGGCAGCTCCAGTCCCTCCTTCATCAGGAGCGGCTGGAGCACCACACCTTCGAGCTGCTGGATCGCGGTGTAGGCGAGCGCGACGTAGATGGCCTTCTCGGGCCCGTCGACCAGCGCCATCGCGATCGCAGGCACCGCGGAGAGAATCGGACCTACGTAGGGGATGAATTCGAGCAGCCCGGCGATGATGCCCAGGGCGATCGCGGCCTTCACGTCGAGCAGCAGCAGCACCACCGTCGTCACGGCGCCGATCGCGAGCATCGCCACCATCTGCATGAGGAGCCAACGCCGGAGCGTGGTCGCGGTGGCGCTCAGCACCTCGCCCGCCTTGCGTCGGCTCCGGTGGGGGAAGAGATGCATCAGACCGCGGTGGTACAGACCGGGATCCACCGCGACGAAGATCGCCACGAACAGCATGATGATCAGCCCGCCCAGCACGGCAACGGTGGACGAGAAGACCGAGAAGAAGTGGCGGCCCACGCCCGCGAGCTGCTGGGTGATCCCCTTCCGGAGGTCCACCTGCCCTCCGCCCTGCTGCCGGTCGCCTTGGCCTTGCGGAGCGGACGCGTCGGACTGTCGCTCCGAACCGGACTGCCGGCCGGCCGTGCCGGAGGGCGGTGCGTCGGCCTGCTGGCGGGCCTGCTGCCGGGCAGTGTCTTCCTGCTGTCGGGCAGTGTCTTCCTGCTGCTGGGCAATGTCTCCCTGCTGCCGGGACGCGTCACTCGCCTGAGGCGACGTGTCGGTCGCGGCCTTGATGATCTCCGCGACGCCCCCACCCCGCTGCTGCACCCAGCGCTCGACGTCGTCGATCACCTGCGGCACCTGCTGCCGCAGCTCACCCAACTGCCGGCTGATCTGCGGCGCGGTGAGCAGGCCGAGACCCGTCAGCGCCCCGAAAATCAGGAGCACGAGGAGGACGGCACCCACGCCCCGGGGCACTCGATACCGCTCGAGCCAGTCCACCCCGGCAGCCAGCACGATCCCGAGGAGCACGCCGAAGAAGCCGATGAGGAAGACGGACCGGCCCACCCACAACAGCTGGAGCGCGACGTACACGCCGGCCACCAGCGCCGCCGCGCGGAGGATGTCCCGGGTTCGCCAGCCCGGATCGATCGGTTTCGCTCCGGTGCTCATGACGGATCCTGGGCGGCGCCCGCGAGAGGGTCGGTGACCGGGGGCACGTCAGCGCCGGGTGTAGAGCCAGGCCGCGATGTCGCGGGCCTCGCCCGCGCTGACGCCGAGGTCGGGCATCGCGGTGAGCGAGTCCACCTCCTGGGGCGACTGGATCCACCGTGTCAGGTTCTCGGGTGTGTTGGTCAGCACCCCGGCGACGTACGTCCTGGCGCCGATTCCGCCCAGCGGCGGGCCCACCAGCCCGTTCGCACCGGGCACGCCGCCCAGCGTGTGGCAGGACCCGCAGCCGTACCGCCGGAAGGCGAGCGCCCCCCGCTCGGGATCTCCGCCGACCACCTGCGCCGCCTCCTCCGCGGAGAGCGCGCGCGGGCGCTCGCAGGCGGCGAGAGCCAGGACGACCAGCAGCGCGGCGGCGGCCGCCCGCGAGCGGGCGCGCTCCGACCTGACGACCCTCGCCTCGGAGACTCGCAGCCAGTCGATCGTGAGCCAGACGGTGGCGAGCAGGTAGGACAGGCCGCCCGGCACCCACATGATCAGACCTGCGAGCTGCTGGTCCTCGAGGGGCGTGAGCCCCCAGAGCGGGGCGGCCTCGCCGTACGCCGGGTACCAGAGGGTGCGTCCGAACGTCAGCAGCGCGCCGATCCCGCCGGTATACACCATGGTGCCGAAGAGGGACATGATGGCCGCCCCATGGCGGCCCCTGAGCGTGGCGCCCGGCAGCACGGACCACCAGAAGAGCAGCGCCGTGAGCAGGAAGCTGGAGTGCTGCAGGCTGTGCACCAGGTCGGACTCCACCGTCCCCTGATACAGCACGGGCAGGTGCCATCCGACGATGGCCAGGGCGTGCAGCAGCCAGGCCACCTCGACCCGGGAGATCAGCCGCCAGAGGGAGCGCAGCCCGCCCACCCACCGGCCGATGGCGCGGCGCGGTCCCGGGGAGAGCCCCCACAGCGACACCACCAGTGGCCGGCCCAACACGAGGAGCGGCGCGGCGAGCACCATGAGCAGCTCGTGCTGCGCCATGTGCGCGGCGAGCAGCGCCTCGCCCAGCGGGTGGAGCGGCGACACCAGGGCCACGGCGAGCGCCACCCAGCCGCACCAGAACGCCGCCGCCTCGCGCCGCCGCGCCGCCATCCGGCTGCCGCTGCGGGCCCTCAGACGGGCCATTCCTCGCGCGTACAGCAGGGCGGTGACGCCGAGCCCGGCCAACACGGCCGGCTCCCAGCTCCAGGCGCTCCAGAGATCGTGCGGCGCCAGCGGTGCGCCTTCGTGGAGGAGGAGCGCGAGCATGGTCACTGGCAGGGATGGAAGACGAAGGCGGCGGACCACTGCGCCGCGATGACCAGGGCGGCCACCGCGCTCAGGAGCATCCCCATCAGCGCCAGGAATCGGCTGCGTCCCCCGAGCCCCGCGTCCTCACCGGCATGACTGCCGCCCCACCGCCGCCACTCGCGCCAGCCGAGCCACCCGGCGAGCCCCGACGCGAGCAGGCTCGCGAGCCAGGTCAGATGCACCGGCAGCATGTCGCCGGTCACGCAGGCGCGGTCGGCGAAGATGTAGGCGATCTCGAGCCCGATCAGCACGGCGAGCGGCCCCAGCAGGTTGGCGGTCCACAGGGCGCCGATCCTGGTGCCGTCCGCGAGTGGTGCGCTGGTGTCGGTGGTCATCTCCGCAGCGGCCTCATAGCAGTCGGGGGCTCAGGTAGAGCGTTAGGTAGATCGGGATCCAGCTGCCCACGAAGAAGTACCAGTAGAAGGCGGTGTCGCTCGCGTCGGAGAAGTGCTTCTCCTCGAAATCTTTGCTGAAGAGGAATACGGTGAAGATCAGCGTCTCCACGACCTGGAGCAGCAGGATGGTGCCGTGGAACCCCGCCGCCGCCCAGGCGATCGAGCCGTAAGCATTGGCGTCCCAGCGCACGTTCAGGGCGAGGAAGTCCTGCCACCGCAGGAACAGGAACGAGACGGCGAACAGGGAGGCGATCACGAACCAGCGGCGCATCTCCGGCAAATCCAGTCGCCGCGCGGCCCGATCCGCCAGAGTGATCGGCACCGCACTGGCGAGCAGAACGATCACGTGGACCGTAGGCCAGAAGAGCGCGGGCCGAAGCGTGTGCTCCGGTGGCCACACCGTGAAGTTCAGCCGGAGGTAGAAGTAGCTCGCGATGCAGACGAAGAGCGTGGTGCCCTCGATCAGCATGAAGCCGAGCGTGCCCCACCACATGTGGCTCCGGTGGTCGAAGACCGTGGAAGGCAGCTTCGAGACGTCGAGCGCGCGGGTCGGCGCCGTCATCCCTCCCGCTCCTCCCGCACCTGTAGCTCGTGCTCCTTTCCGCTCGGCCAGCCCCAGCCGGTGAACGCGATGGTGATCAGCACGGCCCCGACCGGCAGCCCCCACGGCGTGAAGATCAGGGTGATGAACGTGACGCCCGTCGCGAGTGCCGCCAGCAGCGGCCAGATGCTGGGCTCCGGCAGCCGCATCCGGTTGTCGGGCTCGGCGTCCAGCATCGTCGTCACCAGGATCTCGCGCATGTCGGTGCGGAGTCCGGTCACGACCGGCGCGTCCGGCTCCCGCTTCCACAGCGGGGTGCGGCTCTGCACCGTCGGGATGAGGTGGAAGTTGTACGGCGCCGGCGGCGAGCTCGTGGCCCACTCCAGGTCCGGCCCGCCCCAGGGGTCGTCCCCCGCGGGCACGCCGGCGCGCCGGCTCCGCACCAGGTTGACCAGGAACACGGCCACGCTCGCGGCGATCGTGAGCGCGCCGAGCGTGGCCACCAAATTCAGCGTGCCCCAGCCCGTCTCCGGCAGGTAGGTGTAGACCCGCCGGGTCATGCCGTCGAGACCGAGCTGGTGCATCGGGAAGAAGGTCAGGTTCACCCCGATGAAGAAGAGCGCGAAGTGCCAGCGGCCCAGGTGCTCGTCCAGCATGCGCCCGGTCACCTTCGGCAGCCAGAAGTAGGCCGCGCCGAAGAGTGGGAACACCATGCCCCCCAACAGCACGTAGTGGAGGTGCGCCACGACGAAATAGCTGTCGTGCGCCTGCACGTCGTAGGGCACCGAGGCGACCATCACTCCCGTGAAGCCGCCGATGATGAACACGACCACGAAGCCGAGCACGAAGAGGAACGGGACGGTGAAGCGCGGCCGGCCCGACCAGATCGTCGCGGTCCAGCAGAAGATCTGCACCCCGGTGGGGATCGCGATCATCATGCTCACCGCGCTGAAGAAGCTCTCGCTCAGCTGGGGGATACCGGTGGCGAACATGTGGTGGACCCAGAGCCCGAAGCTCAGAAAGCCCGTGACCACGAGCGCGAGGACCATGACCGGATAGCCGAAGATCGGCCGGCCGGTGAAGGCGGACACGATGCTGGAGACGAACCCGAGCGCGGGCACGAAGATGATGTACACCTCGGGGTGCCCGAAGAACCAGAAGAGGTGCTGCCAGAGCAGCGGGTCCCCTCCCTCCGCCGGGTTGAACAGGTGGGTCCCGATCAGGCGGTCCATGGCCAGGAACATGCTCGCGGTCGCGACCCACGGCATGGCGAACATCACCATGAACGCCGTGACCAGCTGGGCCCAGACGAACAGCGGCATCCGGTTGAGCGACATGCCCGGCGCGCGCTGCTTGAACACGGTCACGATGATCTCCACCGACGTGATCAATGCGGAGATCTCGGTGAAGGTGACCGTCTGGGCGTAGACGTCGCTGCGCTTGCCGGGCGAGAACTCCGGGCCCGACAGCGGCACGTAGTTGAACCATCCGGCCTCGGGCCCCGTGTTCAGCAGGAGGCCGGTGTAGAGCAGCACCCCGCCGATCAGGTAGACGTAATAGCCGTAGAGGTTGAGCCGCGGGAAGGCGACGTTCCTCGTGCCGATCATGAGGGGGACCAGGTACAGCCCGACGGCCATCACGATGGGCACCGCGAAGAGGAACATCATCGTGGTGCCGTGGGTGGAGAAGATCTGGCTGTATTCGTCGGGCCCGAGCAGCTGGTTCTCGGGACGGGCGAGCTGCATCCGCATCAGCGCCGCCTCGACGCCACCCAGCAGGAAGAACGCGAACGCGGTGACGATGTAGCGCAGGGCGACCGACTTGTGGTCCACATTGGTGAGCCAGCCCCAGAGTCCCGGCTCGGCCCGCCACGAGCGCTCCAGCTCCCGCCGCTCCCGTTCCAGGGTCGCGGGATCGAGCGGGTTGACCGTGATGACTTCCGGCGCCGTGGCCGTGTCGGGCCTCATTCGAGGCTCTCGAGGTAGGCGAGCAGGGCCTGGAGGTCGTCCGGGGACAGAGCGTTGGGCGGCATCCGGACGCCGGGTTTGATCTGCTGCGGGTCCACGATCCAGCCGGCCAGGTGTCCGCGGGTATTGGGCAGCGTGCCGGCGGCGATGGTCCGGCGGCTCGCGAGATGGGTCAGGTTGGGGCCCACCCGGCTTCCGGCCGGGGTCCCGCCGATGGCGTGACACATCACGCAAGTCGAGGCGAGGAAGACCTCCTGACCGCGACGCGCGAGCGAGTCGGTCGGGGTCCGGGCGGTATCGCGCTGGCGGTCGAGCCAGGCGGCGAACCGGTCCGGCGGCTCCGCCACGATCAGGAACGCCATCTTGGCGTGCTGGTAGCCACAGAACTCGGCGCACTGGCCGCGGTAAACGCCGGGCGTGTCGGCCTGGAACCAGATACTGGTCTCCTGGCCCGGAATCATGTCGCGCTTCACCCCGAGATTGGGCACCCAGAAGCTGTGAATCACGTCCGACGAGCGCAGCTGGAACACGACGGGACGCCCCACCGGCACGTGGATCTCGTTTGCCGTGGTCGCCCACCGTTGCGGCAGGGAGTCCCGGTACTCCACGTCCCAGAACCACTGCCGGCCGGTGACGCGGATCTGAATCGCGTCGGGCGGCGCGGTCCCGGTCAGCTGCTTCCCGGTACCGAAGCTGAGGAACAGAACGGTGATCAGCGTGGCCACGGTAGCCCCTGCGGCGATCGCGACGGCCATCGCCATCCGGCGCTCGCGCGCCGGACTCTCCATCTCCTCCCCCGCGCGGCGCCGGCGGAACGCGGCTACCAGCAGCGCCGCCACCACCAGCACGAACACGACCGCGGCGATCCCGTACAACAGCTCGCCCAGCCGGTCGAGCATCAGCGCCTGCGGCCCGGCCGGAGCATGCGCCGAGTGCGCGCCCGGGAACTGCGTCACGGACGCTCCGACTTGGGGGGAACGGTGGATTCCACCGGGCGCTGCTCGGTCGTCGCCTGCTCCTGGGCCTTGGCCTGCATCGCGTCCGCCCTGCCGGGGGCCACGTCCTTGCGCAGGAGCCCGCTCATCGAGCGCACGTAGGCCGCGAGCTGCCACACCTGATTGGTGGAGAGCCTGGAGCCGAAGGCGGGCATCCCATTGGGCCGGCCCTGCACGATGGTGGCGAAGATGTTCTCCGGCTCGGCGCCGTAGATCCACTCGTCGTCCATCAGCGGCGGGCCCATCGCACCGCCGCCCATTGCGTGGCAGCCCACGCAGTTGAACTGGGTGTACAGCCGCTTCCCCTCGGAGACCGCGTAGGCGTTCTCCGCGTAGGCGCTCCGGATCGTGGGGTCCGGCACCGGCGGCCCCGGATTGAGCGAGCTGAGGCGCAGCGCGCTGCCCGGCGTCGCCGTAGGCGGCACCTCCCGGAATCGCCTCGTCTCGCGCTCGCACCCCAGGCCGGCCACGAGCACGACGGCCAGGAGCAGCCCGCCCCCGCCGCTGCCGCAGAGCCTACGAGTGCTGCTCCGACCGCTACGGAAGCCCGAAGACATAGAGCATGCCGCCCTTGGTGGTGTATTGCGGCAGGTCCCGCATCGCGTTCGCGAACCCGTTCCCCGCGGTGGAGTCCCGCGGGTCGAGCCCGGCCGCTACGATCGCGCCGGACCAGCCGCCGACCCCGGCGAGGATTGCGACGTACTGCTTCCCGTCCGGACCGAGGTAGGTCACGGGTTGACCGATGATTCCCGATCCGGTCTTGAAGCGCCACAGCTCCGCGCCGGTGCGCGCGTCCACCGCCTTGAAGTACCCGTCCATGGTGCCGTAGAACACCACGTCGCCCCCGGTCGCGAGCGTGCCGCTCCACACCGGGAACCGCTCCTTGATCGTCCAGGTCTCCTTCGCCGCCACGGGGTCCCAGGCCGAGAGCTCCCCCCGGTGCCCACCCGGACCAGCGTAGTACTTCACGTTCGCGCCGACATACGGTGTTCCCGCGATGTAGTTCGCCTCGGTCGCCTCGAAGTCCATGCAGAGATTCTGGTGGGGGATGTAGAGCAGTCTCGTGCGCGGCGACCACGCCATCGGCTGCCAATCCTTGGCGCCCGGGGCGCTGGGGCAGATCATGCGGACCACCACGCCGGTCGTCGGCTTCTTCTCCTCCACGACGCGCAGGCGGCCCGTGCGGAGATCCACCCCGCGGTACGCCGTGATGAAGTGGAAGGGCTCCGCCGACAGCACCTCGCCCGTGGTGCGGTCGAGGACGTAGACGTATCCGTTCCGCTCCGCGTGAACCAGCACCTTCCGCGGCCCGCCCCGCCACTCGAGGTCGAGCAGCACGTTCTCGTTGATGCCGTCGTGGTCGAACAGGTCGTGCGGGCTCCACTGATAGGCCCACACCCCCTGCCCGTCGTCCGGGTCGCGAGCGAACACCGACGAGGTCCACTTGTTGTCGCCCGGCCGCACCTCGGGGTTCCAGGGGCCCGGGTTGGCCGTCCCGTAGTAGACGAGGTCGAGGTCGGGATCGTACGAGACGAACCCCCAGACGTTCCCGCCACCTGTTTTCCAGGCGTCGCCCGGCCAGCTCTTCACGCCCAGATCCGGCTGCCGGTCCGCGGGGTAGAACGGCTTGAACCGGTCTCCCAACAACACCTCCGTGTCCGGCCCCGTGCTGTAGGCTCGCCAGACCACGCGGCCCGTCGCGGCATCGAGCGCGGTGAGCCAGCCGCGCACACCCATCTCACCGCCGCTGTTCCCCACCAGCACCTTCCCCTTCACGACCAGCGGCGCCATCGTCATCGTCTCGCCGCGATTGATCTCTCCCAGCTTCGTCCGCCAGATCTCCTTCCCCGTCTCCGCATCCACGGCGACCGTGTGATTGTCGAGCGTGTTGAAGAACACCCGCCCATCCGCGTAGGCCGCGCCCCGGTTCACCACGTCGCAGCAGGCGACGCCCTGGGCCGCGGAGAGCGGTTTCGGTTCGAAGGACCAGCGGGTGGTGCCGGGATTGGCGAGGTCGAGCGCGTGCAGGATGTTGGGGAAGGGGGTGACCACGTACATCGTCTGCCCGACCACCAGCGGTGCCGCCTCCTGGCCGCGGAGCACTCCGGTGGAGAACGTCCAGGAGACCTTCAGGTTCTTGACGTTCTCCGTGGTGATCTGGCTCAGTCCGCTGAACCGCGTGTTCGCGTAATCGCCGGCCGCGGTGGTCCACTGACCACCGGCGGCGCCGACGCTGTCTGTGGATGCCGCAGCCGCACCGAGCGACTGTCGAGATGGGCGGTCGTCGGCGCCCGCGGCAGGCGCAGCGGGGCGTCCGTCCGCACAGGCGAGCACGACGAGCAGCGCACCGGCAGCCAGCGGGACTCTGGGCATGAGGCCTCAGCCGTGTGGCCGGCCGCCACGATCGGCCGGTTTGGTTTCGGTTCAGTACTACTGATGTATGGGTGTTACGAGGAGATGGCGCCGCGATGTGCGTCACGCAGGGTGGAAAGAACCGGTGATGCGGCTCACACGGGCAGCTCGGCCGTGTAGACCTCCTCGCGCACGGGCCTGAACCCGCGCTTGAGGTAGTTGGGCAGCGCAGCCGGGTGATCGAGGGTGCAGGTGTGGAGCCAGACCCGGTCGGGCTCCAGGTCCCAGGCCGTACGCACCGCAAGGGTGAGCAGGTGCCCGCCCCATCCCCGTCCGACGAACTCCGGCAACAGTCCGAAGTACGCCACTTCCACCGAGCGGTCCTGGTGCCGCCGGAGCTCGAAGTAGCCGGCCGGCGCCGCCTGGGACGACACCAGCCACAGGGCGACGCTCGGATCGGCCAGGTGAGCCCTCACCTGATCGTCGGTCCAGGCCAGACGGTCGGTCCAGTGGTATGCCCTGCCTACCTCCGTGTACAGGTAGCGGAAGAAGGAAACCGGGCAGTGCTCGATCCGCTGCAGGGCTGGCGCATCGGTCGGCTCACGGGCGGCTCGCAGATCCGCCGGCGACAGCATCTCCAGGTATGTGCGGGTGACGGAGACGGAGGGCATGGCGGCTATTCTAGCCGCCGCCAGGAGGCCGCGCCATTCACGGGCAGAACAAAGGCCCCGGGGAAAACACCCGGGGCCCTGTCCTGAGGTCAGCCTGCCTGCTTACTGGTTGGGCGCGGTGGCGCCCGGGTCAGCCGGAACGCTGGGCTCCGAGGTGCTCGTGGTGGTGTCGGTGCCCATACCGCTGTCCATGCCCGAGGTGTCGGCGCCGGTGTCCGTGCCGGTGCCGGGAGCGTACCCGCCCGTGTCCGGCGTCGTCATGGTCGTGTCGGTCCCCATGCCGCTCTCGTAGCCGGTGCCGGTGGTGTCGGCGCCGGTGCCGTAGCCGGACGTGTCCGCGCCGGTCCCGTAGCCGGACGTATCTACGCCGGTTCCGTAGCCGGAGGTGTCGGCCCCGGTGCCGTAACCGGAAGTATCAGCCCCCGTGCCGTAGCCGGAGGTATCCGCACCGGTACCGTAGCCGGAGGTATCCACCCCGGTCCCGTAACCAGTGGTGTCCATCCCCGTGTCGGGATACTGGCCGACACTGGTGTCCGGAGTGGTCGGCGCGAAGCCGGTGTCGCTCGGCTGAGCGTTGACATCCCCGGTGGCGCCGGTGGTGTCCCACTGGCCGGTGGCGGTATCCACCTCGGTGGTCACCGCGGTAGTGTCCCCACGATCGGGGGCCGCGCCGACCTCTTCGTCGCTGCGACCGGCGCACGCCGTGATGGTGCCGGCGGCGGCCAGGATCCAAAGCGTCTTCATAGCGTTATTCCCCTGAGTCGTCGTAGTCATGCCCGCTCCAGGTGCACATTCGCCCGATTCGGTGAACGCGGGCCACGGGTATCGGATTCGTTTCGTGGGCCCCAAGCTAAGGCCGTGTGGGGCGCCCGACTAGGTCACAGATCACACTCCGGGAGATTCCCACCCGGAACGGACCCGAAGGGATCGTGTCAATTCGATGACGTCAGGCACTCAGTTCCGGAAGGCCCCGAAACAGCTCGAGCGCCCCCGGATTGGCCAAGGCTTCGGTGTTCGTCACCGGCCGGCCGTGAATGACCTCGCGCACGGCCAGCTCGGTGATCTTGCCGCTGATGGTGCGGGGGATGTCGGCCACGGCGACGATGCGCCTGGGGACGTGGTGCGGGCTCGCATGTTCCCGAATCCGGCGCCGGATCCGGTCCCGGAGGGTGTCGTCGAGATCGACCCCGGGGCGGAGCCGGACGAACAGCACGATCCGGACATCCCCCTCCCACTCCTGACCCACGACCAGGCTCTCCATCACCTCCGGAAGCTGCTCGACCTGGCGGTAGATCTCCGCGGTTCCGATGCGCACACCGCCTGGATTGAGCGTGGCGTCGCTCCTTCCGGTGATCACCAATCCGTCATGCTCCGTCAGCCGGGCCCAGTCGCCGTGCCGCCAGACTCCTGGAAAATGCTCGAAGTAGGCCGAGCGGTACTTGGCGCCTTCGGGATCGTTCCAGAAGGCCACCGGCATGCTGGGGAACGGGCGGCTGCAGACCAGCTCTCCGTCGCGCCCCCGGACCGGACGACCCGTCTCGTCGAAGACGTCCACCGCCATGCCGAGACCTCGAGTCTGGAGCTCGCCGCGCCACACAGGTGCGACCGGATTGCCCAGCGCGAAGCACGAGATGATGTCCGTCCCTCCGCTGATGCTCGCCAGATGGACATCGGTCTTGATGTCGCGGTAGACGTAGTCGAAACCGGAGGGCGCGAGGGGGCTGCCCGTGGAGAGGATGGCGCGGAGCGCCGACACGTCGTGGGTTCGGCCCGGGCGGAGCCCCTCCTTCTCGGCGAGCGCGAGATACTTGGCGCTGGTGCCGAAAACGGTGATCCGCTCGCGCTCGATAAGGTCCCAGAGCACGGCGGGGGGCGTCAGGGGAGCACCGTCGAACAGCACCACCGTGGCCCCCAGCGCCAGGCTCGAGACCAGCCAGTTCCACATCATCCATCCGCACGTGGTGAAGTAGAAAATCCGGTCCTCGCGGGTGAGGTCGGTGTGCAGGACCAACTCCTTCAGATGCTGGAGGAGCGTCCCCCCTGCCCCGTGGACCATGCACTTGGGAAGGCCGGTGGTTCCGGAGGAGTACATGATGTACAGCGGATGATCGAACGGGAGACGGCGGAACCGTAGAGGGGCGGACAGGCGGACCGCCCAATCCCCCCACAGCACCGCCCCCGGAATCCCCGCCAGATCCGGCCGCTCCGCGAGATACGGCACCACGACCACTTGCTCGATTCCGGGGAGGCGCTCCCGCACCTCACGGATCCGCGGCAGCGAGTCGATCGCCTTGCCCGCATAGCGGTACCCGTCCGCGCAGACCAGCACGCGCGGCTCGATCTGGCCGAACCGGTCGAGCACGCCGTTGGCGCCGAAGTCCGGTGAGCAGGACGACCAGATCGCCCCGAGGCTCGCGGCAGCCAGCATCGCGACCACGGTTTCCGGCATGTTCGGCAGGAAGCCCGCGATCCGGTCACCCGGACGGATGCCGTGTTCGCGGAGCGCCGCGGCGGCCCCCGCGACGGCTTCGTTCAGCTCGCGAAAGGTGAGGCCACGCTGCCGGCCCGCTTCGTTCCAGAAGACCAGCGCCTCACGGTCGTCCCCGAAGCGCAGCAGGTTCTCGGCGAAGTTGAGCCTGGCTCCGGGGAACCAGCGTGGGCCGAGCGCCGGATCGGGTGGTGCCATCCGTTCGAGCCCCACCGCCACCTCGTCCCACGGCTTCCGGCCCGGACGCTCCTCGGCCACGACACCGCAGAAGTCCCACACCTCCGGCCAGAACGCCTCGGGCCGAGCGACGGACCACTGGTACAGAGAGGCAAAATCGACGACCGCCTCCGCTCCCGCGGGCCGCCGGTCGCGGACCCGCTGGAGAAAGGCGGTCATGTTGGAGCGCCGAACCCTCTCGGCGCTTGGGCGCCAGATCGGCTCGCTCAAGCGTCCCCGAGCACCGGTCCGGTCATGTCGTGGGCGGGTTGAACTGCGCGTGCTGCGCGTCCAGCCACGACCTGTGATACTCGGGATCCTCGATCGCCAGCGCCGGCTTCGCCACCTTGAGCGGGCGGAAGGTATCCATCATCACCGCCAGCTCCTCCGTGTACTTGGCTCCGATGCTCGCCTCGGCGCGCCCTGGGTGCGGGCCGTGGGGGATCCCGTCGGGATGGTGGGTGATGCTCCCGAACTCGATGCCCTTTCGGCTCATGAACTCGCTGGAGGCGTAGTAGAGCACCTCGTCCGAGTCCACGTTGCTGTGGTTGTACGGAGCGGGCACGGCCTCGGGATGGAAATCGTAGGGCCGCGGGCAGAAGCTGCAGACGACGAACCCGTCTCCCTGGAAGGTCTGATGCACCGGTGGCGGTTGGTGCACCCGGCCCACGATCGGCTCGAAGTCGTGGATGTTGAATGCCCAGGGATAGAAGTATCCGTCCCAACCCACGACATCGAAGGGGTGGTGGTCGAGGATGATCTCGTTGAGCCCCTCGTACTGCTTCACCAGGATCGGGAAGTCGCCCTTCTCGTCGTGGGTGCGGAGCGCGGTGGGCCGACGGATGTCGCGCTCGCTGTATGGCGCACCTTCGATCAGCTGCCCGAACTCGTTGCGGTAGCGCTTCGGCCAGCGTACGTGCCCGCGGCTCTCCATGACCAGCAGCTTGGTCGGCTCGCCGGCCAGGTCGAGCCGCCAGCGGTGGAGGATGCCGCGATGGATGATGAGATAATCGCCCTCGTGGAACGGCAGGTCGCCGAAAACGGTCTCCAGCGTGCCGCTGCCCTTGCTCACGTACACCAGCTCGTCCGACTGGGCATTGCGGTAGAAGTGGGCGTCGTTCTCGTCCGGCTCGACGTAGAGCATCGCCACCTCGTTGTTGAACAGGAGCGGGACGCGGTCGAGGGTGGGACTGCCGCCCTTCTTCACCTGCGAGGTGCGGAAGTGGCGGTGCCGCAGCGTCTGGTCGGGGTCGGCTTCGTACTTCGTTTCCCTGAGCCGCCGCGCCGACTTCACGGTAGTCGGCGGGTAGATGTGATAGAGCAGCGAGGCGGTCCCCGTGAACCCCTCGTGCCCCATCAGCTCCTCGGCGTAGATCCCTCCGTCGGGCTTTCGGAAGGCGATGTGACGCTTCCGGGGGATCTGGCCCATCGTGTGGTAGATCGGCATATCACAAGTTCCCGCGCAGCGCCTGCTCGCGCTCGATCGCCTCGAACAGCGCCTTGAAGTTGCCCTTGCCGAAGCTGCGGGCGCCCTTCCGCTGAATGATCTCGTAGAACAAGGTAGGCCGGTCCTGGACCGGCTTGGTGAAGATCTGGAGGAGATACCCGTCGGGGTCGCGGTCCACCAGAATGCCCAGCTCGGCGAGGGCGTCCACCGGCTCGTCGATGCGGCCGACCCGGGCCTGCAGATCGGCGTAGTAGGTGGTCGGCACCCGGAGGAACTCCACGCCCCGGTCCCGCAGGGCCGTCACGGTCTCGATGATGTCGTCCGTGGCGATGGCGAGGTGCTGAACGCCCGGCCCGCGGTAGTACTCGAGGTACTCGTCGATCTGGGACTTCTTCTTGCCCTGGGCCGGCTCGTTGATGGGGAACTTGATCCGCTCGTTGCCGTTGGCCACGACCTTGGACATGAGGGAGCTGTACTCGGTCGAGATGTCCGTGTCGTCGAACGAGATGAGGTTGCGGAACCCCATCACGTCCTCGTAGAACTTGACCCACGTGTTCATCCGGCCCAGCTCCACGTTGCCGACGCAGTGGTCCACGTGCTGCAGCCCGACCGGCGCAGGGTTGTAGCGGCTCTCGACCGGCTTGAAGCCCGGCAGGAAGTGGCCGTCGTAGTTCCGCCGCTCCACGAGGCTGTGGATGGTGTCGCCGTAGGTGTGGATCGCGGCGATCACCACCTCGCCTCCGTCGTCGCGCAGCACCGTCGGCTCGGCCGCGGCCTTCGCCCCGCGCTCCACTGCGCGTGCGAAGGCATCGCGCGCGTCGTCCACCCAGAGCGCGATATCCCGAACCCCGTCGCCGTGGCGCTGCACGTGCTCGGCGACCGGGTGATCGGGCGCCAGCGCGGAGGTGAGCACCAGGCGCACCTTGTTCTGCTGGAGGAGGTAGCTCGCGCGGTCGCGGGTTCCGGTTTCCGGCCCGCGGTATGCGACCAACTGGTAGCCGAACGCCGAGCGGTAGTAGTGGGCGGCCTGCTTGGCGTTGCCGACGTAGAACTCGACGTAGTCGGTGCCGTTGATCGGGAAGGTATCGGTCGCCTCGCCGGCGACGGGCATTGTCTCGGTCTGCATGGGTCCCCCCTTCGGCGGATCGCCGCGGAGCGCGTCTGGCGGAAAATAACGCCGGCCGGAGCGGCCCACCACGCCTCAGGCCCGCTGGATCATGCGCCCGACTTCGGCAGCCAAGTCCTCGCCGGTAAACGGTTTCTGAAGGAACGGCTGGTCGGCCCGCAACAGTCCCCGGGCCAGGATGTCGTCCTTCGGATACCCCGACATATAAAGGATAGGCAGGCCGGGCAGAATCCGATGGACCTCCCACTCGAGCTGCTCGGTGCCCATATCCGGAACGATGACGTCGGTCAGCAGGAGGTCGTGGGTGCCGGTGCCTTCGCGCAGTTTGGCGAGGGCTTCGCTGCCGTTGCGGGCCGGCACCACTTCATACCCGCGGTCGCGAAGCACCCGGGCCGTGAGCTCTCTGACGCCGTCCTCGTCCTCCAGGACCAGCACCGTCTCGCCGCTCGCGCGGGGCTCCGGTATGGCCTGAGGGACGGCGGGACGCTCCCCGGCCGCACCGCTCACCTCGGGAAGGCAGATGGTGAACGTGGTCCCCTGACCGGGCGTGCTCTCCGCCCAGACGTAGCCGCCGCTCTGCTTGACGATCCCGTAGACGGTGGAGAGCCCGAGGCGGGTGCCGGACCCGACCGGCTTGGTAGTGAAGAAGGGCTCGAACACGTGGGCGAGGGTTGCGGCGTCCATGCCGTGACCGGTATCGATGACGGAGATGAGCCCGTAGGAGCCCGGAGGGATCGGGATGCCGATCAGGCGGCGGCCGGCGTCTTCGTCGAGCCGGCGGGATTCCGTCACGAGGCGGATGGTTCCTCCCGACACCATCGCATCGCGGGCGTTGAAGGCGAGGTTGATCAGCACCTGCTCGATCTGGGAGCGATCGACCCGCACCACCGTATCGAGCGGTGACAACGCGGTTTCCACGCGGACGTTGGCAGGCAGCATGAGGCGGAGGACCGCCGCCATCTCCTCCACTACCGCGTTCAGGCGCAGGTCGCTGGGCTGAAGCACCTGCTGCCGGCTGAAGGCGAGGAGCTGGGACGTGATCTTCCCGGCGCGCAGCGCCGCTTTTCTGATCTCCTCCACCTCCCGCTGCTGCCCTTCGGCGGCTCCCTCCTGGCTCAGCAGGTCGCTGAAGCCCAGGATGATGGTCATCATGTTGTTCACTTCGTGAGCCACCCCGCCGGCGAGTCGCCCGACGGCTTCCATCCTCTGCGCCCGGCGAAGCCGCTCCTCGGCGCGCTTGAGATCGCTGAGGTCCTGCACCGTGACCACGTACGAGCCGGGCCGCCGGTCATCGTACAGCGGAGTGACGCTCACCAGCACGGGAACCACGCTCCCGTCGCTCCGTCGGTGCTCCGACTCGTACACCAGCCCCTCGGAGCCCAACTTCCATTGCTGGATCTCGCCGGTGCGGTCGGTCGGCACGAGCTCGGCGAACGGCCGGCCTACCAGCGTGTCCGGCTCCGCGTGACCGTGCAGGCGGGCAAAGGCGGGATTGACGGCCTCGATCCGGTGATCCACACCATCCACGATCGCGGCACCCCACCAGGCCACGTCGAAGACTCTCACCCATTTATCGAGCGCTTCGGCGACCGCAGGAGCCCGGTTCAGATGCTGCTGCAGGTGCTCCTGGAGCATTGCGGAATCGATGGCGAGCGAGATGCGGCGAGCGAGCACCTGCACGGTAGCGAAATCGGCGCTGTGAAACGGCGTGGGCGTCTCGGCGCGGCCGAGCGCCAGCCCCCCGATCGTTCGGCCGCCCGAGCGGAGTGAGACGACGATCAGCGAGTGCAGGCCCGCCGTCTCGATCAGCGAGTGGAGCCGCGGGTCCTCCCGGGTCAGGAACCGGGCGGTCTCGTCCGAGAGATTGGGGATCCAGTGGCTATGGCGACCTTCCTGCGCATTCCGGGCCGCCGATGAGAGGATCGCGTCGAGGGCCTCGCGGACCTCGCGCTCGAGGAGCAGGGTCGAGTTCGGACGAGCGTGGGTGACGGCGACGTGCGGCGGTCCTTCGCGCTGGCTCACCACCAGAACGGCCATGTCGGCCACCGACGGGACCAGCGCCTCCAGTGCGACCTTCGCAACGGCCGTGAGCTCGATGGCCCGGCCGAGCGCGCGACCGGTCTCCTCCAGGAACTCGATCCGGTCCGGGCTGAGGGGCAGCTCGGCTTTCAATGCAGTGTGTTCCATCGCTCGGTGCTCAACCTCGTAAGTTCCGCCTCGCGAGGCAAGCGCCAATAGCGCTTGCGTGAGCCGCGTCACACTCCCCCGCGCAGAACTCGAGGAGCGCTGCGAGGAGTGTGCCGCCGTGCAAGTTCCTCCGACCGGCGCATCTCCCCGGATCCTGAATCCGGAGCGTCTCGATGCGCCGCGCCACCTCGCTCGCTCTCGCCACCTGCCTCTGCATTCCCTTGCACTCGGTCGTCGCCCAGGGCTGGGTCGAGATCGAGAATCGTACACCGGAGACGCCAACGGGCCCCGTCACCAGGGTCGACTCGCGGGTAACCATCTCGCTGGATGATCGGCTGGCGCATGTTCAGGTCGAGGAGCGCTTCCGCAACGAGGGCCCCGCCATCGCCGAAGGGAGCTACCTGTACCCGCTCGCGGGTGAGGCCTCCTTCAACGATTTCTCCCTCTGGCTCAACGGTGAGGAGTTGCGGGGCGAGCCGATGGACGCGGAGAAGGCACGGGAGATCTACGAGAGCATCGTTCGCCGAAAGAAGGACCCGGCGCTCCTGACGCTCGCCGGTCACGGCCTGGTCCGGGCGCAGATCTTCCCGTTCCAGCCGGGCGAGACGCGCCGCGTCGCGCTGCGGTACACGCAGCTCATGGTCCGCCAGGGTGACGCGCTTCGGCTCCGTTACGCCCTAGGTGTTCGCGGCGGCGACAGCCCCACCGAGCTGCGCATCGAAGTCACCCGTGGCGAGCTGTACGGACCTCCCTACTCCCCCACGCACACCATCGACAACAGGACCGAAGGCGGCAGGCTCGTGATCACCGTCGCACCCGGCTCGACGGGAGACGTCGAGCTGCTGCTGCCGCTCCGTCGGCCGGTCGCGGGCGCCACGCTCCTGACCCATGCGCCCGCCGGGGAACACGGCTACTTCATGCTCCTCCTTGCGCCAGGATCCGCCAGGAGCGACCGGTCGGTGCCCCGGGATCTCACGCTGGTGGTGGACGTGTCCGGCTCCATGTCCGGGACGAAGTTGAAGCAGGCGAAGGCGGCCCTCCAGCATGCGCTCGGCACGCTGGGTCCGGACGATCGCTTTCGCATCGTCGCTTTCTCCGGCACGGTGCGCCGGTTCGGCGAGCAGCCGGTCGGCGCAACGGCCGCCAACCTCGCCGATGCGCGGGAGTTCGTCGAAGGACTGGATGCGGAGGGAGGCACCAACATCGCCGGGGCCCTGGACGCGGCGCTGGACGGATCGAGCGGCACCGAGCGCCTGTCGCAGATCATCCTGCTGAGCGACGGCATGCCGTCCGTCGGCGAGCAGGCTCCCGACCGGATCGCCGGTCAGGCCGCGGCGCGTATCGGGCGGGCCCGGATCTTCCCGGTCGGCATCGGACACGACGTGAACGCCTACCTCCTCGACCGGCTCGCGGTCGAAGGCCGTGGCACGGTGGAGTACGTCCCGCCCGGCGCGAGCGTCGAGTCCGCGATGGGCGCCGTCCTGGGCAAGCTGCGCCATCCGGCCCTGGTGGACCTGCGCATCGCCGAGTCGCCGGTCGAGCTGGTGGACATGCAACCGGCTCAGCTGCCGGACCTGTTCCATGGGGCCGAGCTGGTAGTGTTCGGCCGCTACCGCGACGCCGGTGCGGGGCGCCTGGTGGTGACCGGCACGCGGGACGGGGTCCGCGAGCGGGTGGAAGCCCGCGCGGACTTCGCGCGCTCAGGGCAGGACAATGCGTTCATTCCACGGCTCTGGGCTGCCCGGCGGATTGGGGACCTGACGCGCACCATCCGTGTCGAAGGTGCGTCACCTGTCCTCCTGGAGGAAATCCGTGACCTGGGCCTTCGCTTCGGCATCCTGACGGAGTACACCTCGTACCTGGTGCAGGAGCCCGGGGTCATGGCGGAACGACCGGTCCCCATGCCAAGGCTCGAGGCTGCCGGAAGCCAGACCGGCGCGGCGGCGTTCGACCGCGCCCGGCGGAGCGCCAAGTTCGTAGAGACTACTAACTTACAGGCGGCGGACGAGCTTGCGGCCGGCAGCCCTGACGGGCCCCTCCCCGCCTCGGGCCCAACCACCCGGCGCGCCGGCGACCGGCTGTTCGTGTTGAGGGGGGCCGTCTGGACTGACGTGGGCCACCCCGATAGGATCCCGGTCACCGCAGTGGCGGCTTACAGCCGGGCATATTTCGAGTTGGTGCGAATGTTGCCGGAGCTAGCCCCTTATCTCTCGGCCGGCGAAGACATTGTGGTGGCCGGCCGGCGGCGCAGCATCAGGATCGCCCACCGCGGAACCGAAGTCTGGCGGCCGGGCGAGCTGGCGGAGCTGATCCGAAACTTCAGGGGCACATGACGGCCGACCTCGCCCGCCTGTTCGAGGAGTATTATCCATCGCTCGTCCGGATGCTCTACCGCCGGACGGGCGATCGGGATCGGGCGGAGGACCTGGCGCAGGAGACGTTCGCCCGGGCCGTTTCGGCGCCGCCGACGAACCCGCGGCCCTGGTTGTTCGCGGTGGCATTGAACCTGGTGCGAGAGGACGGCCGAAGGAGCGTGACGCGGGGTCGCAGACTGGAGTTGCTGCGCAACGAGCAGGACCGGCCGCCGGCCGGCCCGGACGCCGACCTGGAGCGGAGTGAGGAGGTCGGCCGGGTACGCGCCGCGCTCAACCGTCTGAACGAGCGGGACCGCGAAGCGCTCCTGCTCAAGGCGGAAGGGTTCGGCTACGACGAGATCGCTTCCACCCTGGGTCTGGCCAGGGGCGCGGTGGGCACGACGCTCGCCCGAGCCCGGCGCAGGCTGGTCGAGGCGTATCGCGCGCAGGATCGAGGGAACCATGTCGCATCTTGACGAAGGCACGTTGCACGCCCTGCTCGATGGGGAACTGGATCTCCACGAAGTCAAGGAGATCCAGGCCCATATCGGCAGCTGCGCGGCCTGCGGCACCCGTTTGCGCGAGGTGAAGGAGTTCCACGGAGAGTCCGACCGGCTGGTGGGAATCCTCGAGCTGCCCAGCACCCCATCCCGACGCACCGCACCGGCCGATCCGGAGCCTGCAGCCTATGCCGACGACAGAGGCGAGCGGCGACGTCAAGGGCGCGACCTGCCCCGCGTCTCCGGACCGCTGAACGAGCCACCGCCACTGCTCCTGCCGGAGAATCCCGGGTACCAGCGCGGTGGGCTCATGCGGCGGATGCGCTGGGCCGCGCTGATCCTGGTTACCGTGGGCGCAGGGTACATGGCCATGCGGCGACCGTCGAACTTCGCTTTCGAAGGCGAGCTCGTCCCGGTCAGGATCGGGGACTCGACGCCGACCGCGGTGCTCAGCAGCGAGGAGGACGCCTCGGGGAGGACGCCGGCTGTCCCGACGGATACCCCCGGGGTCACGAACGAGCCCGCGACCCCCTCCGCGGCGAAGTCTGCGGCCCCGGCGCCGCAGCGCACGGCCCAGCGGGCCACGCCACCTGCGACGCAGCCCGCGCGCGCCGCCGAGGCCCGGGAGCAGGCAGCGGCCGATGACGACGACGGGGAGCGAACCGGGACGGGAGCCCAAGACCGGGAGCTGGCCGACGCGGGCTCCGAGAGCCGGGATATCGCCGGCGGCCGCGCCGCCGACACGGCGGACGAGCGTGCGGAGAGCGCGGGTGCGGACGATGAGAGTGCGGACGACCAGCCTGCCGGCGAGGCTCCGCCCACCGCGCGAGAGCGCGACGTCCGGGCCGAGGCGGCGGTGGCACTGGCTCAGCTCGACCGTGAGCGCCAGGTGGAACGAGCGGATGCTGCCACGGCGGCACTGGACAGCGCGCGGCGCCGGGAGGCAGTCACGCGACAGGCCTCGACCACCCAGCCCCCCGCGCCGCGCACCCCCGAGCAGCGGGCGCAGATCTATCTCCGTATCGGACTGGACGAGGCCGCCAAGCAGCTGGGCCGACCGGTGCACGTGATCGAGGGAATGAGCCCGCTCTTCATGGGACTCGTGCTCGGCCGCAACTCTCCCGGGGCGGATGCTACGCGGCCGGTCGTGCGGGTGGTGTATCAGGACTCGCGGGGAAGGTTGATCTTCCTCGATCAGCAGCGGCTGCGCCCGGGGCAGTCCACCGCGCAGCCGGGGGCCGACCCGCACTGGGTCACCGGCGAGATCGCGCTGCACCTGAGCGGAGAAGTCGGCTCCGACATCCTCCGCAACTACCGCGCGCGGGTCAGGTAGCCGAGGGAGCGCCTTCCAGCACCTCGCGGACCCGGCGCATCAGGGCGTCGGCCGTGAACGGCTTGTGAAGGAAACCGGTGGTGACGCCGGGGATGCCCCGGCGCACCACCTCGTCGTTGGTGTAGCCCGAGATGTAGAGGACCTTGAGATCGGGCCGCAGCGCCGTCAACCGCTCCACCAGCTCTCCCCCGCCCATCTCCGGCATCACCACGTCGGTCACCAGCAGGTCGATCGGCCGCTCGTAGCGCTCCGCGATGAGGAGCGCGTCGCGTCCGTGCCGGGCCGTCAACACGGCGTGCCCATGCTCCACCAGGATCTGCCGCACCAGCTCGCGTACGCCCTCCTCGTCCTCGACCACGAGGACCGTCTCGCGCCCGCGGAGCTCCGCCGGCTGCTCGATCTCCGGTTCGTCCAGCTCGGCCTTGGGGAGGTAGACCTTGATGGTGGTGCCCTCGCCGGGCTCGCTGGAGACGCGCACCACGCCCCCGGTCTGGCGGACGATGCCATAGACGATCGACAGGCCCAGGCCCGCGCGATGCGTCCGAGGATCGTCGCCCTGGAAGGGCTCGAAGAGATGAGAGGCCGCTTCGGGGTCCATGCCGGTGCCGGTGTCGTGAATGGCCAGCAGTACGTACGTGCCGGGCCGCACTCGGCGGGACCGGGAGCCTTCGGCGATCTGCCGCTCGCCGGTCTCGATCGTGAGGGTGCCACCCTGCGGCATCGCATCCCTGGCGTTCAGGATGATGTTCACCAGCAGCTGGTCGAGGTGCCCGGGGTCCATGAGGAGCGTCGCGGGCCCCTGCAACAGCCGCAGTTCCACCCGGATGTCCGCGCCGAGGAGCTGGCGGATCAGCCCCTCCATGGAGCGGATCACATCGTTGAGATCGAGCAGCTGCGGGTTGGGTACCTGCCGCTGGCCGAAGGCGAGCAGCTGGCCGGTGAGCACCACGCCCCGGTCCGCCGCCTTGCGGATTTGATCGGCATCGGCGCGCCGGGGATCGTCCTCCGCCAGGTCGCGGTACAGGATGTCGCCGAAGCCGCGGATGGTGGTCAGGATGTTGTTGAAGTCGTGCGCGATCCCCGCCGCGAGGCGACCCACGGCGTCGAGCCGCTGGGCCTGGCGGAGCTGCTCCTGGCTGTGGTGCAGGGCCGCGCGGATCCTGGTGCGATCGCTGATGTCGGTGGCGAGCACCAGCCGTGCGCGCCGGCCGTCCATCTCGAGCTCGTGCGACACGAGCTCCACGTCCATGACGGTGCCGTCCTTCCGCTGATGCCGGGTGAACGCGGCCTCGGGGCGTCGGGCCTGGCCGGCGACCGGTGGACCCGGCGGCTCCTCGGCCGGCTTGATATCCATGATGCTCATGCCGAGGAACTCCTCGCGGGTGTAGCCGTAGTGCCGCACGGCCGCATCGTTCACCGCGAGGAACTCCAGCGTCTCCACGTCGAAGATCCACATCGGCTGCGGGTTGGCGTCGAACAGCATGCGGTAGCGGCGGTCGGCATCGCGCGCAGCATGGAAGACGTGGCCCGCCCCGACCGCCAGCGCTACCCGGTCCCCCAACTCGCGGGCGTGGTGGATGTCCTGCTCCTCGAAGCGGCGCGCGTACTCCCGGCTCATCCCCAGCGTGATCACGCCGGCAATGCGGCCCTGGGCCCGGAGCGGGATGCCCAGGACCCAGCTGGGCCTGAGCGCGCGATAGAGCTTCCTGTGCTCGTCATCCTGGGCCAGGGAGTGGATCAGCCGGTCGGTGACCTCCACCGGCTCGCTCCGTGCGGGCAGGCCGAAGGGGATGCGCCGATCCCCGTACTCGCAGAGGGCGCGCACCAGGAGGTCTCGCGCCGGGTCGCGGTGGGCGCCCGCGAGGAAGCGGGGCACACCGCCCTCGCCGATCGCGTGGATGGCACACCAGTCGCCCAGCGCGGGCACCAGCAGCCGCGCCAGCTCGCGCAGCGTCACCTCGTAGTCCAGCGAGGAAGCCAGCGTGGCGCTTGCCTGCGACATCAGCGACACGCGCCGGTCCAGCGCCTCGGCCTCGGCCCGGGAGAGCTCGGCCGCGCGGCCCCGCTCCGCCAGCCCATGGAGCCGGGAAACCAGGACCGCGAGCGCTGGAGCGGCGAGGCCGATGACGAGCAGACTGTACGCGCCGCTTGGCCGGTAGCGGAGCGGCAGGCCTGGCTCGGAGAAGAAGTGGACTCCGTAGAGCACGGTGAGCACCGCGCTGACGAGCGCGGTCCGCAGCCCCCCGAGAAAGGCGGAGATCGCCACCGTGAGGAGCAGCACCGGGAAGGGGTACAGGACCGGCATCCCGGCGCGCGTGAGGAGGTCGAGCAGAATGAGAGTCGCGAGCGTCAGCAGCGGCCCCCACACGGTCTCCGCGGCGCGCCTCCAGCCGGGCCGGATGATCCCCTCCCGGAACCGGGCCCGGGCCGCCTCGACCGTCTGGGTGACCCCGCTCTGCGTCATCGTCGGTCCGATCCCGGGCACGAGCGCCCGCGTGAATGAGGATCGCCCCGCCTCGAGTGGCACGGGTCTCGGAGGGGGTGACGCGACGAAGATGTCCCACGTGGAGTGGAGCGTCTGTGAGCCTTCTTACAGCCCCTGGGGCACGGGGTCAGCCGGCGCGGAGGGCCACCAGCGGATCCACGCTGCTGGCCCGGCGGGCGGGCACCAGGCAGGCCGCGGCGGCGATCAGGAGGAGGAGAATGCCCATGACGGCGAAGGTGAAGGGGTCGGTCGCGTCGACGTGGAACAGCAGCTCGGCCATGAGGCGGGTGAGCAGGATGGCCGCAGCGATCCCGACGAGCAGGCCCACTCCGACGAGCCGCAGCCCCTCCCGCAGCACCATGCCGAGCACCTCTGAGCGGCTGGCACCGAGCGCCATGCGGACCCCGATTTCCTGGGTCCGCTGGCTGACCGAGAACGCGACCACGCCGCCCAGCCCGGCGGCGGTGATGCAGAGCGCGAGGAGCGCGAACAGCAGAAGGAGCGTCGTGGTGAGCCGCGGCGAGGCGAGGGCCTCGCCCCGCAGCTCCTCGAGCGTGCGCACATTGGCGACCGGCTGCCCGGCGTCGATCGCCAGCACCTCGGCGGCGATGCGGCGGGCCATCGCGCCGGGGTCCGCGGTCGTGCGCACCAGGAACGTGCTTTCCCGGAACGGAAGCTGGGCAAACGGCAGATAGACCTCGTCCGACGGCTCGCTCTCCAGGTCGTAGTGGCGCACGTCGCCGACTACCCCCACGATCGTGATCCAGGTCTTCCCGGTGTCCGCGGAGATGCGCCGGCCGACGGGGCTCTCGGTCCCCCAGTGTCGTCTGGCCAGCGTCTGGTTCACGATCGCGACGCTCGGGGCGTCCGGGCCGTCGGACGGCGTGAACAGGCGCCCCGTCACCAGCGGAATGCCGAGGGTGTGGAAATAGTCGGGCGAGGCACTGCGCAGGTCACCGAGGGGCTGGGCACCATCGTCCGTGGGCGGCTGCCCCTCGACGAGGAAGTTGACATTGATCCGGCGATGACCGTCGAGGGGGAATGTCAGCGACGATGCGGTGGCGACGACGCCGGCTTGGGCGGCGAGCCTGGCATGGAGGCGATCGTGGAAGCCTCGCACGAGGTCATCGGTAGTGTAGCGGGACCAATCGAGATCGAGGGTCATGGTCAGCACGCGCTCCGTGTCGAAGCCGGGGTTCAGCGCCTGGAGCGCGAGGAGGCTCCGCAGCAACAGCCCGGCGCCCACCAGAAGCACCATGGACACCGCGACCTGGGCCACGACGAGCGCGGCCCGGATGCGGTGAGACCCGCCGCCGCTCACGGCGGCTCCGCCTTCCTTCAGGGCGGCGACCAGGTTGGTCCGCGACGGAAGCGCGGGCAGAATCGCGAAGGCGAGGCCGGTGAGCACGCAGACAGCCAGCGTGAACGCCAACACCTGCGCATCGAGGGCGATCTCGCCCGCACGGACGGTGAAGCGAGCGGCGAAGCCGGTCAGGAGCCGCATGGTTCCCGCAGCCAGCGCAAGGCCGAGCACGCCGCCCGCAAGCGCCAGCAAGCCGCCCTCCACCAGCATCTGGCGAAAGAGCCGGGCACGATCCGCGCCCAGTGCCGACCGGAGCGCCATCTCGCGCGAGCGGCGAGTGAGCCGCGCCAGTGTGAGGTTGGCGATGTTGGCGCAGGCGATCAGCAGGACGAACCCGGTGGTGCCGATGAGCAGCAGCAGCGTGGGACGAGCGCCTCTGGTAAGCTCCTCGTGCAGGGAAGCGACCGAGATGGAGAACCCCTGCCCCGCGGGGTAGGCCCCCGGATGCTCCGACCGGACCACGGCCGCGATGCCCTCCAGCTCCGCGCGGGCCCCCGCCAGTGGTGTGGCGGGAGCAAGCCGCCCGAACAGGTGCAGCGGCCGCGCGGTGCGGGTGGTGAGCATGAACGGTGACGAGCGGAAGGGACAGGACGAGGCGGGCATGTAGACGTCGTTCTCCGCCGGATACTGGGGCACCGGCGGAAGCACCCCGACGACGGTATGGATCCGGTCGTTCATCTCGAAGGTCCGGCCGACGATGCCCGGATCGCCACCCAGCCGATTCTGCCAGAAGGCATGGCTCAGCACCAGGACCGGCTCGGCGCCTGGCTGGTCCTCGCCCGCGCGGAAGACGCGACCGAGCAGCGGCCGCACACCCAGAACGTCGAAATAGTTGGCGGAGACCACTCCGGTCTGCACCCGGCGCGGCTCGCCCCGGCCGAGCAGGATGAACGGCATCGAGTGGTACTCCACGATCGAGGCGAGGGTCCGGCTCCGCTGCCGGTAGTCGACGAGCTCCGGCACCGAGAACTGCGCGTTCTGGACGCCGGCCAGCGGCGCCGGCTGCCGCAGGTACACCAGGCGCTCGCCGTTCTCGTACGGCAGGGGGCGCAGCAGCACGCCGCGAATCATGCTGAAGACCGCGGTGTTGGCGCCGATGCCCAGCGCGAGCGTGAGGACGGCGGCGAGGGTGAATCCGGGACTCTTCCGGAGCGAGCGGAGCGCGAAGCGGAGGTCGTGCAGCAGTCCGTTCATGGTGGCTCTCCTGGCGCGCTCCCGCGCAGCCCGGGCGGTGATGGTGCGGCACTCGCCTTCGATGGCGCCGACGTCGCCGAAGGCCCGGAGCGCCTCCAGGCGAGCGGCCTCGGGCCGCATTCCGCGCTCGATCAGCTCCTCGGTGCGCATGTCCAGGTGGAAGCGCAGCTCGCGCTCGACGTCGCGGGCGATGTCGCTGGATCGGCCGGGCAGGCGGAAGCGACGCCGCACGGATTCAGGCCCGGGCGGCCTCGAGGGCCGCGCTCACCGCGCGGGCATACGTCCGCCAGCGCTCGACCTCGGCGCGCAGATGGCGCCGGCCGGCGGGCGTCATGCGGTAGTACTTGGCGTCCCGTCCGGTGTCGGTCACGCCCCACTCCTCCTCCAGCCAACCGCGACGCTGGAGCCGGTGAAGGGCGGGATAGAGCGCGCCCTCCTGCACCGTCAGCGCGTCGTCGGTGGTCTGGCGGATCCAGCGGCCGATCGCATAGCCGTGCATGGGGCCCCAACTCAGCGCTTTCAGGATGAGAACGTCGAGGGTGCCGATGTAGAGATCGCTGCCGGCCACGGGCGATTCCTCGAGGGCGCTGGGACTGGTCCGGTGCAGGGCTTCCGACTCGTATACCTGAGTGACTTAGGTATAGTAGGGCTCGACCCCTGAGTCGGCAAGGGGTGTGCCCAGGCGGCCCCGTGCCGCCGAGCTCCCGCGGCACTCCTGCAGAGAAGGTCGCTCGGGTACGACATCGATCGCTGGCTAGCTGGTGGGCGCGTCTGTCGCGCTCGGCTATTGAGACGCTACGGAGAGCACGCCCGGGATGTTCCACCGGGTCCACCTCGAGCCAGCGCCTGACGGACCAAGAGCTTCGAGCAGTTCTACCCCCGGCCTCGCGGCCGAAAGCGCTTCAGATTCGGCAGCTTGCCGAGCGGTTCCGCGCGCGGTATGCTATCCCCCAAACTCGAACCATTCCCGCCCCGAACACGTCAGGTCCTCCGCGATCCATCACGGGGCCTCCCGCTCCACCGGAGACACGGGTATGCCACTGCAGCGTTCGTCCTCTTCGTCCTTCCCCACGCACCGATACCTGCGAGCCGTCGCTTCCCTGCTGACGCTCCTGGCACTCTGGGCGCTCGTCCCGGCGTCTGCAGACGCGCAGGGCGTCACCACATCGGCGATCAACGGGTTCGTCACGGGCGACGACGGCACTCCGCTGGAGGACGCGCAGATCGTGGCGGTACACGTGCCCAGCGGCACGCAATACCGCACCTCGGCCCGGACCGGCGGCGCGTACAGCCTGCTCAACATGAGGGTCGGTGGGCCCTACCGGGTGACGGCCACGATGATCGGCTTTCAGCCGCGCACCGAGCAGAACGTCGAGCTGAGGTTGGGACAGACGCTGCGCCTGGACCTGGCGCTCAGCGCCCAGGCCGTGGAACTGGAGGAGATCGCGGTCACGGCGGAGCGGGACGAGGTGCTCGACGCCGGACGCACCGGGGCCGCCACCTACATAACCCCGGAGCAGGTGGAGGTGCTCCCGTCGGTCAAGCGGTCGACCCGCGACCTGATCCGGCTGGATCCCCGCAACGACGGAAACTTCAGCTTCGCGGGCCGGAACTGGCTCTACAACAACGTGTCGCTCGACGGCTCCTACTTCAACAACCCGTTCGGCCTCGACGACCCCGCGCCGGGTGGCCAGACCAACGCCGAGCCGGTGCCGTACGACGCGGTGGAGCAGGTGCAGGTCTCGCTGGCGCCTTTCGACGTGCGCGAGGGCGGGTTCACCGGGGCCAACATCAACACCGTCACCAAGAGCGGCACCAATACCCTGCGCGGGTCGCTCTACACCTTCGGGCGGAACGAGGCGCTGCTCGGCAACACGGTGAGCGGCCAGGATGTCGTGGCCGACCCCGACCTGAGCTTCATCCAGTCGGGCTTCTCGCTCAGTGGTCCCCTGGTGCGGGACAAGCTCTTCTTCTTCGTGAACGCCGAGCTGGAGCGCACCGACGACCCGGGCACCAACTTCGCGGCGAGCCGCGGCTCGTCCGGCTTCGGCTTCTCGCGGGTGGAGGCCTCGGTCATGGACGCCATCCGTCAGCGGATGATCGACGCGTACGGCTACGATCCCGGCCCCTACGAGGGCTACGTCAACGAGACCGACAACAACAAGGTGCTCGCGAAGCTGGACTGGAACATCAACCCGAGCAACAATCTCTCGCTCCGGTACAACTTCCTGGACGCCAAGCGGGACCTGCCGCCCCACCCGTTCGTGCTGAGTTTCGCCAACACGGGGCGGGGTCCGAACGAGAGCAGCCTGCCGTTCCGGAATGCCGGGTATGCCATCAACAACGACCTGCACTCCTTCGCGCTGGAGCTGAACAGCCGGGGGAGCGCGTTCGCCAACCGCTTCTTCGCCAGCTACAACCGGTTCCGTGACTTCCGCCAGCCGTTCAGCGAGCCCTTCCCCACCATCGAGATCGGCGAGGGCGGGGTCACCTACACCACGCTCGGCCACGAGCCGTTCTCGATCCACAACATCCTGGACCAGGACGTCTTCCAGCTCACCAACAACTTCACCCTGTTCCAGGGGCGCCACTCGCTCACCTTCGGCGCCAACTTCGAGGCGTTCAGCTTCTTCAACGCATTCAATCTCTTCAGGAACGGGGTCTTCTTCCTGCCGGCCTCGCTCCCGGTGGGGAGCACGTTCGGCTCGCTGGAGGAGTTCTTCACCGCCACGGACCCGGCGAACCCGAATCAGAAGGACTTCCGCGCGATGATCGGAACCGGGCCGTTCAAGGGCGAGAACATCGACGTCGGCCAGGTCGGCGTCTATGCCCAGGACGAGCTGCTGGCCTCGGAGCGCCTGAATCTGACGTTCGGTGTCCGGGTGGACTTCCCGCTGTACTTCACGGACCCGGTGGACAATCCGTTCTCCCGTTCCCTGACCGCGCTGGACGAGAACCGGGAGCCGGAGACCGTCGATCAGAGCGAGCTGCCGGGGGCGCAGGCCCTGTTCTCACCACGGGTGGGGTTCAACTGGAACGTCAGCGGCGACCGGCGCACCCAGCTGCGCGGCGGCACCGGGATCTTCACGGGCCGGGTGCCGTTCGTCTGGGTCGGCAACGTGGTCTCCAACCCCGGCGCGAACCCGAACCTGTTCCCGACCGGCCCGGTCCGTCCCACCAAGGACGACGCGACCCTGGCCCAGTCGTTCGACTTGAATGCAATGGTGTCCGACTTCAAGTGGCCCCAGACCTGGATCACCGACGTGGCCGTCGACCAGCAGCTCGGCCGCGGGTTCCTCGGCACCCTCGAGGTGATCTACGGGAACGACATCAACAACGTGATCGTGCGCAACGCCGATCTGGTCGCTCCCGTGCGCACGCTGCCGGACGGCCGGCCCTACTACGGGGGTGTCGGCGCCAACGAGCTGAACCCCGACGGGGGTGCCGGCATCTACGTGCTGGACAACACCAGCGAGGGGCACAACCTCAACGTGACCGCCCAGCTCCGGAAGAGCTTCGAGTTCGGACTCAGTGCCGTCCTGGGATACAGCTTCACCGAGGCCAAGAACAACCTGAAGTCGACCGAGATCGCCAGCGTGCTCTGGCAAAGCCAGCCGGTTCAGGGTGATCCGAACAACCCCGAGCTCAGCTACTCCGAGTTCGGCCAGCGGCACCGCATCGTGGGCGGCGCCACCTACGTGAAGTCGTGGTCGGAGAACCTGCGCACGTCGATCGGGCTCTTCCTCGAAGTCGCGGAGGGGAACCGCTTCGCCGGCGCGGGCGGTAACCGGTATTCCTTCATCTATTCCGGCGACGTGAACGGGGACGGCACCGGCGGGAACGACCTCATCTACATTCCCCGCGACCAGAGCGAGATCACGCTGGCCGATTGCCCGGCGGGCTGCGGCGCCAACGTCACGGCCCAGCAGCAGTGGGAGGCCCTGGATGCCTTCATCGAGCAGGACGACTACCTCCGCTCCCACCGGGGCGAGATCGCGGAGCGGCACGGCGCGGTCAACCCCTGGTACAGCAACGTGGATCTCCGCATCCTCCAGGACTTCGCCTTCGGCGGCGTCACCCGGCACAATTTCCAGCTGAGCCTGGACGTGCTGAACGTGGGGAACCTGATCAGCTCGGACTGGGGCGTCCGGAAGGTGGCGAGCGCCGCCGCCACCTCGCCGCTGCGGTTGGCGACGGACGAGAACGGCGTGCCCCAGTTCGACGCGAACGGAGCTCCGGTCCTCCAGTTCACCGGCCCGGCCGAGACCTTCATCGACGACCCGAGCGTGTTCTCGCGGTGGAGGGCGCAGCTGGGGCTGCGGTACTTCTTCGAGTAGGGGCCTAGAAGGTCAAGCCGAACAGCACCGCTATGCCGCGGTTCCTCAGATCCACGGGGCCCTCGAGGATCGAGCGGAAGCCCGCGGTGTAGCGGCCTTGGAGGGCGAGGGTGGTGCGGGGCAGGTGCAGTTCAAGGGCCGCACCCGCGATCCAGGCGAGGTCCCACTCACGGACCTGGCTGGTGGCTTGCTCCTGCCCGCAGGTGAAGCGGCCCGTCGAGTCGGGCGAGAACGTGAAGACGAGATCGCATCCGATCTGGAGCGCGACCGATGGCCCGCCGAATACGGCAGGCCTGACCCGCCCGCGCGGCAGCACCGCCCGGGCCAGGAGCGGGAACTCGAGATACGCGAGCTCGATGTCGAGCTCGGTGATGGACCCCTCTACGAGCACCAAAGCCCGGCCGCCTCGCAGGGAAAACAGGAGCTCCGGCCGGACGCTCAGTACCCGGCTGGCCGGCAGGTGCAGATACACCCCCGTGATCGCGCCCTGGCGGCTCTCCACCAGGTCCGAGGCTTCGCCGGTCAGATCGGCACGGGAATAGCCTACCTCCGCGCCTACCGCGGCGCGCTCCTGTGCGCCGGCTGGTACGCTGGTCGCGCAAACGCAGGCCGCGACCACGCCGAGCGCCGCCGCCCGGCGGGCGAAGTTTTCTCTCCTGTGAGCGGACACGCGTGCGAATGTAATCGCTCCCCGCCCCCGCGGGATGCGACTCTGGGGCCGGCCTGCGCATTTTCAGCCGTATGACGCCTGCCACCCGTTTGACCCTCCCCGCCGTCTGGCCCTTCTGCCGTCTGGCGCTTGATGGTCGCGGGCACGGGCATTAGTATCCCGCCCGACAGTTCCCCCAACCCAAGCAGCGATATGTCGTTACTCACGCTCGACCGAGTCTCCAAGCGGTTCGACGGCATCCCCGCCGTGGATGAGGTCTCCTTCGGGGTGGATCGCGGGCAGGTGGTCGGCTTCCTGGGCCCCAACGGCGCCGGCAAGTCCACCACCATGCGCATGATCACCCAGTACTTCGAGCCGGACACCGGAACCATCCGCCTCGACGGCGTGCCCCTCGCCGACGGCGGGCGGGAGGCCAAGCGCCGGATCGGCTACCTCCCCGAGAACAACCCGCTCTATGGTGAGATGCTGGTCTCGGAATGGCTGGACTACGTGGCCGGCCTCCGTGGCATCCGCGGCTCGGACCGGCGCGCCTCCCTCGACGAGGCGATCGCCGCCACCGGCATCGAGAGCGTGTACCACCGCCCGATCGGCGAGCTGTCCAAGGGCTATCGCCAGCGGGTGGGGCTCGCGGCCGCCATTCTCCACCGGCCCGATCTGCTGGTGCTCGACGAGCCCACCGAGGGGCTCGACCCCAACCAGCGGGTCGAGATCCGCCGGCTCATCGCGCAACTCGGCCGGGAGCGCACGGTCATCCTCTCGACCCACATTCTCCCCGAAGTCCAGTTCACCTGCTCCAGGCTCCTGATCATCAATCGGGGCCGCATCGTGGCGGACGGGCCGGTGGACGACCTCGTCTCCCGGGCCAAAGACGGAGCCCGCATCAGCGTGGAGGCCCGCGGGACCGGCATCGCCGACCGGCTGGCCGAGCTCCCGGGCGTCCGCGGCATCGAAGCCCGGGCCGTGGACGGCGACCGGGTGCGCGCCACCGTCACGGTCGCCGGAGTCGAGGACCTGCGGCCGCGGGTCTTCGAGCTGGCCAAGGTCTCGGGGTGGACACTGTTCGAGCTGCACCAGGAGGCGGGGAGCCTCGAGGATCTGTTCCGCCAGCTCACCACCGACCAGGAGCCCGCATGAGGCGTATCTGGACCATCGCGGGTCGCGAGCTCCGGGCGATGTTCGACCTGCCGACCGGCTACGTGCTGCTGGTCGTGTTCCTCGCGATCAACGCGTTCCTCTTCTTCCGTCAGGCATACTTGTCGAACACCGCGAGCTTGCGGCCCATGCTCGACTACCTGCCCTGGGAGTTCCTCTTCTTCGTCCCGGCCGTCACCATGCGGTCGCTGGCGGAGGACATCCGGGGCGGTCAGATCGAGGTGGTGCTGGCGCAGCCGGTGAGCGAGCTGGAGCTGCTGCTGGGCAAGTATCTCGGCTCGGTGCTGTTCCTCTGGATCGCGCTGGCCCTGACCTTCGCCATTCCGCTGGGGCTCTCGGCCGGCGCGGACCTGCCCTGGGGCACCATCTTCGGGCAGTACATCGGCGCAGCACTCCTCGCGGCCGGGCTGGCCGGCATCGGCGTGTGGGCCTCGAGCCTCACCCGCAGCCAGATCACCGCCTTCATCGTGGGTGCCGGGCTCATGTTCCTGCTGATCCTGGTCGGCCTCGACCCGCTGCTCGTCGGGCTCCCGCCGGGACTCGGCGCGATCGCCGCGCGGATCGGCGTGCTCTCCCACTTCGAGAGCCTCGGCCGCGGCGTGGTCGATCTCAGGGACGTGATCTACTTCGTCTCGCTGGCCGGCATCTTCCTCGCGCTGGCATACGGCGCCCTGCTCAGCCGCAAGCTCGCGCCGGGCGCGGGCGCGCGGCGCCTCAAACTGGGCGTCGCGATGCTGGCGGTGTCGCTGGTCGTGGTGAACCTGCTCGGGAACTACATCGGCGGGCGGCTCGACCTCACGCCGGGCAACGCCTACACCCTGTCCCCGGCCACCGGCAGGATCGTCCGCGACCTGGACGACCTCGTCACCGTGAAGCTCTTCGCCTCCAAGGAGCTGCCGACCGAAGTCGCGCTCATGAAGCGGGACGTGGACGATCTGCTCCGCGACCTGCGTTCCGCCGGACGCGGGCAGGTGCGCGTCATCGAGCGCGACCCCTCGGACGACGAGGAGGCCCGCCGCGAGGCCGAGTCCCTCGGCATTCAGCCGGTGCAGTTCAACGTCATCGGCGAAGCGGAGCTGCAGGTGAAGCAGGGCTACCTCGGGCTCGCGGTCCAGCACGGCGGCGAGACCGAGACCATTCCCTTCGTCCAGCGGACCGACGACCTGGAGTACCGGATGGCGTCCACCATCCGGCAGCTCACCCGCGACAAGAAGCCGGCGGTCGGTTTCGTGACCTACTCGACCGGCCCGTCGGCCGCCTTCGCGGACATGCAGGAGCAGCTCCGCCGCTCGTACGACGTGCGCGACATCGACCTGAGCGATTCGACCCAGCCCGGACCTGACGTGGTGTCGCTGGTGCTCGCCGGCACGCCGGACAGCCTGCCGGCCGATCAGCTCAGGCGGCTGGAAGCCTTCCTGAACCGTGGCGGAAGCGCGCTGGTGCTCGCGCCGGGAATGGAAGTCTCGCAGCGTGCGCCGACGGCGCAGCCGAAGCAGGTGGCCTGGAACGCGCTCCTAAGGCCCTACGGTGTGACAATCCGGAGCGACATGGCGTACGATCTCCTGGCGAATGAGGTGATCCCCCTCCCGACCGACTTCGGCCGCGTGCTCCAGGTGTATCCGTTCTTCATCCGGGCGCAGAGCACCGGGGCGACGCCGGTGAACCAGGATCTGAGCGCCGTGGTGCTCACCTGGGCGAGCACGATCGATACGACCGGCGCCGCGAAGGGCACGGTCACACCGCTGCTCAGCAGCAGCCAGGCCACGGGCACCTTCAGCAACGTCACCACGATCACCCCGACCCAGGACTTCCCGCAGACGGACCTGAAGCAGCGGCTGCTGGCGGCGTTGGTGAACCCACAGCCGGCTTCGGAAGGCGGCAAGGCCGCGGGCCGGATCGTCGTGGTCGGCAGCCTGGACTTCGCCACCGACCGCTTCGTGCGCACCGCGCCGGAGAACCTCGCCTTCACGCTGAACGCGGTGGACTGGCTCGCGCAGGACGAGGAGCTGATCGCGATTCGCTCGAAGGACCGACGCCCACCGCCGCTGCTGTTCGAGAGCTCGGCGCTGCGCGAGGGCGTGAAATACGCCAACCTGGTCGGGCTGCCGCTCGCGGTGGCCCTGCTGGGCGTGGTGCGGCTGGTGCGGCGACGCCGGCGGACACGGGAGCCCTACCGTCCGCTGGTGCCGGTGCCCGGGAGCGCGGGATGACGTCGGCTCAGCTCGCTCGACTCGCCATGATCCTCGGAGCGCTGCTGCTGCTCTGGGGTGCCGTCTCGCTCGCGCGCCGCGGCTCCCAGGGGCTATCCGAGACTGATCGCTTCGCGCTGCCGGCGCTCACCCGCGACTCCGTGGATTCGGTGATCATCATGCGCGCCGCCGACACCGTCCGCCTGGGCCGGCGCGACTCCGCCTGGACGGTGAACGGGCACCCTGCCTCCGGAAGCGCCGTCCAGCAGCTCTTCGGTGCCCTGGCGGACACCGCTCGCCGGACCGAACTGGTGGGGACCCGTCCGGGCTCGCACGGCGGCTTCGGCGTGGACAGCGCCAAGGGCACACGGATCCGGATCGTGCGCGGAGACTCCATGGTGGCGGACCTGGTGCAGGGCAACCGGGGGCCCAGCCTCGAGGGCGGGTACTTCCGCCTGGCAGCTGACTCGTCGGTCTATCTGGTGGGCGGCGATCTGGCGGAGGCGCTGGAGCAGTCTTCCGAGGAATGGCGCGACCGCAGGATCGCGGGCGTATCCGAGGACAGCGTGGGACTGATCGAGGTGACCCGCGGCCGGCGCGCGTACACGATTCGCCGCGACAGCACGGCGTGGAGCCTGGTGCCCGGCGGCCGGGCCGACAGCGCGGCCGTCGCGGAGCTGCTCGCCGCCTATCGAGAAGTGGAGGCGGCGGACTTCGCCTCGCGCGCGGAGGCGGACTCCGCGCAGCTCGCCCGACCCGATCGCCGGGTGCGGCTGCTGCGCAAGGACGGCACGCCGCTTCTGGCGCTCGCGTTCGACTCGACGGCGAACGGCTTCTGGGTCCAGGCCGCGGGGGACAGCACGGTCTACCGGCTGGACACCTGGACCGCCGACCGGCTCGCTCCGGCGGACAGCACGCTCAAGACCAAGCCGGCGGCGTCATAGGGCCTCGAACGCCCCCCAGCCCCGCGCGCGCACGAGGGGCCCGTGCTCGTCCAGCCCGGGTGGCGGCAGGCGCACGGATCCCGGTGCGAGCGGCGCCACCCCGGTCCTCGCGTCCGCCTCCACATCGGCCAACGCCTCCGACACCCGCCGCACCACGCCGGCGGGCACGCCGTGCCCCTCGAGCCGCTCGAGCCAATCGGCGGCCCCGCGGGTGCGGAGCGTCTGGCCCAGCGTGTGCACCAGCTCAGCCCTGTGCTCTACTCTTCCCGCGTTCCGCTGCAGGCGAGGATCGTTCCCCAGATCCAACCGCTCCAGCGCGCGACAACAGCCGAGCCACTGGGCATCGTTGCCCACCGCGAGGATGAACGGCCGATCCGCGGCCTCGAACAACTGGTAGGGCACCAGGTTCGGATGCGCGTTCCCCCAGCGCCGGGGCTCCTCGCCGGTCACGAGCGCGTTCTGAGCGACGTTGACCAGCGCGGCCGTCGCGCTGTGCGCGAGGGAGATGGTGAGCATCCGTTCCGCGTCGCCCAGCCCGGCGCGTGAGGCGAGGCAGCCGAGGATCGCGATCGCGGCATCCTTGCCGGCGCAGACGTCGGCCAGGGCCACCCCGATCTTCATCGGCTCGCCATCCGGCTCTCCCGTGATGGCCATCCAGCCTGCTTCGGCCTGCACCACGACGTCGTAGCCCGGTCGCCGGCTGTCGGCGCCGAAGCCGGTGAGCCTGCACCAGACCAGGCGCGGCGACGACCGGAGGAGCGCCTCCGGTACGATGCCCCGGCGCTCCAGCGTGCCGGCCCTGAAGTTCTCCACCACCACGTCCGCCTCGTTGGCCAGCCCCATCAGAAGGTCGCGGTCGGGCTCGAGGTCCAGATCCAGCGCGACCCCGAGCTTGTTGCGGTTCACCGAGAGGTAGTAGGCGCTCCTTCCCTCCGAGTCGAACGGCGGTCCCCATCCGCGGGTCTCGTCGCCCGAGCCCGGCCGCTCGACCTTGATCACCTGCGCGCCCAGATCGCCGAGCGTCATGGTGCAGAGCGGCCCGGCGAGGACGCGGGTGAGGTCGAGCACCCTGATACCGGCGAGTGGTGGGGTTCGAGGCACTCTTGCGCTTCGGCTTTTCTTCGGGTAGCCTGGAAGGAGCGAGGAGGAGCCAATGTCGCGAAGCCCTGATCTGGAGCGCAAGCTCGATTCCCTGATGTCGCTCGCCGCCGACGATCGCGAGGGCCTGCCGCCCAGGCTGCGACACGCGCGGTCCACCGGAGCGCTCGGGCCGATCAACATCCGGCACCTGCGCCCGCTTCCCGGGATGCGGATGTCCCTCCTCCGCATCCTCATGACGAATGCCTGCAGCTACAACTGTCACTATTGCCCGATGCGCCGGGACCGAAACATGCCCCGCACGCTGCTCAAGCCCGAGGAGCTGGTGCGGATCTTTCTGGGCGCACGGGCGCGAGGATGGTGCCAGGGGCTCTTCGTCACCACCGGAATTCCGGGTCGGCCGGTGAAGGTGATGGACGATCTCATCACTGCTCTCGAGTTGCTGCGCGAGCGGCACCGCTTCGGCGGGTACATCCATGTGAAGCTGGTGCCCGGCGCCGAGCCGGCTCAGGTCGAGCGGCTCACCCGGCTCGCCAGCCGGGTCTCGGTGAACCTGGAGGCGCCGTGCGGGGCCAGTCTGGCCTCCATCGCACCCGACAAGAGCTTCGGAACGACCGTCTCGAACCTCGAGCAGGTGCGCGGCCATCTGTTGCGTGAGCGCGCCGAGCGGGCGCACGGGAAGCCCGGCGATGCGCTGCATCCGGGGGGCGTCGCGGGCATGACGATGCAGTTCGTCGTCGGTGCGTCTTCCGACTCGGACCGCACCATCCTTCGCACCGTCAGCCAGCTGGGCGCCGGGGGCGGCATCCACCACGCGCACTTCAGCGCGTTCCGCCCTATCGAGGACACCCCGCTCGAGAGCGCACCGGCGGCCCCCGCGCTCCGGGAACACCGTCTATACCAGGCCGATCACCTGCTGCGGGAGTACGGGTTCGACGTGGACGAGGTCGTGTTCGAGCCCACGGGCAACCTGCCGTTGGCCGTGGATCCGAAGACGGCCTGGGCGATCGCCCACCCCGAGCGTTTCCCCGTCGAGATCCGGACTGCCTCCCCCGAGGAGCTGCTGAGGGTGCCCGGCATCGGTCCTACCTCGGCGCGCCGCATCGTGGGCCAGCGCGGTGCCACGTCGATCCGAACGCTGGGGGATCTGGGAAAGCTCGGCGTCGTCACCTCCCGCGCGG